>NZ_BAAARV010000033.1:128837-194817 GCF_039532525.1 Dactylosporangium salmoneum
GCCGGGCCGCCGTCTACAGGCTGACCAGGACGATGCCGGCGGCCACGAGGACGGCCGCGGCGATGCGCCGCCGGCCCAGGCGCTCGCCGAGGAACGCCACGCCGATGATCGCGCCGATGACGATGCTGGTCTCGCGCAGCGCGGCAATGGCGGCGGTCGCGCCGCTGGTCTGGGCCCAGAGCACCAGGCCGTACGCGGTCAGGGAGAGCACCCCGCCCACCAGTCCGCCGGCGGCGCTCTTGCGCACCTCGGTGGTCAGCCGGCGGCCGCGGCGGGCCAACGCCACGAGCGGGAGCACCGGTCCTTGCAGGAAGAACATCCAGGCGGCGTAGAGCAGCACCGGGGTGGTGCGCACCCCCGAGGCGTCGACGACGGTGTAGGCGGCGATCGCGAGGCCGGTCGCCACCGCGGCGGCCAGTGCCGGCAGCTGGGCGCGGGTCGGCCGGCCCCGGTCGAGGGCCATGCTCACCAGGCCGGCCGAGATCGTGAGCACGCCGATCAGCTGGACCACCGGCATGGCCCGGTGCAGCAGCACGATCTCCAGCACGGCGACGACCCAGGGCGCGGTGCCGCGGGCGACCGGGTAGACCTGGCTGAAGTCGCCGAACTCGTAGCTGGCCCACAGCAGCAGCTGGTAGACGACGTGGATCAGGGCCGAGCCGATGATGTACGGCCACGAGCCGGCCGGCGGGAGCCCCAGCACGGCGACGGCGAGCCCGCCGATGACCGTGTAGGCGACGTTGATCAGCGCGAATCCGAGCAGGCGGTCCGGCGCCTGGTGCGCGACGGCGTTCCACACCGCGTGGAGGACGGCGGCCAGCAGCGTGACGGCCACGACGGCAGGGGAGAAGACCAGCACCGAGGAGCGAGGCTATCAGCCCATCGATGCAGCGGCGCCGACCGCCCGGAGGCGACGGCGCCGCTCAAAACAAGCCGCTCAAAACAAGCAGCTCAAAACAGGGAACGTTCAGACCAGGCTGCGGAACTTCGGCGGCAGGTCGTGGGCGGCGGCCGAGTCGAGCAGCCACAGCGTCAGTTCGCGGCCGTGCACGCCCGCGGCCGGCACCTGGCGCGGGCCCGCGTCGGCCAGGGCCAGGCCCACCGCGCTCGCCTTGCCCGCCCCCGACGCGATCAGCCAGACCTCGTCGGCCGTGTTGATGGCGGGCAGGGTCAGCGTGGTGCGGACCGGGGGCGGCTTCGGGCTGCCGCGCACCGCCGAGACGGGGCGCGTCTCGAACGTGACCGGGTGCTCGGGGAACACCGAGGCCACGTGGCCGTCCTCGCCGACGCCCAGCAGCACCACGTCGAAGTGCGGCAGCTCGGCCGAGCCCGGCCGGGCCGCCTGCGCCAGCTCGGCGGCGTAGCGGGCGGCGGCGGCCTCGGCGTCGTCGCCGTCCGGGCCGTCCGAGGGCGGCATCGGGTGGACGCGGGTCGGGTCGAGCTTCAGGGACTCCAGGAGGGTGGCGCGGGCCTGGGTCTCGTTGCGCTCGTCGTCACCGGCCGGCAGGAAGCGCTCGTCGCCCCACCACAGGTTCACCCGCGTCCAGTCGACCGCGTCGCGGGCCGGGCTGTCGCGGACGGCCTGGTAGATCTGGGCGGCGATGCGGCCGCCGGTCAGCACGACCGTGGCCTCGCCGCGTTCGGCCTGGGCGTCCGTCAGGCGGACGATCAGGCGGGCGGCGGCGGCCTCGGCCAGCAGGCGCGGCTCGGTGTGGACGATCACCTTGCTCTGGGTCACGACGCCACATGCTCCTCTACCAGCGCGGCCGGCTCCGGTGCGGGGGCCAGGGAGGCCGCGGCGGACGCCTCCGGGCGCTCGGCCAGGGCCGGGTCCTTCCAGATGTGCACGCGCGGGGCGGTGCGCTCGTCGAGGCGGCGCTTGCCGGTGCCGGCGGCCAGGGCGGCCGCGTACGGCTGGTCCGGGTCCAGGCGGCGCAGCTCCTCGGCCAGCTCGTCGCCCAGCGGGCGGCGGGTCAGCGGCAGGATGCGGTCCGGCTGGCCGGTGCGCTGCAGGGTGGCGACGCCCGCGTTGAGGTCGCGGGTCAGCTTCATCTCGTTGCCGTCCTCGAGCTGCAGCTCGACCGCCTCCATGATCCTGCCGGAGCCGGAGCGGCGGGTCGGGTGGACGCCCAGGCGGGCCTCCAGCCAGCCGCCGAGCAGCAGCGCCGTCGGGTCGTGCTCGGGGGCCACGACGGTGGCGGCCCGCACGCCGACCCGGTTGGCGTCGAAGGCGCCGGCCAGCAGGGTGCGCCACGGGGTGATCCGCGACCACGCCAGGTCGGTGTCGCCGGGCACGTAGTCGTCCGAGCGCACGCGCAGCGCGGCGACCGGGTCCTCGGCCTGGGCGCTGTCGGTGATGCGCCGGTCGGCCACCACGCCCAGCGGGTCGTAGGCGATGCGCTCCGGCGGGGTGCACTGCCACCAGGTCACCACCGGCACGTCCGGGGCGAGCAGCGGCATGACCACCGACTCGGCGTGCAGCGCCAGGCGGCCCTGCATGCGCATCACGACCGCCTCGCACGGCCCGAGCCGGCCGCCGACCACGATCTCGGCGTCGAGCCGCGAGCGCTGCTGCGTCACGTCCGCCCGCACGATGATGAGCAGCCGGCACGGGTGTGCGGAGGCGGCGATGGTGGCGGCCGCCTCGGCCTCGCGGACCTGGCGCTCGTCGACCACCGCGATCAGGGTCAGGGCCAGGCCACTGGTCAGGCCGCCGGCGCTGCGCCGCTCGTTGGCCAGGGCCTTGACCACCTCGATGCCGGTGGTGTCCCACAAACCGATCATGTCCATGTCTCCCTAGTTGGCCCTACGCCCGGCGCCAGGCGCGGCCCTCGCGGGCCAGCATCTCGTCGGCGGCCCGCGGCCCCCACTCGCCCGCGCGGTACGGCTCGGGCGTGGAGCCGGCCCAGGACGCCTCGAGCGGGTCGATCACGTTCCAGCTGGCCTCGACCTCGGCGGAGTCGGGGAACAGCGTCTTGTCGCCGATCAGGACGTCGAGGATGAGCCGCTCGTACGCCTCCGGGCTGGCGTCGGTGAACGCCTCGCCGTACTGGAAGTCCATCGCGATGTCGCGGACCTCCATCGTGGTGCCCGGCACCTTGGAGCCGAACTTCAGCATCACGCCCTCGTCCGGCTGGACCCGGATGACCAGCTGGTTGTTGCCGAGCATCTCCACGTCGGCGTCGTTGAACGGCAGGTGCGGGGCCTTCTTGAACAGCACCGCGAGCTCGGTCACCCGCCGCGGCAGGCGCTTGCCGGCCCGGATGTAGAAGGGCACCCCGGCCCAGCGGCGGTTCTGGATGCCCAGGCGCACCGCCACGTACGTCTCCGTCTTCGACTCCGCCGGGACGTCCTTCTCCTCGAGGTAGCCGGGGACCCGCTCGCCGGCCACCCAGCCGGTCAGGTACTGCCCCCGCACCGTCTGCGTGAACACGTCGGTCGGCACCTTGATGGCGTTGAGCACCTTGAGCTTCTCGGTGCGGATCGCCTCGGCGTCGAAGGCCGTCGGCTCCTCCATCGCCACCAGGGCGAGCAGCTGCAGCAGGTGGTTCTGCAGTACGTCCCGGGCCGTCCCGACCGTGTCGTAGAACCCGGCGCGGGTGCCGATGCCGACGTCCTCGGCCATCGTGATCTGCACCGAGTCGACGTAGTTGGAGTTCCACACCGGCTCGAACAGGTTGTTGGCGAACCGCAGCGCCATGATGTTCTGGACCGTTTCCTTGCCCAGGTAGTGGTCGATGCGGAACACGTCGCGGGCGGTGAAGGCGTCGTCGACGAGGTCGTTGAGCTGCTTGGCCGAGGACAGGTCGTAGCCGAACGGCTTCTCCACCACGACCCGGCGCCAGCCGCCGGACTTCGCGTTGTCCGACATGCCGGTCCGCTCGAGCTGCTTGAGCACGACCGGGAAGGCCGACGGCGGGATCGACAGGTAGAACGCCGCGTTGCCCGGGATGCCGGACTCGTCGTGCAGGTCGTTGAGCGTCTGCGCCAGGTGGTCGAAGGCCTGGTCGTCCTCGAACGAGCCGGGCACGAACTTGATGTTCCCGGACAGGCGCGACCACACCTCCTCCCGCCACGTGGTGCGGGCGCCGTTCTGGGCCGCCTTGCGGGCCAGGTCCTCGAAGTCGCCGTCGCCCCAGTCGCGCCGGGCGAAGCCGAGCACGGCGAAGCTGGGCGGTAGCAGACCCCGGTTGGCCAGGTCGTAGACGGCCGGGATGAGCTTCTTGCGGGCCAGGTCACCGGTGACGCCGAAGATGACCAGCGCGCACGGCTCGGGAATCCGAGGCAGTCGCCGGTCCTGCGGGTCCCGCAGCGGATTGGTCATCAGTCTCACCCTCCGAGGGCGGCCAACAGTTGGTCGATACCGGTTGTCCGGTCGGTCAGATGGAGCCGGAGCCGCGGCCCGCGCCCCTCGGCCGCCGCCTGGGCGGCCAGGAGCCGGCCGAACGTGTACGGCCGGCCGGGCACCGGCACGTCGTCGCCCGTCGCGGCGGTGATCTGGATCAGCGCGCCGAGCCCGGGCAGCGGCGGACGATTCCCCCAGCCGAACGTGACGGCCCGCGCCACCCTCCCGGCGAGGGCGTCGCGGACACCGGCCGCCGCGGCATCGGCCTCGCGGTCGAGGTGCGCGGCAACCGCCACGTACCCACCTTCGGGCACGCGACGCATCAGTTTGTCGATCGCGCCGATCACGGTCGTGGCGCGCGTCTCGCCGTACACCTCGATCGCCCCCTCGACGAGGGCGGGTCCGGGGCCGAGCGCGCCGGCCACGAGCGCGGCCTGCTCCCAGGCGAGCAGTTGCGCGCCGAGCGGGCCGTTGACGGACAGGTCGGGGGTGAGGCTGCGGACCTGGTTGCGGCCCAGCATGCCGCCGATGGTCACGCTGAGCACGTCCGGGCCCTCGTGGCCCCAGGAGGACGGGTTCTCGAGGACGACCGGCACGACGTGGGGCGCGACGGCGGCGAACAGCCACTCGAGCCACTCGCCGAGGCCGTCGATGCCGGAGCCGTCCGGGGACACGGCGAGCTTGTTCCGCCCGTTGCGGGCCGCCTCGCCGATGGCCACGCCGAGGGCCAGCCCGGGCGGGAACTCGGGGGCTTCCGGCTGACGCGGGGAGGGCACGGCGTTGTACGAGCCGAACCCGATCGGATGGGTGCGGGCGGCGGCCAGGGGCGGGGCGAGCAGCGCCCGCGCCTGGTCGAGCAGGGCGGCGATGTCGGCGCCGGCCAGGCCGGGAGCCACCAGGGAGTAGGGGCTCAGGGCCGAGTGGGGCGGCGCGAACGTCAGGAAGGTCTCGGCGCCCAGCGCGGCCCAGGGGGAGCCGGGGGCGGCCACGACGACCAGGTGGCGGGTCAGCTCGTCGCCGAGGAAGGCGCCGAACATCCGCAGGTAGGCATCGATCTCGGGGTCGGGCTCGCCGGCGAGCACGAGGGCCGTGCGGGTGAGCGACTCCGCGGACAGGGCCTGCCGCGGGGTGAGCAGCGACAGGCCCAGGGTGGTGGCGATGGCCCGGGCCGCCGCGGCGGGCGCGCCGGTCGCCAGCAGGGCGACGCGGTCGAGGCCCCGCGAACGCAGGGCCTCGATCCGGTCGGACAGGTCCGGGCCGGGCAGCGCGGGTGAGGCAGGGAGCAGGGCGCGATCGCCGACGGGCGCGGCACCGAACACCGTGAGGCCAGCGGCCGCGACCACGTCGTCGAGCAGCTCAGACACCCAAACCCCCTGCATGACCCTCATCCTGGCGCCCGCGGGTGACGGGCGCGTCGAGAACCCGTGAAACCTCAGGCGGCGGAGGCCAGCGCCTTCTGCACCGTCTCGATCATCTCCTTGCCGCTGACGGTGAACTTCTCCACGCCCTCGCGCTCGAGGACGTCGACGACGTCGTTGTAGTCGATGCCCAGGGCGGCCAGCGCGTCCATCACCTGCTTGGCCTCCTCGTAGCCGCCGGTGACGGCGTCGAGGCGGACCTCGCCGTGGTCGGCGAACGCGTGGATGACCGACTCCGGCATGGTGTTGACGGTGCCGGGCGCGACGAGCTCCTCGACGTAGATCACGTCGCGGTACTCCGGGTTCTTCGTCGACGTCGAGGCCCACAGCGGCCGCTGCGGGTTCGCGCCCGCGTCGGCAAGGGCCTGCCAGCGCGGCTCGGAGAACTTGCGCTCGTAGAGCTGGTAGGCGAGCTTCGCGTTGGCGATCGCCGCCTTGCCCTTCAGCGCCTTGGCCTCGTCCGTGCCGATCTTGTCGAGGCGCTTGTCGTACTCCGTGTCGACCCGCGACACGAAGAAGGACGCCACCGAGGCGATCTTGGAGAGGTCGTGCCCGTTGGCCTTGGCCTGCTCGACGCCGGCGAGGAAGGCGTCGATGACGGCCTCGTAGCGCTCCAGCGAGAAGATCAGCGTGACGTTGACGCTGATGCCCTCGGCCAGGGTCGCCGTGATGGCCGCCAGGCCCTCCCTGGTCGCCGGGATCTTGATGAAGAGGTTGTCGCGGTCCACGAGCCACCACAGCGCCTTGGCCTCGGCGGCGGTGCGGGCGGTGTTGGCGGCCAGCGTCGGGTCGACCTCGATCGAGACCCGGCCGTCGACGCCCTTGCTGGCGTCGGCGGCGGGCTTCATCACGTCGCAGGCCCAGCGCACGTCGTAGCCCATGACCGAACGCATCGCCTCGGCGACCGAGGTCTCGCGCAGGGCGAGGTCACTGACCTGGGAGGCGTAGTCCTCGGCCGAGGTGACGGCCTTGGCGAAGATGGTGGGGTTCGTGGTGACCCCGACCACGTGCTGCTCGCGGCGCAGCTTGTCCAGCCCGCCGCTGCTCAGCCGCTGCCGGGAAAGGTCGTCGAGCCAGATCGCCACGCCAGCGGCGGCGAGCTCGGCCAGCCGATCGGAACTCATCGCGGTCTCCTTCTGGTACTCAGTTGCCGGTAGTGCTGCCGGTGATCTCGCCGACCTTGGCGAGGGAGGCGTGCGCCGCCGCGACGACGTGGTCGACGGTGAAGCCGAACTGCTCGAACAGCACCTGGTAGGGGGCGCTCGCGCCGTAGTGCTCGATGCTCACCGGCACGCCGGCGTCGCCGAGGTACTTCTGCCAGGACATCGCGATGCCGGCCTCGACGCTGACCCGGGCCTTCACGCCCGTCGGGATCACCTGCTGGCGGTAGGCCGCGTCCTGCTCCTCGAACCACTCCTGGCACGGCATCGACACCACGCGGGTCGGGGTGCCCTCGGCCTCCAGGCGCTCCTGGGCCTTGACCGCGAGCTGCACCTCGGAGCCGGTGGCGATGATGATCACCTGCGGCTGCCCGTCGGAGGCGTCCTTGAGGATGTAGCCGCCCTTGGCCACGTTGTCGGCCGGCGCGTAGAGGGTGCGGTCCAGCGTCGGCAGGTTCTGCCGGGTGAGGGCCAGCGCGACCGGCTGGTCCTTGCGCTCCAGCGCCACCTTCCAGGCCTGCGCGGTCTCGTTGGCGTCGCCGGGGCGGACCACGGCGAGGTTCGGGATCGCCCGCAGCGCCGACAGGTGCTCGATCGGCTGGTGGGTGGGGCCGTCCTCGCCGAGGCCGATCGAGTCGTGCGTCCACACGTAGACGACCGGCTGCTTCATGAGCGCGGCCAGGCGCACCGCGGGGCGCATGTAGTCGGAGAAGACGAGGAACGTGCCGCCGTAGGGGCGGGTCGGGCCGTGCAGCTTGATGCCGTTGAGGATGGAGCCCATGCCGTGCTCGCGGATGCCGAAGTGCAGCGTCCGGCCGTACTCGTTGCCGGGGAACGCCTTCGTGGCGAACTCCGCCGGCAGGAACGAGGGCTCGCCCTCCATCGTGGTGTTGTTGCTCTCGGCCAGGTCGGCCGAGCCGCCCCACAGCTCCGGCAGCACCCCGGCGAGCGCGCCGAGCGTGTCGCCGGACGCCTTGCGGGTGGCCACGCCCTTCTCGCTGGGCGGGAACTCCGGCAGCGCCTTCTCCCAGGCGTCGGGCAGCGTGCCCGCGAACAGCCGGTCCAGCAGCGCCGCCCGCTCGCCGGCGCTCTCGCGCCAGGCGGCGAAGCGCTCGTCCCACGCGGTGTGCAGCTCGCGGCCGCGCACGATGGCGCCGCGGGTGTGCTCGAGGACCTCGTCGGTCACCTCGAAGGTCTGCGACGGGTCGAAGCCCAGGATCTCCTTGGTGGCGGCGATCTCCTCGGCGCCGAGGGCCGAGCCGTGGACCTTGCCGGTGTTCTGCTTCTTCGGCGCCGGCCAGCCGATGATGGTGCGCAGCGCGATGAACGACGGCTTGTCGGTCACCGCCTTGGCGGCCTGGATGGCGTCCCACAGCGCGTGGACGTCCTCGGTGTAGACCCCGTCGCCGGCGTCGTGGCCCTTGCGCCAGTCGACGACCTGCACGTGGAAGCCGTAGGCCTCGTAGCGCGCGGCCACGTCCTCGCTCTTGGCGACCTTGGTGTCGTCCTCGATCGAGATCTCGTTGTCGTCGTAGATGACGGTCAGGTTGCCCAGCTTCTGGTGCGCGGCCAGCGCGCTGACCTCGTGGCTGATGCCTTCCTCGATGTCACCGTCCGAGCACAGGACGTACACGTCGTGGTCGAAGAGGCTCTCGCCGGTGGCCGGCTCCGGGTCGAACAGCCCCCGCTCGCGGCGGGCCGCCATCGCGAAGCCGACCGCGTTGCCGATGCCCTGGCCCAGCGGGCCGGTGGTGGTCTCGACGCCGGCGGTGTGGCCGTGCTCGGGGTGGCCCGGGGTCAGGGAGTTCCACTGCCGCAGCGACTTGAGGTCGTCGAGGCTCAGGCCGTAGCCGGCCAGGTACAGCTGGATGTACAGCGTCAGGCTGGAGTGCCCGCACGAGAGCACGAAGCGGTCCCGGCCGAGCCAGTTCGGGTCGGTGGGATCGTGGCGCATCACCTTCTGGAACAGAAGGTAGGCGGCCGGTGCCAGGCTCATCGCGGTGCCGGGGTGTCCGTTGCCGGCCTTCTCGACGGCGTCCATCGCCAGCACCCGGACCGTGTCGACCGCACGCCGGTCGACGTCGGACCAGGACAGCTCGGGACCCTTGACCTGTTCATCGCTCACGGCGGGGCTGCTCCTGTCGAACGGGGAGGTTGCGTTTTCCTCGAAGGGGTTATCAGGTCGACCCTACCCACGATCGGGTGGCACCACGCTCAGTCGACCATGTTTCGGACATCGGCGACGGTGCCAGCGGCAACCGTAGTCGATCCGCGCATCCGCCCCGGCCAGTCTCCCTGGCCGCGCCGGGGCGGAACTTGATCGATTCAGCTTAGCGCGAAATCGCCGCGCGCCGCCTTTACCCGGGTGCTTCCCGCCCTTCGGAACGGTGCCCGGTCCCCGCCCACCGGGGGCGCCGTCCGACCTGCGCCGATCCTGTTCTACGATGCGGAGGCCCGCTGGTCTCGGCGGGACCCTCGCTCCGCCGCAGTCTCCACCCGACCCCGGCCGGCCAGCACGATGTGGCCGGCGGGCGACAGGCGCGGCCGACGCCGGAAGGTGGAAACCCAGACGTGACGCAGCTCGTCGACCACGCAGTCGTAGATCAGCGCGGGTCCGAGCCGGTCCGTCCCACGTCGGCGGCGGCCCTGGCCCGGGCGCAGCAGGCGGAGGCGGCCGGACGGCGGGCGAGCCTCGCCGCGGTGGTGAAGGCGTACGTCTCGCTCACCAAGCCGCGCATCATCGAGCTGCTGCTGATCACCACCGTCCCGGTGATGTTCCTGGCCGCGCGCGGCCTGCCCTCGCTGTGGCTGGTCCTCGTCGTGCTGGTCGGCGGCTCGCTCGCGGCCGGCGCGGCCAACGCGCTCAACTGCTACATCGACCGCGACATCGACCAGGTGATGAAGCGCACGTCGCGCCGTCCCCTGGCCACCCACACCGTGTCGCCGCGCAGCGCCCTGATCTTCGGGCTGACCCTCGCCGCGGTGTCCACGGTGCTCATGGCGACGTTCACCAACGTGCTCGCCACCGCGCTGACCGTCGGCGCCATCGCCTACTACGACCTCGTCTACACGCTGTGGCTCAAGCGGACCACGTGGCAGAACACGGTGTGGGGCGGCGCCTGCGGCGCGGCCCCGGTGCTGATCGGCTGGGCCGCGGTCACCGGCGGGCTGTCCTGGACCGCCTGGATGCTGTTCGCGGTCGTGTTCCTCTGGCAGCCGCCGCACTTCTACGCGCTGGCCATCAAGTTCAAGGCCGACTACGCGCGGGCCGGCATCCCGATGCTGCCCGTCGTGCGCAGCATGCGCCGGGTCGGGCTCGAGACGGTGGTGTACAGCTGGCTCACCGTCGGCGCCTCCGTCGCGCTCTGGCCGATGGGGATGACCCCGCTGTACGGCATCGTCGCGGTCGTCGTCGGCGCGCTGCTGCTGATCGAGGCGCACCGGCTGCACGGCCGGGCCCGGCGCGACGAGCCGCTGAAGCCCATGCGGCTGTTCCACTGGTCGGTCACGTACCTGACGCTGCTGTTCGTCGCCGTGGCCGTGGACGCGCTCATCCAGTAGGGCCATAACCCGGCCCGAAATGCCGGTCTAAGCGGCACTTAACCCAGAAACGCCCGAATTTTTTGTCACATCCACGCCGGTTCGCCAGAAGTGATGAACGTCTCGCCGTGAGCGCCGCGACAGCGCGAGGAAAATCCGGATATTGACCGATTTGGCCGGGCGAAGCGGCGCGGGCGATCAGTAAACCTGTTCGTAACAACGATCACAACGGCGGCGCAGTTCACCCGCACGTGGCCTGATGTCCCTCTAGTGTGGCGCTCATGGCAGATGGTTCCGATACGACGATGACCCTGAGCCGCCCGGTGCCGGGCAGCCTGATCACCGGCATCAAGTCCTTCGCGGAGGACCACGGCGGCGCCAAGGCGGTCATCGAGTACGTCGGCCGGCGCGGTGCTCGCATCGTGCTCGTCGGAGAGGACGGCGTCTGGGGGGACCAGTTCGCCGAGGGCACGGACATCGCCCGCTCCGCCTGCGTGCAGGCCGGGGTCACGATCGAGAACGGGTGGGAGCGCGAGCTGCTCGAGCAGATGCGGCCGAGCAACGACCTGTGGCGTTCGATGGGCCGCCGCACGCTGTCGCGCTGACCGGCGCCGGGACCGACCCGGACCACCGGCGGTATCGTCGCCGGGTGAGCCAAGATCAGACTTCTCAGTCCACCGCGACCCGGGCCGCCGCCCGGGTCCCTCTCGTTACCTGCGCCGACCTGCCCGACCTCGACGAGGACGACCGGATGCTGATCCCGGCCCTCGCCGCCCGCGGGATCGCCGCCGAGCCGGTCGCCTGGACCGACCCGGGCGTGGACTGGGACGCCTTCGACCTCGCCGTGATCCGCAACACCTGGGACTACGCCCGCCGCCGCGACGAGTTCGTCGCCTGGGCCCACCGGGTGCCGCGGCTGGCCAACGCGGCCGCCGTGATCGAGTGGAACACCGACAAGCGCTACCTGCGCGACCTCGCCTTCGCCGGCATCCCCGTGGTGCCCACCGCCTGGGTCGAGCCGGGCGAGCAGTGGCGGCCGGCGGGCAGCGGCGAGATCGTGGTGAAGCCGGCGGTCAGCGGCGGCAGCATCGACACCGGGCGGTACGACCTCGCCACCCAGGCCGACCGCGCCGCCGAGCTCGTGCGCGGACTGCAGGCCGACGGGCGGGTGGTGATGATCCAGCCGTACCTCGCCGGGGTCGACACCGCCGGGGAGACCGCGATGCTGTTCTTCCACGGGACGTTCAGCCACGCCGTCCGCAAGGGCGCCATCCTCACCGGCCCCTACGAGGGCACCAGGGACCTGTACCAGAACGAGAACATCTCGCCGCGCGAGCCCTCCGCCGCCGAGCTGGCCCTGGCCAAGGAGGTCCTCGCCGCGCTGCCGGCGCCGGCCGAGGACCTGCTCTACGCCCGGGTCGACCTGCTGCCCTCGCCGGACGGCCCCGTCGTCATCGAGGTCGAGCTGACCGAGCCGTCGCTGTTCCTCGGCCACGCCCCGGGCGCGGCCGGCCGCCTGGCCGACGCCATCGAGCGGCGCCTGCGGCTCAGGTAGCGGCCCCGCGCGCCGATGTGGACGGGGTGAAACGGTGCATCGGCGCGGCCTTCGTGCTGACCGCCGCCCTGACCTGCGGGGTGGCGGGCTGCAGCATGCTCCCGGGCCTCAGCGGCGGCACCGGCGACACCTCCACCGGCAAGGGCTCGGGCAAGGTGGTGAACCTGCCGGAGAAGACCGTGTACCTGCGCGGCAACGCCGCCCCGTCGGTCGACGTCACCGGCAGCGCGGTCCGCGGCCCGATCGCCTCCATGTCCCCGTTCCCGAGCCGGACCCGGGCCACCGTCGTGCCCAGCGCCACGCCGACCGACTGCACCGGCGTGGTGCGCCCGGGCGTCGTCAACGGCGCCGACGTCACGCCCGGCACGACCTCGGCCGTGGTCAGCTGGTGGAACATCGGCGATCCGGCGATCGTGGAGTACCGGCTGGCCCCGGTGCCCCAGCACCTCTACATGGGCAGCCAGCCGCCGTGGGTCTGGCAGACGGTGGCGCCCGCCAAGGGCTGCACCCGGATCAGCACCAGGGTGACCGGGCTGACCTCCCACGCGCCCTACGTCTTCGTCATCCACGCGGTGCTCAAGAAGTACGAGTCGCTGCCCCCGAACGCCCCGGAGGTGGCGCGCAGCGACGCCGTCGTGATGCTGTAGGGCATGGCGAACCTTCCGGAGGCGGCCGAGGCGCCGCTGCTGACGTACTACGACGACGCCACCGGCGAGCGGACCGAGCTGTCCGCGACCGCGCTCGGGGAGTGGGCCGCGCGGGTCGCCGGGCTGTTGCGCGGGGAGTGCGGGCTGGGCGCCGGCAGCCGGGGCGCGGTGCTCCTGCCGCCGCACTGGCTCACCGCCGCCGCCCTGCTCGGCGCCTGGTCGTCCGGGATCGCGCTGTCGCTGCGGGTCAAGGCGACCGCCGGCCTGCCGTCGCTGGAGCCGGGCGGGGACGACCCGTTCGACGTGACCCTCGTCGCCGCCGACCGCGTCGGCTCGTGGCTGGAGGACGTGCCCGAGGGCAAGCATCGGTTCTCCTGCTTCGCCGAGGAGCCGCCCGAGGGGTACCGCGACCTGCGCGCCGCCCTCGACGCGCACCCGGCGCACGTGCCGGCGTTCGGGCGGACCAGGAGTACCGATGCCGCCGGCGTCGACGGGACGACCTTCGGCCAGTGGGGCGGCGTGGCCGCGGAGCTCGGGCAGCGCTTCGGGCTGCGGGCCGGGGACCGGCTCCTGGTCGACGCCGCCGAGCACGAGCATCCGGTGAAGTGGCTGCTGGCCCCGCTGGCCGCCGGCGCCTCCGTGGTGCTGTGCGCCAACGCCACCCCGGAGGCGCTCCGGGAGCACGCGAGGGCCGAGGGGGCCACCCGCACGCTGCAATAACAACCAATCAGTTGTTAAACCGATCGGTTGTGGATATGGTCGGGGCATGGCGGTTGTCACCGACGAGCTGAGCCTCGTCTTCGCGGCCCTGGCCGACCCGACCCGGCGGGCCATCCTGGAGCGCCTCGCCGAGGGCGAGGCCACCGTGCACCAGCTGGCCGAGCCCTTCGCGATGACCCAGCAGGCGGTCTCCAAGCACCTCAAGGTGCTGGAGGGCGCCCGGCTCATCTCGCGCGGCCGCGCCGCCCAGTCGCGCCCGTGCGCGCTGGAGCCGGAGCGGCTGGCCGAGGCGGTGGGCTGGATCGAGCGGCACCGGCGGGTGTGGGCCGAGCGCCACGACCGGCTGGCCGAGCACCTGCGGCGCCTGCAGGGCGGTGCCGCATGACGGAGGTCGGTGAGCTCACGTTCAGCCGGATCCACGAGGCCGGCCCCGAGCTGCTGTTCGACTGCATGACCAGGCCCGAGCACCTGACCCACTTCTGGGGCCCGGCCGGCACCACCACCCCGCTCGACGGCATCGTCGTCGACCTGCGCCCGGGCGGCGCCTTCGAGACCACGATCGTCGGCGGCGACGGCGGCACGCACACCATGCGGGCCGTCTACGCCGAGATCGACCGCCCGCGCCGGCTCGTCTGGATCGAGCCCGGCGTCGAGGGCGGCATGCGCACCGAGGTCACCTTCGTCGACCTCGGCGACGGCCGCACCGAGGTCGTCACCCACCAGACCAACGTCCCGGCCGCCTTCCTCGCCGCCCAGGCCCGGGCCGGGTTCGACACCAGCCTGGACCGCTTCGACGCGTACCTGGCCGAGCTCACCCGAGACCGTTAGGAGCCCCCATGCCCACCGTCACTTCGGCCGACGGCACCGCCATCGGCTACGAGAGCACCGGCGCCGGCCCGGCCCTGGTCCTGGTCGACGGCGCCATGTGCTACCGCGCCGCCGGGCCGATGCGCCCGCTCGCCGCCCTGCTGCGGGAGCACTTCACCGTGGTCACGTACGACCGGCGCGGCCGGGGCGAGAGCGGCGACACGCCGCCGTTCGACCCCCAGCGGGAGGTCGAGGACCTCCAGGCCGTCGTCGGGGCCGCGGGCGGGTCGGCCCGCGTCTCCACCATGTCGTCCGGGGGCGCGGTCGGGCTGGCCGCCGCCGCGCAGGGCTCCGGCATCACCGCGCTCGCCGTCTACGAGCCGCCGTTCGTCGGGCCCGACCCGGCGTACTCGGCGCGGCTGGCCGAGCTGCTCGCCGCCGGCCGCCGCGGGGACGCCGTGGCGCTGTTCATGGGCAAGGTCGGCATGCCGGCCGAGGCGATCGCCGGGTTCCGGGCCTCGCCGGCCTTCGCCACCCTGGAGGCGATCGCCCCGACCCTGGCCTACGACGACGCCGCGCTCGCCCCGGGCAGGGTACGGCCCGAGGTGGCCGCGTCCGTGGTGGTGCCGGCCGTCGTCATCGCCGGCGGGGCCAGCCCGGCGTGGCTGTGCGACGCCGCCCGGGAGACCGCGGCCGCCCTGCCCTGGGCCACCTTCGAGGTCCTGGACGGCCAGACCCACGACGTCGACCCGGCGGCCCTGGCCCCCCTGCTGATCAAGCTGCTGGGCTGAGCCGCATGTGCCTGCGGCGGCGCAGGCGGACCGCCGTCAGTGCCGCCGTCAGGCCGACCAGCAGCAGCGTGCAGGGTCGCCGAGCGCGGCCAGCACCAGGTTCAGCTTCTGCTGGGTCCCGCCGGACAGGTGCCGGGCCGTGGCCGGTCCGCTCGTGTCCCACGACAGCATCCGTGCCATGCGCCGGCCCGCGCGGCGTGACGCCGTCCGGCCGGTGCTCCGCGCGGCGCCGAAGAGCTCGAAGTGCTCGTCCGGGCGCAGGAACTGGAACAGGCCGGCCTGCTGGGGGCAGTACCCGACGGTGCCCCCGATCGTCACGGTGCCCTCGTCGGCGCCGACCAGCCCGGCACAGATCTTGAGGAACGTGGACTTGCCGGTGCCGTTCGCCCCGACGACCGCGGCGACCTGCCCGGCGTGCACCGTCAGGTCAACGCCGTTCAGCACGCTCCTGCGGCCGTAGCGCTTGGCGATGCCGCGGGCCTGTAGCCGTACCGTTGCCATAGTCGTATCAACGCCCCAAGCGGCATCCGGGGTTGTCCGAGGCCGTCATCGTTTGGTCCCGAACGCCTGCAGCGCCCGGTCGACGAGCGGTCCGGTGGCGGTCAGGTCGCCGGTGAGGCCGCTGCGGGCCAGATTGTCGCGCATCACGTCCGGGTGGACCAGCAGCCGCTCCAGGGCCGCGCGCAGCCAGGAGACGGCCGAGCCGGTGGCGATGAGCAGCTCGCGCATCGGGCGCCACTCCGCGTGCCAGGCGCCGGCCGCCCGCTCGTGCTCGTGGTCCATCGCGGCCAGCAGGTTGGCCACCAGGCCGGGCGCGGAGGCGGCGCAGCCCAGCGCGCAGACGGCGGCGACGCTGGAGGCGTCGGAGACCTCGTTGACCTCGCTCCGGGCCAGCAGCGTGAGGTCCCGGGCCACCTTGGCCACCGCCCCGGCCGCGCAGCCCAGGGCGCCGGCCAGGTCGGCGATGCGGGTGCGCTCGGCGTGCCAGGGCAGCGCCGGCTCGCACAGCCCGAGCACCGTGGCCAGGCCCTCGACCACGTCGGGACCGGCCTCGCCGAAGGGCGCGAGGGTGCCGGCCGCCCCGCCCAACTGCACCGCGAGCCGCTCCCGCTGCACCTGCTCCAGCCGGCGCCGGGCGGCGTCCAGGCCGGCCAGCCAGCCGGCCGCCTTGAGCCCGAAGGTGGTCGGCGCCGCCTGGCGCAGCAGCGTACGGCCGATCATGGGGGTGTCGCGGTGCTCGCGGGCCAGCCGGGCGGCCTGGTCGCCGGCCGCGGCCAGGTCGGCCAGCAGCGGGCGCAGCGCCCGGGAGGCGACCAGCATGCCGGCCGTGTCGAGGACGTCCTGGCTGGTGGCGCCCCGGTGCACGGCCTGCGACCAGGGCTCGGGGACGGCGCGGCGCAGGGCGGCGACCAGCGGCGCCACCGGGTTGCCGTCCGCCGCCGCGCCCGCGCCGATCGCGGCCACGGCGAACGCCTCGGGCCGGGCGCAGGCCGCCCCGATCGCGTCGGCGGCGTCCTGCTCGAGCAGCCCGCTGAACGCCTGCACCTCGGCCAGCGCGGCCTCGACCTGCAGCATCGCGGTCAGCCAGGCGTCGTCGGCGACCGCCGCGGCGACCTCGCCGCGCGCGAGCACCTCGCCGAACAGGCTTGTAGTAGGTCCCATGCGATCCCCGGGGGTGATGAGCGGCCGGGAGCCGAGCCTACCGAGCATCGGGTGCTCGCGGGGCGGGAACATGGGCACCCGGCGCCGGCCCTGCAGGACCGGCGCCGGCACGCCTACAGGAAATCGGTGAACCCCGGACGGAAGCGGTCATCGGGCTTGCCGAATGTCGTGAACGCGAGTCCGCCCCGCGGTTCGACCCCCGGGAGATGTTCGATCATGCGATCGTGTTCAATGACGCACGCCAATGCCTGCGTCAGGTCGGACTCGAGCTGGTGGACCGCCTCTTCGAGGTCCTCCTCCCGCCGTGACCAGTCGATGTCAGCCTCGCGAAGCTGCTGGCCGGCGAGCTTCGCGACGGCCTCCGGATCGGTGACCGCGACTTCCAGGCGGCAGTAGATCTGCATGATGAGCGGTTCCGTGTGCCCCATCGAAGAAGGGTTGCACACCAATGATGCGAGCCTCCAGAAAGTGCAGATGAATTTACAGCCCGGCAATGCTGTGAGAGGTTCGTGATGATCCGGTGGAGGTGAACCGCGACGGCGCCGGCCGCTGGCAGCATTCGCCCCGTGCCCTCGACCTTGCCGACGCACCCGCTCGCCGTCCTGCCGCTCAAGCTCTGGCGCCCCCGCTGGTTCGACGGTGTCGCCCTGGCCACCGGCGCCTGCGCGCCCGACTACGCCTACGCCTTCGACGGCATCGGGGTGCGCATCCCCGGCCACACGATCCCGGCCCTGCTGTGGTGGTGCCTGCCGACCGCGGTCGCCACGGCGTGGGTGATCCGCCGGGGCGCGCCCGGGGTCGCCGCCCACCTGCCGTGGTGGCTGCGCGACTACGGGGTGCTGGCCCGGGTGCGCCACCGCTGGTACGTCACCGCCTGGTCGGCCCTGATCGGCGCCGTCAGCCACCTGCTGTGGGACCTCGTCACGCACCCGGGCCCGGTGGCCGCGTGGTGGCCGATCCGCCAGGCCAGCGACGCGATGGGCGTGGTGTTCACGCCGCTGCTCATCTGGTACATCGGGCGCAGCCACCTCCTGCGGCGGTGGCACGGCGAGCCGCCCGCCGTCGCCCGGCGCCCGGCCCGCTTCTGGGGCGTGGCCGCGGTGGTGTGCGTCGCCGGCGCGCTGGCCATCGGGTCGCTGCGCGCCGACTACGCCGAACACCTGCACGTGCTCGGGGTCCGGGTCTTCGCCACCGTGACGCTGGCGCTGCTGGCGGGGGCGTTCGCCGTACAGTCGGCTGGTGTTGAGGACCGACCGGCTGCTCCTGCGCCGCTTCCGCGCCGATGACGCCCCGGCGCTGGCCGCCTACCGTTCGGATCCGGACGTGGCGCGGTACCAGAGCTGGGACGCGCCTTCCCGCTGTCCGCCGCCGAGGACTTCGTCGCGGGCCTGGACGGGCGGGACCCGCGGGCCGAGGGCTGGTTCCAGTACGCCATGGACCTGAACGGCCGCCTGATCGGCGACGTCGGGGTGAACCGCCACGACGAGGGGCGCCAGGCGGAGATCGGCTTCACGCTGGCCCCGCGGTTCCAGGGCGGCGGCTACGCGTCCGAGGCCGTCCGCCGGGTGGTCGGCCACCTGCTGGCCGAGGAGGGCCTGCACCGCGTGCACGCCTCGGTCGACGGCCGCAACGACCGGTCCGCACGCCTGCTGCGGCGGCTGGGCTTCCGCCTGGAGGGCCGCGAGATCCAGAGCTGCTGGGCCAAGGGGGAGTGGACCGACGACCTGCGCTACGCGGTGCTGGCCAGCGAGTGGTCGCGCTCCTCGGCCTGAACCCGGCGCGGCCGGACGGCCAGCAGCAGGTTGAGCGTCGCCGTCCACACCAGGCAGGCGCCCAGCATGTGCGCGATCACGACGGGCCAGGGGAGGCCGGTGAAGTACTGCACGAAGCCCACCACCCCCTGGGCCAGCTCGACGAGCACGAGGATCGCCGCCGCCCGGGTGACCCGCAGCGGCGCGCCGAGGGCCCGCAGCCCGAACCACACCGCGATCGAGAGCCCGACGAGCACGAACACGGAGTCGGCGTGCAGCTGCGACATCGCCTCCGGGTCGAACCCGGTGCGGCTGGCCCGGGTGTCCCCGGAGTGCGGCCCGCTGCCGGTGACCACGGTCCCCAGCACGAGCGCCGCCGCCGACACGGCGGTGATGACCACGGCCGCCGCCTGCATGGCCCGGGGCGCCGTCCAGCGCGGCGGCTCCGGCCGGGTGCGCTGCCAGAAGACCACGGCGACGGCGATGAGCGCCATGGAGAGCAGGAAGTGGGCGGCGACCGTCCACGGGTTGAGCGCCATCCGCACGGTGATGCCGCCCAGCACCCCCTGCGCGGCGATGCCGGCGAGCACCCAGACCGCCCCGCGCAGCGCCGTGCGGGCCTTGTGCCGCTGCCGCCACGCCGCGGCCAGCGCCACGACGGCGAACACGCTGAGCACGAACGTGAGCGTGCGGTTCCCGAACTCGATGACGCCGTGGTAGCCCATGGCCGCGGTGGTCACGTAGGAGTCGTCGGTGCAGCTGGGCCAGGTCGGGCAGCCCAGGCCCGAGCCGGTGAGCCGCACGAGCCCGCCGGTGCAGACGATGCCGATGTTGGCGATCAGCAGCGCCAGCGCGGCCCCGCGCAGCGTCGAGTCCCGATCGAGCCAGTCGTTCACCCTGCTCACCATTCGCCCCACGGCGGCGATACTACGCGCGGCTACATATCGGTGGTCGGGCCGCCTGGCCGCCGCCGCCGGCGCGCAGCCCGCGGTTGCCGGCCGGGTGCAGGGTGGGTTTGGTTAGGGTTACCTTCCGTGCGGTGGATCACCCGGGCGGTGATTTGCCCGCGGTTGGCGAATTACGTAACGTTGGTGTTGTGAAAAACGCTGACGCGGTGTCGCGTGCGCAGGTGCCAGGTGCGCCCGCGCCCGGCGGCGTGGATGCGTGCCCGGCCCCGCTCGACGTGCGCACCCGCGACCGGGTCACCGAGCTGCTGCTCCAGCAGGGGTCGGCCACGGCGACCGAGCTGGGCCTCGCCCTCGGGCTGAGCCCGGCCGGGGTCCGCCGGCACCTCGACGCGATGCTCGCCGAGGGGCTGGTCGAGAGCCGCGAGCGGCCCGACCGCGGGCGGCGCGGGCGCGGGCGGCCGGCCCGGGTGTTCACGCTCACCGCGGCGGCCCGGGAGACGCTGCCGCACACCTACGACGGGCTGGCCACGGCCGCGCTGCGCTGGATCGCCGAGCACGGCGGGCCGGCCGAGGTCGCCGCGTTCGCCGCCGCGCAGGTCACGGGGCTCGAGGAGCGCTGCCGGTCGGCCATGGCGGAGGCGGGGGAGGACCCGCTGGCCCGGGCCGAGGCCCTCGCGCGGGCGCTGACGGCAGAGGGATACGCTGCCGGCGCGACCACAATCGCCACCGGTGGGCAGCTGTGTCAGCACCACTGCCCGGTGGCCCACGTGGCCGCGGAATTCTCCCAGCTGTGCGAGGCCGAGACCGAGGTGATCTCGCGCCTGGTCGGCACGCACGTCCAGCGGCTCGCCACCATCGCCAACGGCGACGGCGTCTGCACCACCCATATTCCGGCCCGGGTACAGCCCGGAGCCCGTCCCGATAGGCAAAGGATCGTGAGATGACGACTGCCGATCAGCTTGCCGGCCTCGGCCGGTACGAGTACGGCTGGGCCGACTCCGACACCGCAGGGGCCTCGGCGCGCCGTGGCCTCAACGAGGACGTCGTGCGCGACATCTCCGGGAAGAAGCACGAGCCCGAGTGGATGCTCGACCTGCGGCTGAAGGGGCTGCGGCTGTTCGGACGCAAGCCGATGCCGGCCTGGGGCGCGGATCTGTCGCACATCGACTTCGACAACATCAAGTACTTCGTGCGCTCCACCGAGAAGCAGGCCGCGAGCTGGGACGAGCTGCCCGAGGACATCAAGAACACGTACGACAAGCTGGGCATCCCCGAGGCCGAGAAGCAGCGCCTCATCGCGGGCGTGGCCGCGCAGTACGAGTCGGAAGTGGTCTATCACAAGATCCGCGAGGACCTCGAAGAGCAGGGCGTGGTCTTCCTGGACACCGACACGGCGCTGAAGGAGCACGAGGACCTCTTCAAGGAGTACTTCGGCACCGTCATCCCGGTCGGGGACAACAAGTTCGCCTCGCTCAACACGTCGGTCTGGTCCGGCGGGAGCTTCATCTACGTGCCGAAGGGCGTGCACGTGGAGATCCCGCTGCAGGCGTACTTCCGGATCAACACCGAGAACATGGGCCAGTTCGAGCGGACGCTCATCATCGTCGACGAGGGCGCGTACGTGCACTACGTCGAGGGCTGCACCGCGCCCATCTACTCGTCGGACTCGCTGCACTCGGCCGTGGTCGAGATCGTGGTGAAGAAGAACGCGCGCTGCCGGTACACCACCATCCAGAACTGGTCGACCAACGTGTACAACCTGGTCACCAAGCGGGCGGTGTGCCACGAGGGCGCCACGATGGAGTGGATCGACGGCAACCTCGGGTCGAAGGTCACCATGAAGTACCCGGCCGTCTTCATGACCGGCGAGCACGCCAAGGGCGAGGTGCTCAGCGTGGCCATGGCCGGCGAGGGCCAGCACCAGGACGCCGGGGCGAAGATGGTGCACGCCGCCCCGCACACCTCCTCGACCATCGTGTCGAAGTCGATCGCGCGCGCGGGCGGGCGGACGTCGTACCGCGGCCTCGTGCAGGTGCTCGAGGGGTCGCACCACTCCAAGTCCACCGTCAAGTGCGACGCGCTGCTGGTGGACACCATCTCCCGCTCGGACACGTACCCCTACGTCGACATCCGCGAGGACGACGTCTCCATGGGGCACGAGGCGACCGTCTCGAAGATCAGCGATGACCAGCTGTTCTACCTGATGTCGCGCGGCCTGACCGAGGACGAGGCGATGGCGATGATCGTGCGCGGCTTCATCGAGCCGATCGCCAAGGAACTGCCCATGGAGTACGCGTTGGAGCTCAACCGGCTCATCGAGCTGCAGATGGAGGGCGCTGTCGGATGAGCGCCCCCGTTCTTGTCCCGCCGAAGACGCGCGCCCAGCAGGTGCGCTCGTTCGATGTCGCCGACTTCCCGGCGCTCACCGGCCGCGAGGAGGAGTGGCGCTTCACGCCGCTCAAGCGCCTGCGCGGGCTGGCCACCGCCACCGCCGGACCCGGCGCCACCGCGCCCAAGGTCGAGGCGGGCGAGCTGCCGGCCGGTGTCACGGTGGCCACCGTGGACCGCAGCGACCCCCGGGTCGGCTCGGCGCTGACCCCGTTCGACCGGATCAGCGCGCTGGCCGCCGGCGCCGCGACCGAGGCCCTCGTCGTCGCGGTGGCCCGCGAGGCGGTGCTGGAGACCCCGGCGGTCGTACGGCTGGTCGGCACCACCACCGAGACGGCGTTCGGCCACACGGTCGTCGAGGTCGGCACGCTGGCCGAGGCCACGGTCGTGCTCGAGCAGACCGGCTCGGTCACGCTGGCCGACAACGTCGAGGTGCTCGTCGGCGACGGGGCCCGGCTCACCCTGGTCACCGTCACCGACTGGGCCGCCGACGCCGTCCAGGCCCAGCACGTGCGCTTCCGGCTCGGCCGGGACGCCAAGGTCACCCACGTACAGGTGACCCTCGGCGGCGATCTCGTACGGCAGTACACCAGCGTCGACTACGCCGGCCGCGGCGGCGAGATCGACGCGTTCGGCCTGTACTTCGCCGACGCCGGCCAGCACTTCGAGCACCGGCTGCTCGTCGACCACTCGGTGCCCGACTGCCGCAGCAACGTCGCCTACCGCGGCGCGCTGCAGGGCGCCGACGCCCACACGGTGTGGGTCGGCGACGTGCTGATCCGGGCCGAGGCGACCGGCACCGACACCTACGAGATCAACCGCAACCTGATCCTGACCGACGGGGCGCGCGCCGACTCGGTGCCCAACCTGGAGATCGAGACCGGCGAGGTCGCCGGCGCCGGCCACGCGAGCGCCACCGGCCGCTTCGACGACGAGCAGCTGTTCTACCTCATGTCCCGGGGCATCCCGGACGAGCAGGCCCGCAAGCTCGTCGTGCGCGGCTTCTTCCACGAGCTGCTGCTGAAGGTCCCGGTCGAGCAGCTGCGCGACCGGCTCGGCGCGGCCATCGAGGCTCGGCTGGAAGAGGCCGGGGCATGATCCGTGTCTGTGCGGCCGCCGAGGTGGCCAAGGGCGAGGCTGTGCAGGTCACGGTCGAGGGGACCGAGATCGCGCTGGTCCACGCCGACGACGACAACTTCTACGCCGTCTACGACGAGTGCTCGCACGCCTCGGTCCCGCTGTCGGAGGGCGAGATCGAGGGCTGCACCCTGGAGTGCTGGCTGCACGGCTCGCGCTTCGACCTGCGCACCGGCGAGCCGACCGGGCTCCCGGCCACCGAGCCCGTCCCGGTGTACCCCGTCGAGGTACGCGACGGCGACGTCTACATCGATCTGAACCCGAGTAACGGAGTCTTCAAGTGAGCGAGCTCTCGATCAGCAACCTGCAGGTCTCGGTCAAGCTGCCCGACGGCGAGCTCAAGCCGATCCTCGCCGGGGTCGACCTCACCGTCCGCGCCGGGGAGACCCACGCCATCATGGGGCCGAACGGCTCCGGCAAGTCCACCCTCGCGTACTCGATCGCCGGGCACCCGAAGTACCAGGTCACCGGCGGCTCGGTGACCCTCGACGGCCAGGACGTGCTGGCGATGACCGTCGACGAGCGGGCCCGCGCCGGGCTGTTCCTGGCCATGCAGTACCCCGTGGAGGTCCCCGGCGTCTCGGTGGCCAACTTCCTGCGCACCGCCAAGACCGCCATCGACGGCGAGGCGCCGAAGCTGCGCACCTGGGCCGGCGAGCTGCGCGGCGCGATGGAGCAGCTGCAGATGGACCCGGCGTTCGCCCAGCGCAACGTCAACGAGGGCTTCTCCGGCGGCGAGAAGAAGCGCCACGAGATCATGCAGCTGGAGCTGCTCAAGCCGAAGATCGCGGTGCTGGACGAGACCGACTCGGGCCTGGACATCGACGCACTGCGGATCGTGAGCGAGGGCGTCAACCGGGTCCGCGAGCAGGGCAACACCGGGCTGCTGCTCATCACCCACTACACGCGCATCCTGCGGTACATCAAGCCGGACTTCGTCCACGTGTTCGTCGACGGCCGGATCGTGGAAGAGGGCGGCCCGGAGCTCGCCGAGCAGCTCGAGACCACCGGGTACGAGCGCTTCCAGGCCGACGCCGGCACGGCCTCCATCGCTTAGGGGCAGACCTTTGAACGCATTCGACGTCGAGAGTGTCCGCAAGGACTTCCCGATCCTGGACCGGACCGTCAACGGCCACCCGCTGGTCTACCTGGACTCCGGGAACACCTCGCAGAAGCCGCGCCAGGTGATCGACGCGGTGCGTGAGCACTACGAGCGGCACAACGCCAACGTGGCCCGGTCGGTGCACACCCTGGGCACGGAGTCGACGGAGGCCTTCGAGGGGGCCCGCGAGAAGATCGCGGGCTTCGTCGGGGCCACCACCGCGGCCGAGATCGTCTTCACGAAGAACTCGACCGAGGCGATCAACCTGGTCGCCCACGCGTTCAGCGCGACGGCCGATGACCCGCGCTTCCGCCTCGGCCCCGGCGACGAGATCGTCGTGACCGAGATGGAGCACCACTCCAACATCGTGCCGTGGCAGCTGCTCGCCCAGCGCACCGGCGCGACGCTGCGCTGGTTCGGGCTGACCGACGAGGGCCGGCTGGACCTGTCGGGCATCGACGAGCTGATCAACCCGCGTACCAAGCTCGTGGCGTTCGTGCACTACTCCAACATCCTGGGCACGATCAACCCGGTCGAGCTCCTGGTGGCCAAGGCCCGCGAGGTCGGCGCCCTGGTGCTGCTCGACGGCTCCCAGTCGGTCCCGCACGTGCCCGTCGACGCCGCCGCGCTGGGCGCCGACTTCATCGCCTTCACCGGCCACAAGATGCTCGGCCCGACCGGCATCGGCGCCCTGTGGGGCCGCTTCGAGCTGCTCGACGCGATGCCCCCGTTCCTGGGCGGCGGCTCGATGATCGAGACGGTGTCGATGACCGGCACCACGTTCATGCCGCCGCCGGCCCGCTTCGAGGCCGGCACCCCGCCGATCGCCCAGGCCGTCGGCCTCGGCGCCGCCGTGGACTACCTCGCCGCGATCGGCATGGAGAACGTCGTCGCCCACGAGAAGGCCATCACGGCGTACGCCCTGGACGCGCTGCGGTCGGTCCCCGGCGTGCGGATCATCGGCCCGGAGTCGACGGTCGACCGCGGCGCCACGATCTCCTTCACCGTCGAGGGCGTCCACCCGCACGACGTCGGCCAGATCCTGGACGACGGCGGCGTGCAGGTCCGCGTCGGCCACCACTGCGCCCGCCCGACCTGCGTCCGCTTCGGCGTCCCGGCGACCACGAGGGCCTCCTTCTACCTGTACACGACGACCGATGAGATCGACGCCCTCATCCGCGGCGTCGAGCGGGTCCGGAAGGTCTTCGCCTGATGCAGATCGACCAGCTGTACCAGGAGATCATCCTGGACCACTACAAGCGCCCGCACGGCCGCGGCCTGCGCGAGCCCTTCGACGCCGAGGCCCACCACGTCAACCCGACCTGCGGCGACGAGGTGACCCTGCGGGTCGCGCTGAAGGCCGGCAGCGTCGCCGACATCTCGTACGAGGGCATGGGCTGCTCCATCAGCCAGGCCTCCGCCAGCGTCCTGCACGACCTGCTCAAGGGCGCGACGGTCGAGGAGTCCCTGCGCCGGCACGAGGCCTTCGCCGAGCTGATGGGCGGCCGCGGCCAGGTCGAGCCGGACGAGGAACTGCTGGAGGACGCGGTGGCGTTCGCCGGCGTCGCGAAGTACCCGGCGCGCGTAAAGTGCGCCCTGCTGCCGTGGATGGCCTACAAGGACGCCCTGGCACGCGCCGGTTCGGAACCTTCTGAGGAGAAAGCATGACCGCGGTCCTGGCCGACATCGAAGAGGCGATGAAGGACGTCGTCGACCCGGAGCTGGGCATCAACGTCGTCGACCTGGGCCTCGTCTACGGCATCCACGTCGACGAGGAGAACGTCGCGACGCTGGACATGACCCTGACGTCCGCCGCCTGCCCCCTGACCGACGTCATCGAGGACCAGGCCCGCCAGGCGCTGTGCACCGGCCCCGGCGGCGGACTGGTCTCGGACATCCGCATCAACTGGGTCTGGCTGCCGCCGTGGGGCCCGGACAAGATCACCGACGAGGGCCGCGACCAGCTGCGCGCCCTGGGCTTCAACGTCTGACCGGCTTCAACGCCTGCGCGGGCAGCACCGTGTGACGGTGCTGCCCGCGCTTGGGTCTGCTCAGCAGGTCCAGCGGGTGATGTCGATCGGGCCGTCCTTGCCCTCCCGTGTGCCGGTGCCGGCCACGATGGTCCGGCCGTCGGCGGAGATGCCGCCGCCGAGCACTTCGCCGCGGGCGGGGTTGCGCAGCGGCAGCGCCGTGACGGTGCCGTCGTGCCAGACCGCCGGGCGGAAGTCCGCGGTGTCGCGCACGCCGAACGCCCGCCCGGTCGCACTCAGGCTCATCGTCTGGAAGGCGCCCATGGCGTCGGCCGTGCCCGTCCGCCGGTTCCAGCGCGCGTGCGCCGTGTAGACCATGGTGGCGTCGGCGGGGCCGAACGAGTGGGTCGCGAAGTACTCCCGGTCGGCCCCGACCTGGCCCTCGCCGACGACCCAGTCGCCCGCCACCCGGTAGGCCTGGAAGACCGGGCTGTCCTCCAGCACGGTGCCGGTGCCGTCGAGGTTCCAGCGGTACGTGACCAGCCTGTGGTCGCGCTGCACCCAGCCGAGCATGACGCCGTCGTCGCTCAGGGCGCTCGCGCCGACCGGGGTGGAGTCCTTCGGCTGCAGATCCGGCGGGGCGACCACCGGGACCACGCCGCCCGCCGCCGGCCACACCACCGGCAGGGAGTACTCCCACGTCGCCTTGCCCTCGATCGTGGCGCTGCCGAGCGCGTCGCCGTTGGCGTCGATGGCGAACACCTGGCTCGAGACGCCGCCGTCCGGCAGGGGCAGCCGGGTGATGCCGCCGCCGCGGACGATCGCGGCGCGCTTCTTGCCGTCCGCCTGCACCTCGAACCCGCCGATGGCGCCCGACGCGTTGACCGCCGCGGGCACGAAGCGCGGGACCGGGTTGGTGACCTTGTCGTCGTGCCAGACCAGCAGGCCGAGCGAGGAGTGGCCGACGATCCACCGGCCGGTCGGGTCGATCGCGTCCACCGTCCGCTTGAGGGGCGTGTCGCCGGGCATCTCGGGCAGCGCCGACGGGGTGCACGTCAGCGGCGCCGCCGATCCGGTCACCGCGGGCGGCCAGACCCGGGCCGCCGGGCTGGCCGAGGCGCCGGCGGACGGCGGTACCGCGGGCAGCCCCCGGTCGGGCCGCCGCGAGGGCAGCGCGAACGCCACCCCGGCCAGCACCAGCAGCGCGGCGGCGCCGGCCACGACGGCGACCCGCGCCCGGCCGCGGCGCACGGTGGCCCGCGCGGTCCGCAGCACCTCGTCGGCGCTCATCCGGCCCGGCTCGACGTCCTGCTCGGCGTACGACTGCAGCACTTCCTCGGGGCTCACGCTGGCCTCCTCGCCGGCAGTTGCGCGCCCGGGTCCGGCGCATCGAACATTCCCCGCAGCGTGCGCAGCGCCACCGACGTCTGCGCCTTGATCGTGCCCTCGGACCGCCCGAGCACCTCCGCGACGTCGGCCACCGACATGTCGCACAGGAACCGCAGCGCCACCACGAGCCGCTGCCGCTCGGGCAGCCGCCGCAGCGCCTGCCGCACCGCCAGCCGGTCGTCGACCGCGCCGGTCCCGGCGTCCACCCCGATGTCGGGCGGGGCGCCGCCCAGGAACACCCGCGTCCACGGCCGCCGCTGATCGGACAGGCAGGCCCGCACCACCATCGAGTGCACGTACGCGTCGAGGTTGGCCACGTCCGCGCGCCGCGACCAGCGCCGGTACAGCGTCGTCAGCGCGCTCTGCACCGCGTCCTCGGCCCGGTGCCGCTCGCCGAGCACGAGCACCGCGACCCGGTACAGCCGCGGCAGGTGGGCCTCCACGTACTCGACGTACTCGCGTTCATCGTCGACCCGCACCAGCGTCGTCTCCCCTCCGTGGCAAGTCCGCCCAGTAGACGCACGCGGTGCGCCGCGGGGTTTAGAAAAATTGTTGGCGGGGTGATCGGCGGGGCCGCGATGATGCGCGGCATGCGTCGATACCGGATCTCGTTGCCGCCCGGACAGCCCGTCGCCGTTGGTGGAGAGGCGCGCCGCAAGCAGCAGGCATGAGCGGCCCGGGGCGGAGCCGAGGGGCCGGTCGGGGCCGGAGCGAAGCGGAGGTCCCGGCGTGAGCGCGGGGGTCGGCGAGGTGGTCGTGAGCGGCCTGCTCGCCGGGTACGGCGTCGCGATCCCGGTCGGGGCGATCGGCGCGCTCATCGTCACGCTCGCCGCGCGGACCTCCCTGCGGGTGGGTGCCGCCGCGGCGCTGGGGGTGGCGACCGCGGACGGGCTGTACGCCGTCGTGGCGGTGCTCGGCGGGGCCGCGCTCGCCGGCGTCATCGCGCCGATCTCCACCCCGCTGCGGTGGGCGGCCGCCGTCGTGCTCCTCGCGCTCGCGGCGAAGACGGCCCGGGACGCGCTGCGGCACCGGGACGAGCGGGCGACCGCGCGGCAGGCGGACGGGCGGATGGGCCGGCCCGGCGGGGCGTACCTGACGCTCCTCGGGCTCACGCTGCTCAACCCGGCCACGATCGTGTACTTCGGGGCGCTCGTCCTCGGGCGCCGGGCCGACGACGGGCTCCCGGCCGGGGTGCAGGCGCTCTGGGTGACTGCCGCGTTCGCCGCCTCGGCCAGCTGGCAGCTGCTGCTCGCCGGGGGAGGGTCGCTGCTCGGGCGGCTGCTCACCGGGGCCCGCGGCCGGATGTGGACGGCGCTGGTGTCCAGCGCGGTCATCGCGCTGCTGGCGGTGCTCCTGCTGGTGCCAGGTTCTTGAGCGCCTCCCGCACGGAGAGCGGGGACAGGGCCGGGTGCGCGGCGACGAAGCCGCGCACCGCGGCCGGGTCCGTCTTCGCGTGCTCGCGCAGGGCCCAGCCGATCGCCTTGCGGATGAAGAAGTCGGGCTCGGCCGCC
Source organism: Dactylosporangium salmoneum (assembly GCF_039532525.1). Taxonomy (NCBI): domain Bacteria; kingdom Bacillati; phylum Actinomycetota; class Actinomycetes; order Micromonosporales; family Micromonosporaceae; genus Dactylosporangium; species Dactylosporangium salmoneum. The sequence continues at coordinate 157,639 of NZ_BAAARV010000033.1, forward strand.
CAGCGCTCGCAATAGTCGCTCAGACGGGCGAAATCGAGGCTTCCGCGGTACCGCAACTGGTGCAGGATCGCTGTGCGCACCAGCCAGTGGTCGGTCCCGGCGCGGGTCCACTCGTCCATCGTGGACGCCAGCTCGGGGTGGGACCGGACCATCGGGCCGGCGACGTGCGCGGCCAGCAGATCGACGGTGTCCCACCAGGACTTGGTGGTGACCAGCTCGCGCAGCAGGGGCACCGAGGCCGGGGTGAGCGTCCTGGCGTGGCGGCGCAGCAGGTCGCAGGCGAAGTACTGGTACTCCCGCTCCGGCAGCGCCCAGCAGGCCAGCGCCGTCTCCCGCAGGTCCGCCTCCGAGAACGTGCCGCGCAGCAGCGGGCGGCTCAGGGCCGCGCGGGCCGGGCTCGGGATGCCCAGGAACGGGAACTGCTCGCGCATGTAGGCGCGCATCGGCGCGGCGCGCTGGGGGTCAGCGGCCGCGCCGAATACCTGCCGGAGGCGGTCGATCACAGGCTGCTGGCGTGGAACGTGTCGCACTGGCGCGGGTCGCCCGTGTTGTACCCCTGCAGGAACCACTTCTTGCGCTGGGCGGAGGTGCCGTGGGTGAACGCGTCGGGGTTGACCCGGCCGCCGGCCTTCTTCTGGATGGTGTCGTCGCCGATGGACTCGGCGGCCTGCACGGCCTCGGCCACGTCCTGCTCGGTGATGGACTTGAACAGCGCCTGGCCCTTCGGGTCCTTGGTCTCCGTGGCGTGGTTGGCCCACGTGCCGGCGTAGCAGTCGGCCTGCAGCTCCAGGCGCACCGAGGCCGAGCTGGCCCCCTGCTGGGCGCCCTGCTGGGCCTGGGCGTTGGTGCCCAGGAGGTTCTGGACGTGGTGGCCGTACTCGTGGGCGAGCACGTACGGCGCGGCGAACTCACCCGAGGCGCCGAACCGGTTGGACAGCTCGTTGTAGAAGGTCAGGTCGATGTACACCTGGCTGTCGGCCGGGCAGTAGAACGGCCCGACGCCGGAGTCGGCGGCGCCGCACCCGGTGTTGACCTGCTTGCTGAAGAACACCGTCTTGGCGGTCTGGTACTGCTTGCCGAACGCCTTCGGCATCGCGTCCTTCCAGTACGCCTGGACGGAGTTGATGTAGAGGACGTTGCGGCAGTCGGCGTTCTTGAACCGGTCCGGGTTGGACTTGTCGCACTGCTTGTTGATGTTGGTGTTGTCGCCCTGGTTGCTGCCGCCCCCGCCGCCGCCGATCAGGCCGCGGCCGAAGTATCCGCCGCAGCACACGATCGCCAGGATGATGGCGGTGATGATCAGCCCGCCGCGGCCGCCACCGATCGGGATCGGTATGCCGCCCAGGCCGCCGAAGCCGCCTCCGCCGCCGGATCCGCGCTGGTCGCTGACCTGGCTGGTGTCGAGATCGGCATCGTTGTTGAACTCCATCGCACACCTCGGGGGGGTTGATATCGACCGGTGCTGCTGAGCGGCAGGTACCCGATGATCTTGTGACGTAATCGTGTGGCGGGGTTGGCCGGATCGCACGGTAGAATATCGTCGTGATCGCGCAGAGGGAGTGACCGACGCTACTGCGTCCGGAGTCTGTCCTTTTCCTGCCTCTGCCCGAGAGTGAGTTCCCGCTGTGATCACGGCCAACGGCCTCGAGCTGCGCGCCGGCGCGCGCATCCTGCTCAGCGACATCAACCTGCGCGTCCAGCCCGGCGACCGCATCGGCCTCGTGGGCCGCAACGGCGCCGGCAAGACCACCACGCTCAAGGTCCTCGCGGGGGAGGGCACGCCGCACGCCGGGCAGGTGGAGCGGCGCGGCCCCGTCGGGTACCTGCCCCAGGACCCGCGCACCGGCGACCTCGAGGTGACCGCCCGCGACCGGGTGCTGTCCGCCCGTGGCCTGGACACCATCTACGCCGAGATGAAGGCCCTCGAGGAGCGCCTCGGCGACGACGAGAAGCTCATCCGCCGCTACGGGCAGCTGGAGGACCAGTTCGCCGGGCTGGGCGGCTACGCGGCCGAGGCCGAGGCCGCCCGGATCTGCGCCAACCTGGGCCTGCCCGACCGGGTGCTCGGCCAGACCATCGGCACCATGTCGGGTGGTCAGCGCCGCCGCATCGAGCTGGCCCGCATCCTCTTCCGCGACGCCAGCGCCACCGGCGGCGGCATCCTGCTGCTCGACGAGCCGACCAACCACCTCGACGCCGACTCGATCACCTGGCTGCGCGGCTTCCTGTCCAGCCACAAGGGTGGCCTGGTCGTGATCTCCCACGACGTCGACATGCTCGACGCGATCGTCAACAAGGTGTGGTACCTCGACGCCAACCGCTCGACGATCGACTTCTACAACGTCGGCTGGAAGCTGTACCAGCAGCAGCGCGAGACCGACGAGAAGCGCCGCAAGCGCGAGCGGGCCAACGCCGAGAAGAAGGCCGGCGCCCTGCTCGCCCAGGCCGACAAGATGCGCGCCAAGGCCACCAAGACGGTCGCCGCGCAGAACATGGCCCGCCGGGCCGAGCGGATGCTCGACGGCCTGGAGGAGGTGCGCGCCGCCGACAAGGTGGCCAAGGTGCGCTTCCCCGAGCCGAAGCCCTGCGGCAAGACCCCGCTGACCGCCCACGGCCTGTCCAAGTCCTACGGCTCGCTCGAGATCTTCATGGACGTCAGCGTTGCCGTGGACCGCGGCTCGCGGGTGGCCATCCTCGGGCTCAACGGTGCCGGCAAGACCACCCTCCTGCGGATGCTCGCGGGCGAGCTCGTTCCCGACACCGGAGAGGTGACGCCCGGGCACGGGCTGCAGCGGGGGTACTACGCCCAGGAGCACGAGCAGCTGGAGGTCGACCGCACGATCCTGCAGATCATGCGCTCGGCCGCCCCGGAACAGAACGACACCGAGCTGCGCAAGATCCTCGGCGCGTTCCTGTTCACCGGCGACGACGTCGACAAGCCGGCGGGCGTGCTCTCCGGCGGCGAGAAGACCCGGCTGGCCCTGGCCACCCTGGTGTGTTCGGGGGCGAACGTCCTGCTGCTCGACGAGCCGACCAACAACCTCGACCCGGTGAGCCGGGAGCAGGTGCTGGACGCCATCGCGCGGTACCCGGGCGCCATCGTCCTGGTCACCCACGACCCGGGCGCCGTGCAGGCCCTGAAGCCGGACCGCGCCATCCTCCTGCCCGACGGGGTCGAGGACGCCTGGAGCGACGACCTGCTGGAGCTCGTCGAGCTCGCCTGATCGTTTTCGATCGGTCGTACTCGGTCGTTGCGCGCTTTTCCGACATGTCGGGCACTCCGTGCCACGACATGTCGGACTTATACCCTGTCAGGTCATAAATCCGAAAGTCGTGGCCGGACCTTACCGACCCGAACGCCGGCGGCGTTCCGCGTATCTCCGCGCCGAGGTCCCGCGCACGCCTGCCGAGGTGCCGAGCAACCCGGCCGCGGCGGTCCGCCTACGCCGCCGAGCTCAACCAGGTCTGGACCAACCTCATCGACCTCGGCGGAGAGGTTGTTGCGCGGCTTGCTCCGCGTCGCCCGGTTGCCGGTCGATCTCGCTCGTCGCGCGTGAACTGACATATCGGTCATTTGCCTGATATATCGGGCAGTCCGTTCCGTGCTTCACGCGCCCCGCCGCGGGGGAGTTCGTCAAGGCGCGGCTTACTCGGTGTCGCCGATTGCCGGCCGATCTTCCCGCCGCGCGTCAACGGCGGGATCGGGCATTACCGACATGTCGGGCACTGCGTGCCACGACATGTCGGACTTATCACCTGCCGGGGTATAAAGGCGACATGTCGTGGCGCGCCAGCGCCCGACATGTCGGGTGATCTTGGCACGGCGGCGCTGGCAGGGAGGCCCCCCAGGGGCCGACCGGTGTCTGACGGGAGCTACGGAGCCCTGGTTGTGCGGACCGGAGCCATCGGCTTTTACCACGGTGTGATCAGTAGGGCCTCGATCACCACGGCCACGATTGCGCCGATGCCCACCAGCAGCAGCGGGCTCGGGGGCGGGTCACCGCCCGGGCGTTCCGGTGCCACCGCCGCCACCGTCAGCCACGGGAAGAACGGCAGCCAGGCGTGCTCGACGCCGCCGCGGGCCAGGCCGGCCGCGATCGAGAAGACGACCGCGGCGCCCGCGCCGACCAGGAACGGCCACATGGCGGTGTTGCGGATCTTGCGGGCGCTGGCGTAGATGGGCGGGCCGGCGGCGAGGAGGAGCACCACCACGCTGATCGCGCTCCACCACAGGACCGAGCGGTACGGCGCGATCCTCGCCGCGTAGTCCGTCTCCGCCGCCACCAGGCCGTCGGCCCAGCCGAAGCCGAGCAGTTGGGCGCCCAGGACCGGCAGCAGCGCGCCGATGCCGCTGAGCGCGTTCAGGGAGGCGCGGCGGCGGGCGAAGTAGACGCAGACGAGGGAGAGGCCCAGCCAGGGGGCGGAGTAGGAGAACAGCGACGCCACGCCGATGAGCAGGCCGGCCAGCAGGGCCCAGCCGATGGCGGCCCAGCCGCGGACCCTGCGGCGGCTCGCGCGCAGGCCCGAGACGATGGCGGCGGCGCCGAGGACCGCCACCAGGCCGTCCAGGCTGACCGCGGTCCAGATCGCGTACGGGGCCAGGACGAGGACCGGCAGGTAGCGGCGGGCCGCCTCCTCGCCGACCGAGTCGCGCACCGCGGCGAGCACCAGCGGAATGGCCAGCACCGATACGGCGGTGATCAGGAATCCGAGGACAATGTGGTCGGTGACCCCGATTTGCTGCAGCGCCCACAAAAAGAGCACGGGGCCCGGCGGATGGCCGCGGGAGGCTACCGAGTGGTACACGGCGTCGGCCGTGAAATGTCTGAGGTATGTCAGTGGCGCGTCACCGACCTGCCTTACGTCACCCAGGTATTCCTCCGGGGAGCCGAGGGCTTTCGTAAGGCCCGACCAGCCATCGACAAGCGCCAAAGCGATTGCCCATGCCAGGCCGGCGGCGTACCCGAAAAGCTGAATTTCGTGCCACCTCAGCCGGGTGAGCCGGCCCGACGCGGCGAGCCACAGCGTCACCGCGGCCACGGCGGGGGCCAGGAGCGTGCCCGCCCCGATCCTGATCTTGTACCGGCCGAGGAAAGGGGCGCTGGCGGTGCCCAGACGCGCGTCTAGCTGCACCGCGAGGCCGGCGAGGGCCAGCCCGGCCACGCCCAGCAGCAGCCAGCACAGCGCGTCGCGGCGCTCACGGTACGCAGCGGTGCGGGGTCCGGCGGGTGGTTCGCTCATCACGGCGCACCACCGTATCGGGTAGGCGACAATGCTCAGCGTGTCGGTTGGCGTCCCGTCGATATCTAGCGCATGATCGTTCGAGGCGGTCTAATAGGTGGGACCGCACCAACCGCTCTGTCTGGGACGTGAGGGATCAGCATGGCAGCCACCGCCACCACCAGCACCGAGAAGGGTCGCCGGATCATCGGCGCCGAAAGGCAGACGCTGGCGAAGGACCTCGTGAAGCGGTACACCAACGGTGAGAGTATCCGCGCCCTCGCCGCTTCCACCGGCCGTTCCTATGGATTCGTGCACCGCGTGTTGACCGAATCTGGTGTGCAGCTTCGTCAGCGCGGCGGCGCCCGGCGCCGCAAGAAGGCGTGAACACCGAACTCTCCTCGGCCAGCGCCGATCCCGATTCGGGAGAGGCGCGATTCGACCTCGACGGGCCGGTCGCGACGGTGACGTTGTGCCGGCCCCAGGTCCTCAACGCACAGACCCCGAAGCTGTGGGCCGACCTGCGGGACTTCGGGCGGAACCTGCCGGGCGACGTGCGGGTGGTCGTCGTGCGGGGCGAGGGTCGGGCCTTCTCAGCCGGGCTCGACACCAAGGCCGCCGCGGCGAACCTCGGCGCGCTGGCCACCGCGCCGGACGGCGACGCCCAGATCGCCTCCTTCCAGGAGGCCTTCGCCTGGCTTCGCCGCCCGTCGCTGATCTCCATCGCGGCGGTGCAGGGCCACGCCATCGGGGCCGGCTTCCAGATCGCCCTGGCCTGCGACTTCCGCGTGGCCGCGGAGGACGTCTCGTTCAGCATGGCCGAGATCAAGCTGGGCCTCGTGCCCGACCTCGGCGGCACCAAGCGCCTGGTCGAGCTGGTCGGCTACGCCAAGGCCCTCGAGCTGTGCGTGACGGGGCGGCGCGTGCTGGCCGCCGAGGCCGCGCAGATCGGCCTGGCGAATGTGGTGGTACCGCGGGCAGAGCTCGACGACGCCGCCAAGGACCTCGCCGCGGCGGTCCTCGAAGGCTCGCGGGACGCCGTGATCGAGATCAAGGCCCTGCTGGCCGCGGCGGCGGGCCGGACGTTCGCCGAGCAGGAGGCCGCCGAGCGGGCCGCCCAGCTGCGCCGCATCGCCGACCTCTCGGGACTCGGGGACTAGGACCAAAGACCTGCTCCGCGTCGGGAAGCCACCGCGCTCGCGAAAAGTTGTCGTACCTGCCGGGCACACTTAGCCCGGCGGTACTTCGGCTTTCGGGAGTGTGCGGCATGTCTTCGCCGATGAGCAGCATGGCGGGATGGGAGACCCTGCGCTCCTTGCGCAAGGCCGAGGAGCTCAAGGACAAGCGGCTCGGCCGGGAGACCACCCGGCGGATCATGCGCTTCGCCCGGCCCTACCGGCGCGACATCGCCGTCTTCCTCGTCACCGTCGTGATCGGGGCCGCCATCGGGGTGGCCACGCCGTATCTGGCCGGCGACGTGGTCAACAAGATCAATGCGGGCGGTCCGGGGGCCGGCGCCGCGGTGGTCCGCGTGGCGCTGGTCATCGGCGGGCTGGCCGTGGCCGACGCGCTGCTGTCGCTGGTCCAGCGGTGGTACTCGGCCCGCATCGGCGAGGGCATCATCCTGGCGTTGCGCCGCCTGGTGTACGACCACGTGCAGCGCATGCCGCTGCAGTTCTTCACCCGCACGCAGACCGGCGCGCTGGTCAGCCGGCTCAACAACGACGTGCAGGGCGCCCAGCGGGCGTTCACCTCGACGCTGTCGGGCGTGGTCAGCAACGTGATCCAGCTCGTGCTCACCGCCGCCGTGATGCTGACCCTGTCGTGGCCGATCACCGTCATGTCGCTGGTCATGCTGCCGCTGTTCATCCTGCCGGCCCGGCGGGTCGGCAAGCGGCTGGCCGCGATCACCCGGGAGGCGTACCAGCTCGACGCCAAGATGAACGCCACCATGACCGAGCGGTTCGGCGTCGCCGGGGCCCTGCTGGTCAAGCTCTTCGGCCGGCCCGACGACGAGGCCGAGCGGTTCGCCGAGCGGGCCGGGCGGGTCCGCGACATCGGCATCCAGACCGCGATGTACAGCCGGGTCTTCTTCGTCAGCATGCTGCTCGTCGCCTCGCTCGCCCAGGCACTGACGTACGGGCTGGGCGGCTGGCTGGCCGTGCGCGGCTCGATCACCGCCGGCACCGTCGTCGCGCTGGCGCTGCTGCTCACCCGGCTGTACGGGCCGCTGACCGCCCTGTCCAACGTGCGGGTCGACGTGATGAGCGCGCTGGTCAGCTTCGAGCGGGTCTTCGAGGTGCTCGACCTGACCCCGGCGATCGCCGAGAAGCCCGGCGCCCGCGCGCTGCCGGCCGGGGCGGCCGCGGTGGAGTTCCGCGACGTGCACTTCCGCTACCCCAGCGCCGCCGAGGTCTCCCTGGCCTCGCTCGAGGACGTCGCCGGGCTCGACCGGACCGTCACCGAGGAGGTGCTGCGCGGCGTCAGCTTCTCCGTCGCGCCCGGCCAGATGGTCGCCCTCGTCGGCCCGTCCGGCGCCGGCAAGTCGACCACCGCGATGCTGCTGCCCCGCGTCTACGACGTCACGTCGGGCGCGGTCCTGGTCGACGGCGTCGACGTGCGCGACGCGACCCTGCAGTCGCTGCGCGACACCATCGGCGTCGTCACCCAGGACTCCCACCTGTTCCACGAGACGATCGCGGAGAACCTGCGGTACGCCAAGCCGGGCGCCACCGACGAGGAGCTGTGGACCGCGCTGCGCCGGGCGCAGGTCGGCGACCTCGTCGAGTCCCTGCCCGAGGGCCTGGACACCGTCGTGGGGGAGCGCGGCTACCGGTTCTCGGGCGGCGAGAAGCAGCGCATCGCCATCGCCCGCCTCCTGCTCAAGGCGCCGTCCATCGTCATCCTCGACGAGGCCACCGCCCACCTGGACTCCGAGTCGGAGGCCGCCGTGCAGCGGGCCCTGGCCGAGGCCCTGACCGGCCGCACCGCCCTGGTCATCGCCCACCGCCTCTCCACCATTCGCGACGCCGACCAGATCCTGGTCGTCGACGAGGGCCGCATCGTGGAGCGCGGCACGCACGACGAGCTCGTCCTCGCGGGCGGCCTCTACGCCGAGCTGTACCGCACCCAGTTCGCCGTCATCGACTCCCCGCTGCGTGACTCGCCGCTCCCCGACGCCGCGCTCCCCGACCCCGCCTGACGCTGCCCGGCCCCGGTCCGGTCCGCCCGCTCGGCTCGGCACCGGATGATGCCCCGCGCGGACTCAGCGCATGATCGGGTTCGTTTCGGGCAGCGCTGCCTTGTCCGATGGCAGGAGCCGATGCCGCAATGCCGGGGAGGCCGGAGATGACCAGTGAGCAGACACGTTGGGCGGCCCTTCCGATCACCGAATGGGAGCCCACGTACGACACGCTGCACATGTACACCCAGATCGTCGGGAAGATCTCGCTGGCGTTGCGGCCCATGACGAACCACTGGTGGCAGGTCGCCCTGGAACTTTCCGCCAGGGGACTGCGGACTGCGGCCATCCCGCACGGTGCCCGTACCTTCGAGATGGAGTTCGACTTCCTCGACCACGCGCTGCATATCGACGCCGAGGGTGGTGAGCGGCGTACTGTCGCGCTGGGCGGGCCGGTGCGCGACTTCTACGCCGACACGATGGCGGCGCTGGACGACCTGGGGCTGCACGTGCCGATCTGGACCGTGCCGGTGGAGGTGCCGGACCCGATTCCGTTCGACCAGGACACCGTGCACGCGACGTACGACCCGGCCCAGGCGGAGCGGTACTGGCACGTCCTGTCCCAGGTCGAGGGGATCTTCGACGAGTTCCGGGCCCTCTTCACCGGCAAGGCCAGCCCGGTGCAGTTCTACTGGGGCTCGTTCGACCTCGCCACGACGCGCTTCTCCGGCCGGCCCACCGAGCCGCCGCCGGGCGCTGACACGATCACCCGGTTCAGCTACACCGCCGAGCAGAGCTCGCTCGGGTTCTGGCCCGGCGGCACCTGGATCAACGGCATGCGCGTCGAGCAGCCGGTCTTCTACTCCTACACGTACCCGGAGCCGCGGGGAGTCCGCAGCCAGCCGGTCAGCCCGGCGTCGGCGTCCTTCGACTCCGGACTCGGCGAGTTCGTGCTGAGCTACGACGACGTCCGGCTGTCGGACGATCCGCGCCAGGCGATCCTCGACTTCGCCCAGAGCACGTACGAGGCGGGTGCCCGGCTCCAGCATTGGCCGCGCGAGGTGCTCGAGTGGACGCCGCCGATGCCGCCCAGCTACCGCCGGGCGATGACCTGAGCGTCGGCGCGGGACCCGGCGGCGGCACGACGGCCGCCGCCGGACCGGGCGGCGGGGTCAGGACAGGACGGGCCAGGACAGCTGCGCGCGGGTGCCCTGCAGCGCCGGGGTCTGCGGATAGTCCTGGCTGGGCAGCCGCCCGCGGATGGCCTTCAGCCAGTCGCGGTACGTGGCCGACTCCGGCAGGCCGGCCAGGGCGGTCAGGGCCACGTAGGTGAAGGCGCCGTTGGGGCGGCCGTTGAACTCGCCGTCGTAGGAGTACTCGCTGTCGCGGCAGCCGGCGAGGAGCAGGGCCGTGGGGCGCGGGTCCGGCGGGCGGGGCGTGCCGGCGGTCAGGGCGGCCCGCAGGCGCTGCGGCGGGGGCAGGAACGACGACGGGGGCAGGAAGCGGGCCCGGCCCGGGTGGTCGCCCAGCGGGTGGTGCAGGCGGGTCAGGGTGCCGGAGTGGCAGGAGTCGGAGATCAGTACCGTGCGGACGCCGGGCGCCGCGGCGGCGAAGAGCTCGTGCAGCTCGTCGTCGACCAGCGGGCCGTTGTCGGCGGTGTCCCACGGGCACAGGGCCTCGTCGCGGTGGTCGGGCTCGTCGCCGTTCTCGTCGGGGACCCAGGTGCCGTGGCCGGAGTACGTGATGACGACCGCGTCGCCGGCCGCGGACCTGGCCAGCAGGTCGCGGATGGCCTCTCGGATCGCGGCGCCCGAGGCGTCGGCGTCGAGGAGGCGGCGGGTGTCGAAGCCGCGGGCGACGAGGGCGGCGGACCAGTCGTCGGCGTCGTTGCGGCAGCCCGCCAGGTCGTTGTCGGTGCCGGGATAGTCGTTGATCCCGATGCACAGGGCGAGTTTCATGGGTTTCTACCCCCGTGAGTCGATGCTTGCCTTTCGCATCGTTGGCGTCACGGGGCGTGTCCGTGGTTCGGCGTGGGGCCCGGGTGGTTCGGCGCGCTGCGCGCAACCGCGCAAATCGGACCGATCGCGGGCATGCACGCGGCGGGTGCGGGGTCGACCAGGGCGGCGATGCGGCGCAGGTCGGCCAGGAGCGCCTCGTCGGCGTCGTCGTCCCCGTGCATGGCGTTCTCTCCGTCCCCGTGGCGGGCGCCGCCGTCCCGAGGACGGCGCCGATTCAGGTGTAAAGAGGGACGCGCGGGGACTCCTGATACCGCCGCGACCGAGATCGTTCGGTTCCGTCCGAACGCGGACAGGAAGCCGGACGAGGGGCAGGAAACAGCGCGCGGGCCGGGAACAGCACGCGGACGGGAGTACGGGGAGTCAGGCGCGGCGCAGGCGGGAGAGCAGCCCGCGGCGGCGGGGGACCGGGGCGGACGCGCCGTCGTAGGTGTAGGCGCGCTCGCGGGCGTCCAGCTCCTCCCGGGCCATGGGCGGGAGGGCATTGCCGGCGGCGCGGGCGAAGTCCCAGCCGTCGCGCAGGGAACCCTGCGGCGGGCGGCCCGCGGCCCACTCGGCGAACGTGGCCGGCCAGGCGTCGCCGTAGGAGGCGGCCAGGAAGGGCCAGGCCCGGGCCACCTCGCCGGCCCGCTTGCGGCGCAGGGCGGCTCGGGTGGCTCGTACCGCGGCCACGTCGAAACCCTCGGGCACCTCTGCCCCGGCCACCAGCGCGGCGACCAGGGCCTCCTGCCGGGCGGCCAGGTCGCTCACGTGATCGCCGGCCAGCCGGCCGCCTCGGCGATGGCGTCGAGCTCGGCGGTCAGCGCGGCGGCCGGCGGGTAGTCGCCGTCGCGCTCCAGCATCAGGGCGGGCGGGGTGGTGCGGGCGCAGAGGTCCTTGATGAGGGTCAGCACCTCCGGCGGGATGGGGTGCGTGTGCGTGTCGTGGTAGAAGCCGCCGCGCTCCTCGCCGCCGGCCACGTGCACGTACGCGATGCGCTCCAGCGGCAGCTCGTCGAGCAGCGTGTGCGGGGACTCGTCGCGGTTGCGGGCGTTGGCGTGCACGTTGGCGATGTCCAGCAGCAGGCGGCAGCCGGTGCGGTCGAGGATCTCGGTCAGGAACTGGGCCTCGGTGAGCTCCGGGTCCGGCCAGTCGAAGAGCGCGGCGATCGGCTCCAGGGCCAGGGGTACCCCGCCCAGCGCGGCCTCGGTCCGCCGCACGTTGGCCACGATCGCCTCGACCGCCTCGCGGGTGCGGGGGACCGGCAGCAGGTGCCCGGCCTCCACGCCGCCCGCCCGCACGAACGCGATGTGCTCGCTGACCAGGGGCGCGCCGAGCAGCTCGGCGCAGCGGGCCAGGTGGGCGGCGCGGGCGTCGGCGATCGGCTCGGCGCCGCCCAGGGAGAGCTTGACGCCGTGCGGCACGACGCGGACGCCCCGGGCGATCAGCTCGGCCAGGGCCTCCGGCACCGGGTCGTGGGTGTGCAGCGACTCGGCCACGACCTCGGTGAAGCGCAGCCCGGGCAGGGCGGCGACGTAGCCGGCGATCTCCGGGCGCCAGCCGATGCCGACCCCGTACGCCGGGGCGGTCACCCGCCGCACCCCCCACCGCCGCCGCAGCTGGAGCCGGACGAGCAGCTGGAGCCGGACGAGCAGCTGGAGCCGGACGAGCAGCTGGACGAGCTCGACGAGCAGCTGGAGGAGGAGCCGCCTGAGTCGGAGCCGGAGTACCCGCCGCCGGTCTGGGCGATGTTGCGCTGCAGCGCGGCCGACTGGGCGAACGCCGGGTCGGCCAGGAAGAACGCGCCGACGCCGAAGAGGCCGACGCTCAGCGCGGCCGCCTGCGGGCCGTACGTCGTCCAGGACGGCGACTGCTTGGGCGACAGATAGCTCGCCTCGCGCCGCATCTGCTCCAGCAGCCGGCGGCCGTTGCGGCTGACCCGCGGCACGGACAGCAGCGCGAACCCGGCGATGGCGACCACCGCCAGCTCGCCGATGAGGTTCCCGACCGGCTTGCCGTTGCTGATCCCGGCGACGAGCCGGGCCACGCCGATGGCCAGGACGGCGAAGACGACGAGCGCGCCGGAGCGCACCGCGCGGCGGGCCGCGGCGTCGAGGATCCAGCCCTCGTTGCCCAGCTCGGCCTCGGCGCGGTCGAGCACCTCGCGGACCCGGCCGTGGGTCACGACGCCCAGGGTGCTGATCCCGTTCTTGGTGACGGCGTGGATGACCCGGTCCAGCTCGGAGGCGCTGGTCGGCAGCGGGCCGCTCTGCTTGAGGTAGCCGCGCTTGTCGCTCTCGACGGCGCCGGCGGCGCGCAGCGCGGCGAGCGAGCTGTAGACGGCGAGGCGGCGATCCCCGTTGATCAACGCGGCCTGGGTGGCGGTGAGGTTGCGCGCGCTTCGCAGCGACGGGCCGGCGGTGTAGCCGCGGCGCCAGAGCAGCACGCCGGCGACCGCGACGGCGGCGAGGCCGAGGTACAGCCACACGAACTGCGGGCCCGGGATGCCCCAGGTGTCGCCGGGGCCCGCAAGGATCGATGTCCTCATGGGCTCAGTGTGGGCGGAGGTGTCGAGCGGGGCATGTCGCCGGTCGGACACTTGAGCAAACCTTGCCCTGCCCTGGTACCGCTGCGCGCGCTCGCGGGTCACTCATGGTCGTCATTTCCGGCGGACGGCGCCCTCCACAAGGTTGAGCACCGCCTCCAGGTCCTGCACCGGCCGGCCGGTGGCCAGGTGCAGCACCAGCCCGTCGTACGCCAGCTCGAGGAACTGGGCCAGGATGCCGATCGGCACGTCGGCGCGCAGCACCCCCGCCTCCAGCTGGCGCTGCAGGCGCTCGCGGGTGGCCTCGGCGACCGCCTCGGAGCGGGCCGCCCAGCGCTTGGCGAACTCGGGGTCGGTACGCAGGCGCCGGGAGACCTCCAGCTGGCTGCCGAGCCAGCCGGTCACGTCCGGCTCGCCGGTGTCCGACGCGGACGCCGACGCGGCGTGCAGCAGGTCGCGCATGACCTGGACCAGGCCGTGCTCGGCGACGGTCGCTACCATGGTGGCGGCGTCGTCCTCGGCGACGGCCAGGAAGAGCGAGTCCTTGTCGCGGAAGTGGTGGAAGATCGCGCCGCGCGAGAGGCCGATCTCCTCCTCGAGCCGCCGCACGGTCGCGCCCTCGTAGCCGTAACGGGCGAAGCAGGTCCGGGCGCCGGTGAGGATCTCGTTCCGGCGCGCGTCGAGCTGGTTCTGACTCACCCTGGGCACAGGTCCGATTATGCAAGCCGTACATACGGTTTGCATACGGGGGCGTTTCCGCCACATTTCTTACCTGGGATTGGTCCGCGTTTGCGGTGGTTTGTCGAGCTGACGGCCCAGGTGGGCGAGGATGAGGATCTGTTCGATATCAATCTGGTCACGTACCCTGCCCGCGTGCCCCTGTTGTTGCTCGGCCTGGACGACACCCTGCTTGACAGGGCGGGGGCGTTCCGGGCGTGGGCGTGCGAGTTCCTGGCGCGCATCGGCGCGCCCGAGTACGACCTGGAGTGGCTGCTGTCCGTCGACGCGGACGGCATCGGCTCCGCCTGGGATGTGGCCGAGGCGCTGCGCGAGCGGTACGGCCTGCGGTACAGCGCGATCGACCTGGTCGAGGAGATCCGTGGCGCGGTGATGGAGCGGATGCGCCTCGACCCGCTCACCGCCTGCGCCCTCGCCATCGCCGAGGACTCCGGCTGGGTGCCGGTGTGCGTGACCAACGGCGAGTCGCGCCAGCAGGAGGCCAAGCTCAGGAAGACCGGCCTGGATCGGTACCTCGCCGACTGGGTCATCTCCGAGGAGGCCGGGGTCCGCAAGCCCAACCCGCGCATCTTCGCCATCGCCGCGGAGCGGGCCCGGATGCGGCTCGGCGGCGCCTGGCTCATCGGGGACAGCCCGGAGGCCGACATCGGCGGCGCCGACGCGGCCGGGGTGAACAGCGTCTGGCTGCACCGCGGCCGCCGCTGGAGCGAGCCGCGCTACGCCCCGACCCGCACCGCCGACGGCGTGATCGCCGCGATCGCCGAGGTCATGGCGTCGCGCTGGTAATTCGGTTGCGTCTTTGCCGGTCGTACCGCAAGGTGGCGTGAACTTCGAGTCAGAGAGGGGGTCGGTTCGCATGGCTGCCGTCACGGCGCGCTTCCGCCTGCCCGCCTTCTTCCTTCTCTCGACTCTGGAGACCTCGCGTTGCGCGACCATGACTTCGCACCATCCCGTCGCCGCCGTTTCGACGACGACGAGCCGAACTTCCTGAAGCGCCACTCCCACGACTTCGACACGGCGTGGGACGTGGCCGACGACCCGGCCGGCGAGGCCGGCGACGGCGAGTGGAGCAGCTGGGACGCCCCGGGCGTCCAGCACGGCCCGTCGCCCCGGCCCGAGTGGGTCATCACCGATGCCGCGGCCCGCGACACGGACCGCGGCGTGCTCAAGACCGGCAAGGAAGCCGACGTCCACCTCGTGGAGCGGGCCGTGCCGGACACCGGCCGGCGGGCGCTGCTGGCCGCCAAGCGGTACCGGGCGGCCGAGCACCGGCTCTTCCACCGTGACGCCGGATACCTCGAGGGCCGCCGCGTGCGGGCCTCCCGCGTCAACCGGGCCATGGAGGGCCGCACCTCCTTCGGCCGGGAAATGATCGCCGGTCAGTGGGCGGCGGCCGAGTTCGCGGCCCTGGCCCGGCTGTGGGAGCTGGGGGTCGCCGTGCCGTACCCGGTGCAGCTGCTCGGCACCGAGCTCATGCTGGAGTTCGTCGGCGAGCCCGACGGCACCGGCGCGCCGCGGCTGGCCCAGATCCGGCCGGACCGCCCGGCCCTGGAGTCCCTGTGGTGGCAGCTCGTCGACGCGCTGCGGGTGCTGGCCCGGGCCGGCCTGGCGCACGGGGACCTGTCGCCGTACAACCTCCTCGTGCAGGGGGAACGGCTGGTCCTCATCGACCTGCCGCAGGTCGTCGACGTGGTGGTCAACCCGAAGGGGGCCGAGTTCCTGGCCCGGGACGTCACCAACGTGGCGCGGTGGTTCACCGGCAAGGGGCTGGCCATCGACCCGGAGCCGCTGATCGTGGAGCTGCTGCACGACGCCGGCGTGCGCTGAGCGGCGCGGCCCGCCCGGGGCTCGTGGCACCGGGCGGGCCGCACTCGAGGCGACCGGCGGGGAGGGTGGCCGTCGGTCTGTCCTTTTCAACCGGAATGTCGAGCCTCGTTCCTCGGCCCGACATTCCGGACTTATAGGTTGGCGCGCCGTAAATGCTGACCCGGGCGCGATGCCCGAATCTTCAGCCCACGTGGACAGCCGCGCCGCCCTCCGCGGGCAGGTCCTTCTTCGAGGCCCTGATGAAGATGATGACCACGATCGCGGCCACCACCAGCAGCGCCGAGCCCCACCAGAACGCCGTCACGTAGCCGTGCACCATCGACTGCGCCTTCAGCAGGTTCATCGCGTCGGAGGAGGGGGTGCGGGGCAGGTGGTCGCGCCCGTACGCCGTCGCCGCCGTGATCGCCACCGTGTTGAGCAGCGCGGTGCCCAGCGAGCCGCCGACCTGCTGGCTCGCGTTCACCACGGCGCTCGCCGCGCCCGCGTCGTGCTCGTCCACGCCGATCAGGGCGATGTTGCCCAGCGGCACGAACGTGCAGCCCAGGCCGAAGCCGAGGATCAGCAGGGAGGGCAGGACGGTGGTGGAGTACGCCGTGTCGACGCCGATGCGGGTCAGCAGGATCATGCCGATCGCCGCGACCACGCCGCCGAACGCCATGATCGGCTTGGGGCCGAGGCGGGGGAGCAGGCCGCTGGCCAGGCCGGCCGCGAGCACCACGCCGACGCTGACCGGCAGGGAGTGCACGCCGGACTTGATCGGGGAGTAGCCGAGCACCAGCTGGAAGTACAGGCTGACGAAGAACACGGAGCCGATGAAGCCGGCGCCGATGAGGGTCGAGGCCAGGTAGGCGCCGCCGCGGGTGCGCTGGGCCAGGATGCGCAGCGGCATCAGCGGGTTGCGGATGCGCGCCTCGACGACGACGAAGAGGGCGAGCAGGATCAGCGCCGCGCCGACCAGCCCCAGCGTGACGGGGGAGCCCCAGCCGTACTTGAGCCGCATCTGCGCGTCCGTCTCGCCGGCCTTCGTGAAGCCGTACACCAGCAGGCTGAGCCCGAGCGTGGCCAGCACGGCGCCGGGGATGTCGTAGCGGGTGTTGCCGTGCGCCCGGCTCTCCGGGACGATCGGCACGGCCAGGACCACCGCGATGAGCGCCACCGGAATGTTGACCAGCAGGCACCAGCGCCAGTCGGCGTACTCGGTCAGCACGCCGCCCAGCACCAGGCCCAGGGCCGCGCCGCCGCCGGCGATCGCGCCGTAGACGCCGAAGGCCCGGGCCCGCTCCTTGGCGTCCACGAAGAGCACGCTGAGCAGCGCGAGGGAGGCCGGGGCGAGCAGCGCGCCGAAGACGCCCTGCAGGCCGCGGGCCAGGAAGAGCGAGGTGTCGTTCCACGCGGCGCCGCCCAGCGCCGAGGCCAGGGCGAAGCCGATGATGCCGAACACGAAGGTGCGCTTGCGGCCCCAGTAGTCGGCGATGCGGCCGCCGAGCAGCAGCAGGCCGCCGAAGGTCAGCGTGTAGGCGGTGACCACCCACTGCTGGTTGGAGTCGCTGATGCCGAGGTCCGCCTTGGCGTGCGGCAGCGCGACGTTGACCACCGTCGCGTCGAGCACGACCATCAGCTGCGCCACGGCGATGATCGCCAGGGCGTACCAGCGTCTCGGGTAGGCGTGCAGCGGCGTGGAGACCGCCTCGGGCGCGCGCGCCTCGTGCTTGCCCCCCGTGGAGACGTGACTCATTGCCGAACCCTTCCGCGAGATGTGTCCCGAAGGACCATTGAAGGTGTAGCCGGGCTACATCTCGCGGATTTGGCCAGGTTCGCGATTTGAGATCGTGATCACGGAATAATGAGCAGCTTTCCGGTGCTCCGCCGGCCCTCCAGCGCCTCGTATGCCTCGGCCACCCCATCCAGCGGATAGCGGCCGGTGATTGTGGCGTCCACCACACCCTCGGCGACCCATCGGAAGAGGGTTTCCGCGCGTTCCCGCAATTCCTGCCGGGTGGCGATGAAATGGTTGAGGGTGGGCCGGGTGAGGAAATAGGAACCGGCCATCAGGCGCAGCGGGTCGAACGGTGGCACCTTTCCGCTGGCCGCCCCGAAGAGCACCAGCGTGCCGCGCGGGCGCAGCGCCTGCAGGCTGGCGTCGAACGTGTCGGCGCCGACCCCGTCGTAGACCGCGTCCACGCCGGCGCCCCCGGTGAGATCGCGCACCGCGTCCAGCGCCCCGGCGTAGTCCACGGCCCGTACCGCCCCGTTCGCCTCGGCCGTCTCCCGCTTCTGCGGCGTGGACGCGGTCGCGATGACCCGCCCGCCGAGGTGCGTCACGATCCGGGTGAGCAGCTGGCCCATGCCCCCGGCGGCGGCGTGCACGAGGACCGTCGCCCCCGGGCGCACCGCGAACGAGTCGTGGGTCAGGTAGTGGGCGGTGAGGCCCTGCAGCATGACCGCGGCCGCCTGTTCGGTGGTGATGTCCTCAGGTACCGGCACGAGCCGTTCGGCCGGCACCAGCGCCTGCTCGGCGTGGCTGCCCGGGACGGCCGTCCAGGCCACCCGGTCGCCCGGGGACAGGCCCTGCACGCCGTCGCCCAGCTCCAGCACCGTGCCCGCGCCCTCGCTGCCCAGCACGCCCGGCAGGGGCACCTGGTAGGTCCCGGTGCGCTGGTACACGTCCATGAAGTTGACCCCGCTCGCGCCGACCAGCACGAGCGCCTGGCCCGGGCCGGGGGAGGGGTCGGGGCGGTCCTGCACCCGCAGTACCGATCGATCGCCGAACTCGTCGAACACCACCGCGCGCATCGGGTTGCCTCCTCGGGTTGTCGGCTTCTTGTCTACCCCAATCCGCCGATCGGAAATGTCGTACCGCTGCCGTAGCATCCGGGGGTCTTTGGAGGTGAGCGCGCGTGGGGCCGACCCCGACCCATCGTCTCGCGATCGATCTGGGCACCTGCCACACCGTCGCGGTCGTGCACCGCGGCGACGAGGCACCCCGGGCGCTGCTGTTCGACGGCTCGCCCGTCATGCCGTCGGGCATCTACGCCGACGAGCAGGGCCGGCTCACCGTCGGCCGGGACGCCGAGCGCCTCTCCGGCCTGGCCCCCGAGCGCTTCGAGCCCTACCCGAAGCGCAGCGTCGACGAGGGTGCCGTGCTGCTCGGCGCCGTCGAGGTCCCCGTCGTGGAGATGCTCGCCGCGCTGCTGCGCCGGGCGGCCGAGGAGTCGCTGCAGGCGGGCGTCAACCCGGTCGGCTCGACCGTGCTCACCTGCCCGGCCGACTGGGGCGGCCAGCGCCGCGGCGTGCTGCTGGAGGCGGCGCGCCGGGCCAACCTCGGCCCGGTCGTGCTCGTCGACGAGCCGATCGCCGCGGGCACCTACTGCCTGCGCGTCCTCG
Source organism: Dactylosporangium salmoneum (assembly GCF_039532525.1). Taxonomy (NCBI): domain Bacteria; kingdom Bacillati; phylum Actinomycetota; class Actinomycetes; order Micromonosporales; family Micromonosporaceae; genus Dactylosporangium; species Dactylosporangium salmoneum. The sequence continues at coordinate 176,528 of NZ_BAAARV010000033.1, forward strand.
GCCAGCAGGTGGCCCCGCTGCAGTCCCTCGCCGTCTTCGACTTCGGCGGCGGCACGCTGGACGTGTCGGTGGTCCGCCGCGAGTTCGACGGCGGCCTGCGCGTGCTCGGCCTGGGCGGCCTCGACGACCTCGGCGGCGTGGACATCGACGCGGCCCTGGTCGGCCACCTCGGGCAGCTCATCAACCTGCGCCATCCCGACCTGTGGCAGCGCCTGGCCAACCCGGACAGCACCGCCGCGCACCGCGACCGCCGCGAGCTGTGGAGCGAGGTCCGCGCGGCCAAGGAGATGCTCTCGCGGGCCGCCTCCGCCCCGGTCCACGTGCCCGGCACCGACGAGGCGCTGCACCTCACCCGCGAGGAGCTCGAGCGGGTGGCCGGCCCGCTCATCGACCGCGCCGTGGACGAGACCCGCCGGGTGCTCGAGCGGGCCGGCGTCGACGTGCGTCAGCTCGCCGGCATCTTCCTCGTCGGCGGCTCCAGCCGCATCCCGCTGGTCGCCAGCCGCCTGCACGCCCGCTTCGGCGTGGCCCCGGTGGTGCCGGAGCAGCCGGAGCTCCCGGTGGCCTATGGCGGCATGCTGGCCGTCGGCGCCCAGCCGGGCCCGCAGCCCCAGCAGCCGCAGTTCAACGCCCCGCAGCCGCCGCCGCGCCCGCAGCCGCCGGTCTCCGGCGTGCCCGTGTCCCCGGGGGCCTCGGCGGCGTTCCCGATCTCCGCCGCGTTCCCGACGTCGCCGTCGCAGACGTTCCCGGTCGGCTCGCCCGTCTCGCCCCCGGTGGCACCTCAGCGTCCCGTCTCCGCCCCGGTGACCCCGCCGTCGGTGATGACTTCGCCGCCGGGGATGACTCCGCCGCCGGGGATGGTCCAGCCGCCGGTGATGGCCCCGCCCGGGCATCAGCTGGTCGCGCCGCCGCGGCGCAGGACCGGGCCGTGGATCGCGCTGCTCGTGGTGGTCGCGCTCATCGCCGGCTGCTTCTACGGCGGCACCAAGGTCTTCAGCTGGTTCGGCGACCAGGTCGACTCGATCAAGCAGGGCCTGCCCGGCCTCGGCGACGGCACCGGTGGCCCCGGCAACGTCGACGGGCTCCAGGCCGGCGCCCCGATCCAGCTCAACTCCGACGGCGCGAGCGCCGCGGTGGCCGGGTCCGGGGCCGTGTACACGGCGCAGGTGAGCACCGGCACCACCCTCATCAGCGCCTACGAGACGACCGGCAACCAGTCCTGGACCGTGCAGCTGCAGGCCGAGCCGGCCAAGGTCGCCATGGCGGTCGTGGGCAACCTGCTCATCGTCGACGGCGAGGACGACGCGAAGCTCGGCGGGGACGGCAAGAAGGACTCCCGCTCGGTCATCGACATCGGCACCCACACCAACAAATGGACGAAGGAGTGGGACGAGTCGCGGGTCGACCTCCAGTATCTCGGCACCGACGCCATCGTCGAGATCCGGGACTGGAGCAAGGCCCGGGTCGAGCGGATCAACCTGCTCGACGGGTCGACCAAGTGGAGCTCCCCCGGCGATCCGTCCGCCACCAACATGCTGGGCGAGCGCGGCGCCCGCCCGTCGATGCACTGGCCCGGCAATGGCGCGGGCGACGGGCGCGCGTCCAGCTACGAGCTGGACTTCAGCAGGCGGGTGCCGTTCCAGGAGTCGCTGGTCGCCGACTCGGGCGTCGCGGTGCAGATGATCGGCGAGAAGAAGGCCGAGACCATCGACCTCAACACCGGCAAGGCCAAGGCCAGCGGCACGGTGGACAAGGGCGGCGAGGACGCCTGGCTCGTCTTCGACGACCTGGCCATGTTCAAGCCGGACAACGACGGGGCCATCGTCGCCTACCGCCTCGCCGACTGGTCGAAGGCGTGGGAGTACAAGGCGGTCGCCGGCACGACCGTCGAGGACCTGCGCCCGTGCGGGCCGAAGGTGGTCTGCGTCGCGGCCAAGCAGTCCGGCTCCAAGGACGCGTTCATCGGCGTCGACACGACCAACGGCACGGCGAAGTGGACCCGCCCGTCGAACCGCCAGATCAACGGGACCTCGGCCGGCACCGAGAAGCCGAACTGGTACGTCATGGGCGACGGCAAGCTCGTCGCCGGCCAGGGCACGTTCACCTCGGTCGAGAACGCGGCCATCACCGACCCGGCCACGGGCAACGTGCAGAAGCAGCTCGGCGAGGGCCTCGCCCAGCAGACCGTCTACGCGGGGTACGGCGACAAGGTCGTCATCGAGAGCGTCAAGCCCGGCACCGGCACGTTCTGCGCGTACGTCGTGGGCCTGGATGGCAAGATCGTGGGCTCGGCCGAGCTGCCGACGCTGCTGCAGGACGTGTCGATGAGCGGCGACACGCTCGTCGTCCTGCACGCCGATCAGTCGAAGGTGTACCGCTACGCCATCCCCGGCGCCAGATAGCGAAGCGGCGGGCGTCCGGTGTGGACGCCCGCCGCCTTCGAGCGGGACCCTTAGGCCTCGATCATCTTGCGCAGGACGTACTGCAGGATGCCGCCGTGGCGGTAGTAGTCCGCCTCGCCGGGGGTGTCGATGCGCACGACCGCGTCGAACTCCACGCCGGTGTCGGTGCTCACCTTGACCGTGCGCGGGGTGGAGCCGTCGTTGAGCTGCTCGACGCCGGTGACGGTGAACGTCTCGGTGCCGTTCAGGCCCAGCGAGTCGGCCGACTGGCCGGCCGGGAACTGCAGCGGGAGCACGCCCATGCCGATGAGGTTCGAGCGGTGGATGCGCTCGTACGACTCGGCGATGACGGTCCGCACGCCCAGCAGCATGGTGCCCTTGGCGGCCCAGTCACGCGACGAGCCGGAGCCGTACTCCTTGCCGGCCAGGATCACCAGGGGCACGCCGGCCTCGGCGTAGGCCACCGAGGCGTCGTAGATGGTGGTCTGCTCGCCGTTGAGGTGGTTGACCGTCACGCCGCCCTCGGTGCCCGGCGCGAGCTGGTTGCGCAGGCGGATGTTGGCGAACGTGCCGCGGATCATCACCTCGTGGTTGCCGCGCCGGGAGCCGTACGAGTTGAAGTCCTTGCGCTCCACCCCGTGCTCGGCGAGGTACTTGCCGGCGGGCGAGTCGGCCTTGATCGAGCCGGCCGGCGAGATGTGGTCGGTGGTGACCGAGTCGCCGAGCTTGGCCAGCACCCGGGCGCCCGCGATGTCGCGGACGGGGGACGGCTCGGTGGCCATGCCCTCGAAGTACGGGGGCTTGCGCACGTAGGTGGAGTCCCCGGCCCAGTCGAAGGTGTCGCCGGTCGGGGTCGGCAGCGAGCGCCACTGCTCGTCGCCGGCGAAGACGTCGGCGTAGCGGGTCGAGAACAGGTCGGCGCCGATCGCGGCGGCGATGGTGTCCTCGATCTCCTTCGGGTTGGGCCAGATGTCGCGCAGGTACACCGGCTGGCCGTCGGAGCCCGTGCCCAGCGGGTCGCTGGTCAGGTCGATGTCCATGGTGCCCGCGAGGGCGTAGGCGACCACCAGCGGCGGCGAGGCCAGGTAGTTCATCTTCACGTCCGGGTTGATCCGGCCCTCGAAGTTGCGGTTGCCGGACAGCACCGACACGACGGTCAGGTCGTGCTCGTTGACGGCCGCGCTGATCGGCTCCGGCAGCGGGCCGGAGTTGCCGATGCAGGTGGTGCAGCCGTAGCCGACGAGGTTGAAGCCGAGCTTGTCCAGGTACGGCGTGAGGCCGGCCCGCGCGTAGTAGTCGGTGACCACCTTCGAGCCCGGCGCGAGGGTGGTCTTCACCCACGGCTTGCGGGCCAGGCCCTTCTCCACCGCGTTGCGGGCCAGCAGGGCCGCGCCGATCATGACCTGCGGGTTGGAGGTGTTGGTGCACGACGTGATCGCGGCGATGACGACGGCGCCGTGGTCGAGCTCGTAGTCCTCGACCCGGACCGGCTTGGAGGGGCGGCCGTTCGAGCCGGCCGCGGCCGACACGAGGTCGTGCGGGCGGTCGCCGTTGGCGGTGATGTGGTTGGCGGGGGAGTCGCTGGCCGGGAAGGACTCGGCGCTGGCCTCGTCCGCCGGGCCCTCGACGCCGTCGCCGACGTAGTCCTTCAGCACCGTTCGGAAGATCGGCTTGGCGCTGGACAGCGGCACCCGGTCCTGCGGCCGCTTGGGGCCGGCGAGGGAGGGCTCGATGGTGCCGAGGTCGAGCTCGAGGCGCTCGGAGTAGTCCGGCTCGGCGGCCGGGTCGTGCCACAGGCCCTGCTCCTTGGCGTAGGCCTCGACCAGCGCCACCTGGGCCTCGTCGCGGCCGGTGAGCCGCAGGTACTTGATGGTCTCGTCGTCGATCGGGAAGATCGCGCAGGTCGAGCCGTACTCCGGGCTCATGTTGCCGATCGTGGCCCGGTTGGCCAGCGGCACCGCGCTCACGCCGGGGCCGTAGAACTCGACGAACTTGCCGACCACGCCGTGCTTGCGCAGCATCTCGGTGATGACCAGCACCAGGTCGGTGGCGGTGGTGCCCTCCGGCAGCTCGCCCGAGAGCTTGAAGCCGACCACCCGCGGGATGAGCATCGACACCGGCTGGCCGAGCATGGCCGCCTCGGCCTCGATGCCGCCGACGCCCCAGCCGAGCACGCCCAGGCCGTTGACCATCGTGGTGTGCGAGTCGGTGCCGACCACCGTGTCGGGGTAGGCCTGGCCGCCGCGGGCCATGATCACCCGGGCCAGGTACTCGATGTTGACCTGGTGCACGATGCCGGTGCCCGGCGGGACGACCTTGAACTCGTTGAACGCGGTCTGGCCCCAGCGCAGGAACTGGTACCGCTCCTTGTTGCGCCCGTACTCCAGCTCCACGTTGCGCTCGAAGGCGTCGGGGCGGCCGAACAGGTCGGCGATGACGGAGTGGTCGATGACGAGCTCGGCCGGGGCGAGCGGGTTGACCCGCTTCGGGTCGCCGCCCAGCTCGACGACGGCCTCGCGCATGGTGGCGAGGTCGACCACGCACGGCACGCCGGTGAAGTCCTGCATCAGCACCCGGGCCGGGGTGAACTGGATCTCGACGCTCGGCTCGGCCGAGGCCTCCCACCCGCCCAGCGCCCGGATGTGCTCGGCGGTGATGTTCGCGCCGTCCTCGGTGCGCAGCAGGTTCTCCAGCAGGATCTTCAGGCTGTACGGCAGCCGCCCGGCGCCCTCGACCTGGCCGATCCGGTAAATGTCGTAGCTGGCGTCGCCGACGCTCAGCTGGCTCTTTGCTCCGAAGGAGTCGAGGCTCGCCACGGCGTGTGCTCCTCTTCCGTCAAGTCGTGTTTCCACGCGCCAGTCTTCCCGAGCGTTCGGCGGCGCGAGGTCGCGGGGTAGCGGCTTTTCAAGAAAACCGTACGTCCGTCTTGTTTAAAAGGCAAGCTCTAGTATGCCGCCAGGGCCGCCTCGGCGCGCTCGGCGGCCGGGACGTGTCCCAGTGCTCGGGCAAGCCGCAGGGCCGTCGTCAACTGCCCGCGGTCCCCGGTCGCCTCTCCCAGGATGCGACGCAGGTCGGGCTCCGCGAAGCGGTTCAGCCCGTCCAGCGGCGTGGCGAGCCGCTCGGTGGCCAGCGCGGCGGCCTCCGCCCGCCGCCCGAGGGCCAGCAGCAGGGCCGGGCGCAGCGGCAGCAGCCGCGGGTAGCGCCACAGCGTCGAACCCAGCTCCTCTTCGCCGAGGGCCAGCACGGGCTCGTCGGCGCGCGCCCAGCCGAGCAGCACGCGGGCCATGCCGCGGTACTCCGGGTGCCCGCCCCGCTCGGCCAGCTCCAGGGTCGCCGCCGCGGCCGCCTCCACCGCCGCCGGGTCGAGGCGGTCGGCCGCCACGATCGCCGAGTAGTAGCTGACGTACATCTCCTGGAACGGCTCCCCGCGCCGGCTGCGCGCCGCCCGCAGGTGCGCCTCGGCCGCCGCCGGGTCGCCCATGAGGCTCTCGGTGGCGGCGGCCGGCCCCAGGATGCCGGCGATCGGGTCCCAGCCGATGATCGGGAACACCGGCAGGCCGGTGCCCGGCAGTGCGGCCAGCGCCGCGTCGAACAGCCGGCGCGCCCCGGCCAGGTCGGCGGCGGCCATGGCCGCGTAGCCGGCGTGCACGTCGGCCACGATCCGGGCCCAGGGCTCCTCGGCGCCGGGCGGCGCCATGTCCGCGACCCGTCCCGGGTTGCCGGCCGCGGTGTGGTACGACGCGTATCCCCACAGCGCGGGCACGATCTGCGGCACCGGCCGCACCCTGCGCAGCACCGGCTCCATGAGGTCGTACTGCTCGGCGACCGGCGCGGCCAGGTAATCGGCGGTGGCCTGGTGCACGTAGGCGAGGCGGACGCGCAGGTCCAGCTCCAGCACGTCGCGCTCCTGCGACTGCGGGGCGCCCAGCAGTACCGCCAATGCCTCCGCCAGCAGCGAGGCGGCCTCGGCGTGCGCGGTCCGCTCGTAGGCCTCCCCGGCCGCCGCCGCGAACACGGGCGCGACCTCCAGCGGCGCCACCACCGCCAGCGCCGGGCGCAGGTGCGCGGCCATCGCGGTCGCCGACCCGCCGGTGCGGCGCACCGCCTGGGCGGCCCGGGCGTGCAGGCGGGCGCGGCGCAGGGGGCCCTGGTCGAGGTACGCGGCCTGGCGCAGCAGGTCGTGGGCGAACCGCAGCCGGCCCGGGTCGTCGGTGGCCGCGAGGATGCCGGTGGCCACGGCGGTGTCCAGCGTGTCGTACAGCTCCAGCTCGTCGATCCGGGTCATCTCGCGCAGCACCGGCACGTCGAACTCCCGCCCGAGCACCGCCGCCACCGCGAGCACCGCCTGGCTCTGCTCGGGCAGCCGCGCGAGCCGCCGCCGCAGCACCTCCTGCACCTTGGCCGGCACGTGCCGGCGCGCCGCCTCGGCGTCGAGGGCGTGCTCGGCCACGAGCACCTGCAGCAGCTCCTCGACGAAGAACGGGTTCCCGCCGGTGCGGTCCATGAGCACGCCGACGGTCTCGGCGGCCACCGGCGTCGTGGTGGTCCGCGCGGCCAGCGTCGCGACGTCGGCCGCCGTCAGGGCTTCGAGCCGCAGGTGTACGGCATGAGCCTCCCCCGCCAGCCCGGCCACCGCGTCCGGCGCCCCGGCGGCGCGGAACCCGACGGCCAGCGTGATCCGCGACTCGGTGACGGCGCGGGCGCAGAGCGTGAGCAGCGTGGTGGACGGGTCGTCGAGGAGGTGGGCGTCGTCGAGGATCAGCAGCAGCGGCACAGCGGCCGACAGCCGCACCAGTCCGTCGACGATCCCCCGGTAGAGCCGGGACCGCGCCAGCTCGGCGTCGGCCAGGCGCTCGGGGGCGGGCAGCGGCAGCACCTCGGCGAGCGCCGGGTCGAGGACCGCCGGCAGGTTCCCGTAGGGCGCGAACGCCCCCACGACGGCGCCCTCGTCCGCGCTCCGCGCGATGCCCCGCAGGGCCTGGGCCCACGGGAGGAAGACCGGCGGCCGCGGCCCCTCCACGCCGCTGCCCGTGCCGACCGCGTAGCCGCGGTCCGCGGCCCGGGCGGCGGCCTCGCGCAGCAGCGCCGACTTGCCGATGCCCGCGCCGCCGGAGACGAGGAGGATGCGCCCACCCGGCGCGTCGAGGATCCGGTCGACGGCGGCCAGCTCCCGATCCCGGCCGACCAGCCCGGTTCGCTCAGGGGCCCGGACCTCGGCCGACGCGGGCGCCGGAGCCGGCATCCCGGACGGGCTGGCGGGGCCGCCCAGGGCGGGGGAGTCGCGGAGGATGTCCGATTCCAGGCGTTGCAGCGCCGGGCCCGGCTCGATGCCCAGGTCGTCGATCAGCAGCCCGCGGGCCCGCGCGTAGGCGGCCAGCGCGTCGGCCCGGCGGCCGGTGCGGTACAGCGCGAGGATGAGCTGGAACCAGAGGCGCTCGCGATAGGGGAACTCGGCCAGGGCGGCCTCACCGACGTAGACGACCTCCGCCTCCCGGCCCAGCGCCAGCAGCGCCTCCGCGCGGGACTCGATCGCCGTGAAGCGCAGCTCCTGCAGCCGGGCCCGCTCCGCCTGGGCCAGCGGCGAGTCGCCCAGCTCCGGCAGCGGATCGCCGCGCCACAGCGCCAGCGCGGCGTTCAGGGCGGCCGGGTCGTCGCCCGGCCGGTAGGACTCCACGGCGGCGGCGAGCCGGGCCGCGTCGACCTGCACACCGGGCAGGGCCAACAGGTACCCCGGGGCGCGGGTCACCACCAGGGCCGAACGGTCGCGGGAGGACCGGCCGGGCTCCAGGGCGCGGCGCACGCGGGAGACGTAGGCCTGCAGGGACGCCAGCGCGCGCTCCGGCGGCTCGTCGGCCCACAGCTCGTCGATCAGGCGCTGCACCGGGACCACCCGGCCGGGATGGGTGGCCAGCATGGCGAGGACGGCGCGCTGCTTCGGGGTGCCGAGGTCGACCTCGGTGCCGTCGGGCCGGATCGCCTCCAGGGGACCCAGGATGCGCAGCTCCAACCCGCCGTACCACCTCTACAGCTCGACGACCTCCCGGCCGTCCGGACCCGGGCGGAAGCCCGCCTCGCGCAGGATGTCCTGCAGTTCGAGGCCGAGGGGGTCGGTGGACGGCGCTGCTTCGAGCGTACGGGCAGTGGTCGCGCGCAGGGCGTCCACCAGGGCGAGCAGCACCTGAACGGCGCGGTCGCGCCGGCCGGGCGGGATGGCCAGGCCAGCCAGCCGGACCGCGGCGTCCCCCGGTCGTACTGCGGCCAGCGCGGCCGCGGGGTGCCCGTCCTCGGCGGCCGGGTCGACCAGTTCCCACCACTGCAGCGTGGCGTCGCGGGCGAGGGCGTCGTTCCACCGCAGCGCCGTGGCGCGGGTGAGGTCCAGGCGGCCCGGGGGCACCCGGCGCACCAACAGCAGAGCGGTCACGGGATCGAGCATCCACCGCCGCGCTTGCAAAAGGCTTGCGCTTCGGGCTTGGTGTCGCGAGCGGGACAGTCGCCGGGCGGCCCGGCGGGGTCAGGCGGCGCCGGTCAAGCGGGCGTACTCCTCCGGCGTGCCGATGGCCCGGCGGCGGTCCGGGTGCTCCACGTAGTGCTCCACGACCGTGCCCAGGAAGACGGGCTCCACGGCCAGCAGGTCCAGGGGGACCAGGAGCCAGCCCGGCTCGGGGCGGTCCGGGCGGCGGATGCTCAGGGCGAGCTTCGGGCCGCGGACGGTCAGCGGCAGCGGCGTGATCGGGACGGGCACCAGGTCGTCCCAGGCGAGGCGGCGGCGGCCGCCCGCGCGGATGCTCAGGCCCGACGGGGTGAAGACGATGCGCGGGCCGCGCAGCAGCGGCCAGGCGGCGCCGGCGATGACCAGCGCGGCACCGGCGTTGACGCCCAGGCGGGTGGTGGGGGACAGGGACGGGTCGCTGTCCAGGAAGATGGTGCCGACCAGGGCCCAGCCCATCGCCAGGCGGCCCATCAGGATCGGGGAGCCGGGCACGACGAACGTGCCGGCGCGGATCCGCAGCGCCGACGGCGGGGGCTGCTGCAGGGGACGGAAGACGGCGCCGAAGACGATGAAGGCCGTGCACAGGACCACGACCGGGACGAGCTTGAACAGGGCGGCGGCCCAGACCGGGGTGTTGTCCGGCGTGACGGCGAACTCGTCGACGACCCGGAGCGCGACGATGAGCAGGGCGACCGCCGCGGCCGTCGCCTTGCTCACTCTCACGTAGCGGTCGAACCGCCCGGGCGTCACACCGCCAAGTCTACGAAGCGGGCGCGCAGGTCCGCGACCGTCGGCATGGCCACGGCGCCGCCCGGTGACTCGCAGACCAGGCCGGCCACGTGCACGGCGACCCGGGTCAGCGTGGCCCACGCGCCCAGGTCGGAGGGCTTGCCGCGGGTCAGGATGCCCCAGCTCAGCCCGGCCATGGTGGCGTCGCCGGCGCCGGTGGCGTCCAGCGGGGCGATGTGCGGGGCCGGCACCAGGACCGTCGAGGAGCCCACGGCGACCAGGGCGCCCTGCGCCCCCAGGGTCACCACGACGGCCTTGGCGCCCAGGGCGAGCAGCCGCTTGGCGGCGGCCTCCGGGGAGTCGCCCCACAGGGCGGTCGCGTCGGCGGAGGACAGCTTCACCACGTCGGCGGTGGCGGCGAACTCGGCGACGACGTCCGGGTTGACGCCGACGACCGGGCGGACGTTGGGGTCGAACACGCGGACCGGGCCCGCGCCGTCGGGCCGCCGCACGGCCCAGGCCCGGCGGGCGGCGGCCAGCACGGGCGGGGACAGCAGGCACATGGAGCCGCAGTACAGCAGGGAAGCGCCGGCGACCAGCGGCTCGTCGACGTCGGGGGCGTCAAGCAGGCCGTAGGACGGCGGGTCGCCGTAGAAGCGGAACGACGGCTCGTGCCCCTGGAACGTGGTGACGGCCAGGGTGGTGGCCACGCCCGGGGCGGTGACGGCGCCCGCGGTGCCGACGCCGGTCTTGTCCAGGAAGTCCAGCAGGCGCGCGCCGAAGGGGTCGTCGCCGAACGAGCCGAGGAAGTGCACGGGGGCGCCGAGGCGGGCGATGCCGACGGCGACGTTGAACGGGGCGCCGCCGACCGCGGGGCGGTAGACGACCTCACCGCCCGCCGTCGATTCGAGCAGGTCGATCAGTGCCTCGCCGATTACCACGCCGTAACCCGTCATCGGGCCAGTATCAGACGGTCGGGCGGCGCTTGGCCAGCCACAGCTCGTGGGCCAGCTCGCCCGGGCTCAGGCCCGGACCGCCGGGCTCGCGGCGCAGGCGGGTGGCGCCGTCGTCCTTGACCGCGTACCACCGCTGCGACTCGGCGGTCGTCGGCGGCACGGCCCGGGCGGTGAAGACGAGCTGCGCCTGGGCGGGGTTGAGCCGGGGATCGCCGACCAGCCGCAGCGCCTCGGCGGTCAGGCTGGGGTGCAGCATGGCGTCGAGGTCGTCGACGAGCAGCACGCCGCCGCGGTCCAGGGCGGGCAGCAGCGCGGCCAGCAGGTCCAGCCAGGCGATGGTGCCGTCGGACTCGCCGTAGGCGCCGAGCGGGTGCGGGCCGGTGCGGGCCTCGTGCACGAGCCGCACGCCGTCGCCGTCGGTGTCGACGCCGGCGATGCCGAGGCCGGCCCGGGCCAGCAGCAGGGTCAGCTCGTCGGTCCAGCCAGCCGCGAGGTGCTCGAGGTCGCGGACCAGGCGCGGGCCGGGGGCGACCCGGACCGGGACGATGGCGGCGAACGCGGCGGCGACCGGGGCCAGCCGCGGGTGCTCGGCGTCGGCGCCGAGGGCGAGCAGGGTCACGTCCGGGTCGCCGGCCACGACGGCGGCGAGCCCGTCGAGGCGGGCCCACGGCAGGGTGCGCACGCCGCCGCGGTCGCGCTCGTACCAGATCGTGCGGCGCTCCCTGGCGTACGCGTGCAGCCACTCCCCGGAAATCTCGCCCTGTTTGTAGGCGCAGCCCCAGACGTAGCGGACCCCGCCGGCCAGGACCTCGGCCTCGAACCGGGTGGGCAGCAGCCGGGCCGCGGGGTCGAGGCGGAACGGCTCGAAGCGGCGGACCGCGTCGCGGGCGTCGCTGCCGGCGGCGGTCAGGGCGCGCAGCGTGTCCAGGGCGCGCAGGACGGTGGACTTGCCGGCGGCGTTGGCGCCGAACACACCGGCCAGCGGCGAGACGTGCAGGGCCGGCCCGAACAGCAGGGGCGCCGGCAGGCCCGCGTCGGGCGGCGTGGCCAGCAGCGTGAGCTCCTGGATGTCGCGGACCGAGCGGAAGTTCTGGACACGGAAACTGAGCAGCATCGCCGCTCACGCTAGAGGCGGCTCTCCTGCCCGGTCCGGGCCTCGGCCCCGGCCTCACCACGGAAATACCCCGGCCTCATGGTGCCCGTGACGAACACGGCGTGCCAGACACAGAAGACGAGCACCGTCCACAGCTTGCGGGAGTGGTCGCCCTCCTTCTTGCGATGGGCCTTGAGCAGGCCGCGGACCACGTCGAGGTCGAGCAGGTCGCCAGCGCCGGAGGTGTCGAGCAGGCCGTGCGCCCAGTCGTACATCTCCCCGCGCAGCCACGGCCGGATCGGCACCGGGAAGCCGAGCTTCTTGCGGTGCACGATCGGGCCCGGCACCACCCCGGCCAGGGCCCGGCGCAGGGCCGCCTTCGTCTCCTGGGAGCGCGGCGGCACCTTGAGCTCGCTGGGCAGCGTCGCGGCGACGTCGAACACGGCCCGGTCCAGGAACGGGGTGCGCAGCTGCAGCGAGTGGGCCATCGTCATCCGGTCGGCCTTGACCAGGATGTCGCCGCGCAGCCAGGTGTAGAGGTCGACGTACTGCATGGTGGTGACGTCGTCGAGCGCCCCCGCCTCCTTGAACACCGGCGCGGTGACGTCGGTGTGGCGCACGTCGGTCTCGTAGTGGCGCAGCAGCGCGGCCTTCTCCTCGTCGGTGAAGATCCGGGCGTTGCCGTAGTAGCGCTCCTCGATCGGCGTGGTGCCCCGCTCCAGGAAGCTCTTGCCCTTCACGCCCTGCGGGATGACCCGCGACACGGCGCGCAGGCCGCGCTGCATCTGGCCGGGCAGGTGGCTCACCGTCGACAGCGACAGCGGCTCCCGGTAGATCGGGTAGCCGCCGAAGAGCTCGTCCGCGCCGTCGCCGCCGAGGACCACGGTGACGTCCTGGGCGGCCCGCTCGGCGAGGAAGAACAGCGGCACGAGCGCGGGGTCGGCCACCGGGTCGTCGAGGTGCCACACGATGCGGGGCAGGGCGCGCATGAAGTCGGCGGCGGTGACCACGGTCGCGGTCAGCGGCACGCCGAGGGCCCGCGCCGACTGCTCGGCCACGTCGATCTCGGAGTACTGCGCCTGCGGCCCGATCGCGTCGTAGCCCACGGTGTAGGTGCGCAGCCCGGGGTCGCGCTCGGCGGCCAGGGCCACGATCGCGGTGGAGTCGATGCCGCTGGACAGGAAGGCGCCGACGGGCGCGTCGGCCCGCAGGTGGGCGTGGACGCTGTCGCGCAGGGCGTCGGCGATGCGGCGGATCACCGCGGCCTCGTCGGCGACGGGCGCCGGCCGGAACGTCAGCTGCCCGTAGCGCCGGTTCGCCAGCGGCCCGCCCGGCGTGTACACGAACGACTCGCCGGCCCCGAGCCGCCGCACGTCCGGGTGCATGGTGGCGGGCTCCGGGACGTACTGCATGGTCAGGTAGTGCTGCAGCCGCACCGTGTCGACCGCGGCGGGGTCGGCGACGAATGGCAGCAGCGCCTTCTTCTCGCTGGCGAGGTACACGCCGTCCGGGGTCTGCAACTGGTACAGCGGCTTCACGCCGAACGGGTCGCGCGCGCCGAACGCCCGGCGGGCCGAGGAGTCCCAGATGACGAACGCGAACATGCCGCGCAGGCGGCTCACGGCGCTGGGGCCCCAGTGGTGGTAGGCGGCCGCGATGACCTCGGCCTCGCTGGTGGTGGCGAACTCGGCGCCGCGCTCCTCGACCAGCTCGGCCCGCAGCTCGCCGGCGTTGACGACGGCGCCGTCGAGCACGATGAGGTAGCGCCCGGCGGTGACCCCGGACGGCGGGTACGACAGCGGCTGCCGCCCGCCGGCCGTGTCGCTGACCGCGAGCCGCTCGGCGCCGAAGACGACGTCGTCGGTCGCGACGACGCGCTCCTCGTCGGGGCCGCGGTGGCGCATCAGCCCGAGGGCGTCGGCGATCGCGTCCCGCCGTGCCGCCGCGCCGCCCCGCGCGCTGACGAAGGTGAGAAGTCCCGCCATGGCAAGCATCCTCGCACGCGGTACGGTCGCAGGTGGAGCACGAATTCGCGGCGATGGGAGCCAGGTCACCATGGGTGCAGCAGACAATGGCGCAGATGGCGCACCGGCTGGTAGCCAGTCGCACGACCCGGACTTCCCCGAACGGTTCCGCGAGTTCATGCGGACGGGCTGGCGCGACGCGGGCCTGGACGTCACGCCCCGGGCCGAGGCGCCGGACCACGCCAAGCGCCGCGCCGAGCTGTCCGCCGCGTTCCCCGGTGAGACGTTGATCATCCCGTCCGGGGCGGAGCGGGTCCGCTCCAACGACACCAACCACAGCTTCCGGCCCGGCACCGAGCACGTCTGGCTCTCCGGCTCCCACGAGCCCGACAGCGTCCTGGTCGTGCGCCCGTCCGGCGACGCCACGCTGTACGTGCACCCGCGCTCCCCGCGCGACACCGACGAGTTCTTCACCGACCGCAACAACGGCGAGCTGTGGGTCGGCCGCCGGCACACCCTCGCCGAGCGGGCCACCGAGCTGCAGATCACCACCGCGCACATCGACGAGCTGGGCGCGGCGCTGGACGACTGCGCGCCCGGCCGCACCCGCGTCCTGCGCGGCTTCGACCCGGCCGTCGACGAGCGGGTCCGGGCCACCGACCCGCAGCGCGACGCCGACCTGGCCGCGATCCTCTCCGAGCTGCGGCTGGTCAAGGACGCCTGGGAGCTGGAGCAGCTGCAGGACGCCGTCGACGCCACCGTGCGCGGCTTCGAGGACGCGGCCCGGGCCCTGCCGGCCGACCGCCCGGTGCGCGAGCGGCTCATCGAGGGCCTGTTCTGGCTGCGGGCCCGCCACGACGGCAACGACGTCGGCTACAGCTCGATCGTCGGCGCCGGCGTGCACGGCACGATCCTGCACTGGACCCGCAACGACGGCGAGACCCGCCCCGGCGAGCTGCTGCTGCTGGACATGGGCGTGGAGAACCGCAACTTCTACACCGCCGACGTGACCCGCACGCTGCCGGTCTCGGGCACCTTCACCCCGCTGCAGCGCCAGGTCTACGACCTCGTGCACCACTCCCAGCAGGCCGGCATCGACACGATCCGGCCCGGCGTCGCCTTCGACGACGTGCACCAGGCGTGCATGCGCGTCCTCGCCGAGGGGCTGTCCGACCTGGGCATCCTGCCCGTCACCGTCGACGAGGCGATGAAGCCCGACAGCATCCTGTACCGGCGCTGGACCCTGCACGGGTTCGGGCACATGCTCGGCCTCGACGTGCACGACTGCGCGCGGTCGCGCAAGGAGAAGTACCGGGAGGGCAGCCTGGAGGCGGGCTACGTGCTGACGGTGGAGCCCGGGCTGTACTTCCAGCCGGAGGACGAGCTGGTGCCGCAGGAGCTGCGGGGCCTCGCGGTGCGCATCGAGGACGACGTGCTGGTGACCCCGACCGGCGCCCGCAACCTCTCCGACGGCCTGCCCCGCGCAGCCGACGACGTGGAGTCGTGGCTCGCCGCCCGGCGCGAGGAGGAGTACCGGCTGCCGCAGTAGGGCCCCAGGCCCGATACGCGCCGATCCGACATGTCGGGCATGCCCGAATACCTGCGCCCGCTGTCGGATCGGCGACGCTCACCCGGCCCCGGCAACCCGCAGCGGTCACCATGCGGCCATGACACCTCTGATCGTGCTCGGCGTCCTCGTCGCGCTCGTCATCGTGCTGCTGTGGTGGGCCGTGGCGACGTACAACGGGCTGGTCAAGGCCCGTACCCAGGTCGATGCGTCGTGGGCGCAGATCGACGTGCAGCTCAAGCGCCGCCACTCGCTCATACCCAACCTGGTGGAGACGGTGAAGGGCTACGCCGCCCACGAGCGCGGCACCCTGGAGTCGGTGGTGGCCGCCCGCAACGCCGCCGCGGGCTCCGCCGCCGCCGGCCCGGGGCAGCAGGCGCAGGCCGAAGGGATGCTGACCCAGGCGCTGGGCCGGCTCTTCGCCCTCGCCGAGGCCTACCCCGACCTCAAGGCGAACCAGAACTTCCTGCAGCTGCAGGGCGAGCTCGGCAGCACCGAGGAGAAGATCGCCTACGCGCGGCAGTTCTACAACAGCGCCGTGCAGACCTACAACCAGAAGATCCAGACGCTGCCGACGAACATCGTCGCGGGCATCGGCGGCTTCCACGCCCGGCCGTACTTCGAGGCCGCCGCCGGCGAGCGGGCCGACGTCAACGTCCGGTTCTGAAGGCCCGGCCGTGGACCTCGACCCGGTGCTGCTCGTCGAGGCCGGGATCGCCGCCGCCGGCCTCGGGGTGTGGCTCGCCGCCTTCTGGGCCGCGAAGCTGCTCACCCGGCCCCGGCCGATCCCGTCGCCGCCGGGCACCCAGGACTTCGGCGGCGACGAGCCCCCGGCCGTGGTCAGCCTGATCACCGGCCGGTGGGAGCTGACCGAGGACGCCGCCGAGTCGACGCTGATCGACCTCGCGGCCCGCAAGATCCTCGAGTTCCGCCAGCCGGGCAACGACCCGCTGCAGACGACGTTGTTCGTCCGGCAGGAGCAGCCGGGCGGGCTCAACGCGTACGAGAGCATGATCTTCGAGCGGGTCCGCGGCCTCGCCGTCGGCGGCCACGTCCCGCTCACCGCCCTGACCTTCCGCGACGAGGAGCAGGCCAAGGGCTGGACCCGCCGGCTCAACGCGGCGATCGTGGCCGACGCCCGCGCGCGGGGCCTGTCGCAGCGCCGCTTCTCGCCCGCGGTCGTCGCCGCGCTGACGATCATCGCCGCCGTCCCCGCGTTCGCCCTCGGCCTGGCGATCGCGCTGCAGGCCCGCCACCAGGACGGCGACTCCGACGGCTACGGCGCCGCGGCGGTCGGGGTCATCATCATGTGGTGCGCGCTCGGCGGCCTCGCCGGCAAGCCGCGCGGCGAGCGGGACACCCCCGAGGGCCGGGCCGCCGCCACCCGCTGGCTCGGGCTGAAGACCTTCCTGCGCGCCCACGAGAGCTTCGCCGACCTGCCGCCCGCCGCCGTCGCGGTGTGGGACCGCTACCTCTCCTACGGCGACGCCGTCGGCGCCACCCGCGTGTGCAGCGCCGTGATCGACCTCGGGATGGGCAACCGGCACCGGGTGTGGTCGTCGTTCGGGGGGACCTGGCGGCGGGTGCGGGTGCGCTATCCCAGGTTCTTCCCGCGGTACGGCCAGAAGGCCCTTCGGCTCTTCCTCAAGGCCTTCGCCGGGCTCGCGCTCGCCGTGGTGCTCGTGCGGCTGGGCATCGCCTGGTTCTGGCTCCCGCCGTTCCTCTACGGCGGGTACACCCTCGTCGCCGCCGTCATCGACGTGTTCCTGCCGGTCACCCTCACCGGCGAGGTGCTGTGGGTGGAGACCTGGAAGACCCGCAGCCAGGGCGAGAACAGCCCGTCCATCCCGTGGCTGCACTACCTGGCGGTCGACGACGGCACCCGCGACCGCGCCGTGGCCTGGGCCTGCCCGTCGGACCTGGCCCGCCGGGCCGCCCCGGGCGACGTGGTGACGCTGACCGCGCGGCGCTGGACCCGCCGCGTCCTCGAGCTCGGCGTCGACTCGAGCGCCCGGCTGCAGCCGCGCCACTACAGCGACGAGAACACCGACCAGCTGATCCGCCAGGCGATGAACGCCGGCGCGCCGGTGCTGGCCACCGCCGTGCGCCCGGCCCGGGTGACCCCGGCCGAGCTGGTCACCGCCGAGGAGGCGGGCCGGGTGCTGGGCCGCCCGGTACGGCCGGGCGCCGGGGCGGACCGCGCGGTGGCGATCGGCCCGATGGCCATCGCCGAGTTCCGCGCCGACGACGGCGCCGCGCTGCTCGTCGCGGTGGCCGTCGGCGACGCCGCCGAGCTGGCCATCCGCGCCCACCGCGGCGGGCGTCCCGTCCCGGGCGTCGGCGACGAGGCCTTCGCCTCCGGCCAGTGGGCCGTGGCCAGGCGCGGGACCACGGTGGTGAGCCTCCAGCAGCGCGGATCCGGGCCGGTGCACCAGCCGTACCTGGTGTGGTTGCTCGGACTCGCCGTGAACCGACTCACTTGAGGTGCCCGGTCGTTGGGTAAGAGGATGCCCGGAGACAAGCTGAAGACACCTCGCAAGGAGATGCGCATGACCGACCGTCCGCGCCCGCCGTCGCCCTACGACTTCCTCCCCGCGGTGCCGGCGTTCAGCCTGACCAGCGAGGACCTGACCGACGGCGGCACGCTGCCCGACGCACAGGTCTACGAGCGCGGCAACACCTCGCCCCACCTGGCGTGGTCGGGCTTCCCGGCCACCACGAAAGGCTTCGCCGTCACCTGCTACGACCCGGACGCCCCGACCGGCGGCGGCTTCTGGCACTGGCTCGTCTACAACATCCCGGCCGACGCGACCGAGCTCCCGACGGGCGCCGGCACCGGCGACAAGGACGGCATGCCGGACGAGGCCATCCATTCCCGCAACGACTACGGCACCCGCGACTTCGGCGGCGCGGCCCCGCCCCCGCAGGACGCCCCGCACCGCTACTTCTTCGTGGTCCACGCCCTGGACACCGACTACCTGGACATCGACCCCGGCGCCAACCCGAACGTGGTCGGCTTCAACCTCACCGCCCACACGGTGGCCCGGGCGATCCTGACCTCCTCGTTCGGCTTCTAGCCGGCGCGCGTC
>NZ_BAAARV010000033.1:194858-287375 GCF_039532525.1 Dactylosporangium salmoneum
CGGCGGGCGGCCGGACGCGGGTCAGGTCCAGAACGTGTCGTGCTCCAGCATGAAGGCGGCCCGCTCCTCGTCGGTCATGTCCTTCAGGTTCGGCAGGCCCTCGAAGTAGGCCTCCCGCGGCGCGCCCGGGGCGAAGTGCAGCAGCATCTCCGCCGGGGCGCCGGACTCGTTGCGGAAGCCGTGGATGCCGCCCTGCGGGACGTGGACGAAGTCCCCCGGCTCGGTGTCGATCCAGCGGCTGCCGTCGTAGATGCGCACCGAGCCGCTCAGGATGAAGAACGACTCCGAGATCGAGCGGTGGAAGTGCGGGTCCGGGCCGCTGGGCTCCGGGCCCATCACCCAGCGGTACAGGCCGAACTCGCCCCTCGTGGTCTTCCCCGTCGCCAGGTAGTGCACGGTGTTGCCGCTGGCGTAGGTGAAGTCGGGCGGGGTGCCCACCGGGCGGTAGGTGGCGGACAGCTCGCCGGACTCGCCGTGATACAGCGGTGAAGGGTACGACATGCCCTCACCTTACGGATTGCCTGACCGCGCCGGCCGCCGCAACGACGTTGCTCAGGGCGGCCCTCACCTCGTCGTACGTGCGGGTCTTCAGGCCGCAGTCCGGGTTCACCCACAGTCGCGACGGGTGGATGGTGGCCAGCGCGGCGCGCAGGCGGGACTCGATCTCGTCGCGCTCCGGGACGCGCGGGGAGTGGATGTCGTACACCCCGGGGCCGATCCCGCGGTCGAAGCCCGCCACCGCGAACGCCGAGCGGGCCGCCTCGATCGACGTGACGTCCGCGTCCAGGGCGTCGACGGCGGACAGGACCTCGGCGGCGTCGCTGTAGCACAGGTGGGTATGGATCTGGGTGCCCGGCGAGGCGGCCGAGGTGGCCCGGCGATAGGCGGCGACGGCCCAGGCGAGGTACTCCTCCTGCTCCTCCTTGCGCAGCGGCAGCAGCTCCCGCAGGGCCGGCTCGTCGACCTGGATGATGCGGATGCCCGCGGCCTGCAGGTCCCGGACCTCCTCCCGAACGGCGTCGGCGACCTGCAGGGTGACGTCGCGCAGCGGCAGGTCCGGGCGCACGAAGCTCCAGGCGACGATCGTCACCGGGCCGGTCAGCATGCCCTTGACCGGGCGGGCGGTGAGGGACTGGGCGTGGGTGGCCCAGCGCACGGTGATCGGGGCGGGGCGGCGCACGTCGCCGTGCAGGATCGGCGGGCGGGTGCAGCGGGAGCCGTACGACTGCACCCAGCCGTTCCGGGTGACCGCGAAGCCGTCGAGGTGCTCGGCGAAGTACTGGACCATGTCGTTGCGCTCCGGCTCGCCGTGCACGAGGACGTCGAGGCCCAGGGCCTCCTGCTCGGCGATGACGCGGGCGATCTCCTCCTCGATGCGCGCCTCGTACCCGGCGAGCGGCAGCCGGCCGGCGGCCACGGCGGCGCGGGCCGCCCGCAGCTCACCGGTCTGCGGGAAGGAGCCGATCGTGGTGACGGGCAGCGGCGGGAGACCCAGGTCGCGCTGGGCCTGCTCGCGGGCGGCGTACGGGGCGCGGGACTCCACGCCGAGCGTCCCGGCGGCGCGGGGACGCTGCGGCAGCGGGCCCTCCTTCGGCCCGAGCGCGGCCAGCGACACGACCTCGGCGACCTTCTCCTCCGCGAACGCGAGGCCTTCGGGAAGGCCCGCCTTGCTGCTTTCGCGACCGGCCGGCTCGCTGCTTTCGGGACTGGCCGCCTTGCTGCTTTCGGGACTGGCCGGCTCGCTGCTTTCGGGACTGGCCGCCTTGCTGCTTTCGGGGAGGGCCGACTCGCCGCGCAGGGTGTACGGCACGTGCAGCAGCGAGCAGCTCGTGCCGACCGCGGTGGCGCCGGCCGCGGCGAGCAGGGCCCGCGCCGCGTCGGGGTCGGTGCGCCACACGTCGCGGCCGGAGACGACCCCGCCGACGATCGTGCGCCCCTCGAAGAGCCCCAGGTTCCGCGGCACGCCATGCGTCAGGTCGACCGCGATCCCGTCCACGGGCGCGACGGCGAGGGCCGGCAGCGCGTCGCCGGCGTCGCCGAAGTAGGTGGCGACGAGCAGCCGCGGGCGGGCGGTCAGCGCGGCGAGGCGGCGGTAGGCGTGCCGCAGCGCCGGCGAGCCACCGTCGACGACCGCGATCGGCTCGTCCAGCTGCACCCAGGCCGCGTGCGGGGCCAGGGCGGACAGCAGCTCGCCGTACACGTCGAGCAGGTCGTCCAGGCGGTCCAGCGGGCTGAACCCGCCCGGCGCGCCCGGCGCGGCCCGGGCCAGGCGCAGCAGCGTCACCGGGCCGAGCAGCACCGGCCGGGTCGCGTGGCCGAGCGCCCGCGCCTCGGCGAGCTCGGCCAGCGGCTTGTCCGGGGAGGCGGCGAACGCGGTGCGCGGCCCGATCTCGGGGACGATGTAGTGGTAGTTGGTGTCGAACCACTTCGTCATGCGCAGCGGGGGCAGGCCGTCCGCGCCCCGGGCCATCGCGAAGTACGGGTCGGCGGCCCCCCGGTAGCGCTCCGGCACCGCACCGACCGCCACGGCGGCGTCGAGCACGTGGTCGTACTGCGAAAAGGTGTTCGACGGCAGCGCCCCCGGCGCGCGCAGGCCCAGCTCGTGCAGCCGCGCCCAGGTCTGCGCGCGCAGCCGGCGCCCGGCCTCCTCCAGCGCGGCCCGGCCGGTGCGCCCGGCCCAGTAGGACTCCAGGGCGTGCTTGAGCTCGCGGCCGGGGCCGATGCGCGGGTACCCCAGGATGGTTGCGGCAGGAAAGTCGGTCGTCACGCCGCGGATCGTGGCCGCCGGGCCGCCGGTTTTCCCGATCGATAAGCGCGGCTCATGGCCGATACTGGTCGGCGTGGCGGCCCTGCGGGACATCGAGTGCTTCGCGCTGGTGGCGCGGCACCGCTCGTTCTCGCGCGCGGCCGAGGCCCTCGGACTGTCCCAGCCTGCGGTGAGCCAGGCGGTCGCCCGGCTGGAGCGTGAGCTGGGACTCCGCCTGTTCGAGCGCACGAGCCGCGAGGTGCTGCCGAGCCCCGCCGGAGCGGCCCTGCTGGCCCACGCCGAGGCGGTCCTCGAGCAGGCCGCGGCCTTCACCGCCGAGGCGGCGCGCCTGGCCGTGCCCGCCCCCGCCGCCATTCGCCTCGCTTATGCCCCGATCGTGGGCGGCCTCGCGGCCCGGGTCGCGCGCCGCCTCGCCCTTCGTAAGCCGGGGCTCGACGTGGAGCTCGTCCCGGCCGGCTGGCGGGCCGCGACCGACGCCCTCGGCCTCGGCCACGCCGCGGCGGCGATCATGAGCACCCCGTTCCCGCCCGGGTTCGCCAGCTCCGCCCGGTTCCACGTGCCGCTCACCCACCTGGCCGTGGCCTCCGCCGACCCGCTGTCCACGGCGGGCGCGCTCACCCTCGACCGGGCCGGGCGGCTGCTGCTCCCGCGCGGGATGGTGGTGCCGGACGGGGCGCGGCTGGCCCCCGAGGCCGTCGACGACCCGGCGGCGGCGCTGGACCTGGTGGCGGCGGGGCGGGGCGCGCTACCCGTGCCGCAACTCCTGGTGGACACCGTGCGGCGGCCGGACGTGCGGTTCGTGCCGCTGGCCGGCGCGGCGCCGCGGCTGACCTTCGCACTGGTGTGGCCGGCCTCGGCCGCTTCGGCCGCCTCGGGGGAAGGCGTGATGGCACTCGTCCAGGCGGCCCAGGAGGCACTTCGGCGCTGAGCGGTGCGTCGTTTCCGACCGCCTTCGCCGGAACCGCTGCCCCGAACAGCAGCGAACAATGGCACAACTTGTCGCGTTCGGGCCCTATCGCCCGGGTACCGTGCCGTCGGGTAAGGTTGTGGTCCCATGTACACCGTCGACCGGCCGCCTCGCATCGTCCGGACCTATCACCCGCGCCGCGGGCGGCTCAGTGGTCGGCACTTCGACGCTCTGGAGCGCCTCGCCGCGCGGTATGCCTTCGCGCCCGGCGACCCGGTCGACGTCCTCGAGATCGGCTCCGGCATGGGCGAGGCGACCGCGCAGATGGCGGCCGCCGACCCGGGCCGGCGCTACCTGGCGGTCGAGGTGCACACGCCCGGGGTGGCGAACCTGCTGCACCTGATCGAGGACGGCGGGCTCACCAACCTGCGGGTGGCCTCGGTCGACGCGATGGAGCTGGTGCGCGACGACATCCCCGCCGGGAGCCTCGACGCGGTGCACGTGTTCTTTCCGGACCCGTGGCCCAAGGCGCGCCACCACAAGCGGCGGCTCATCGTGCCCGAGCGGGTGGCGCTGCTGCGGGAGCGGCTGCGGCCCGGGGGCGTGCTGCACTGCGCCACCGACGACGAGGGGTACGCGCACGCGATGCTCGAGACCCTCGACGCCGACCCGGGGCTGGTCAACCGCCACGACGGCTTCGCGCCCCGCCCGGTGCACCGGCCGCTGACCAAGTTCGAGCTGCGCGCCGTGCGCGACGGGCGGCCGGCCTACGACCTGATGTACGAACGGAGCGGACCGGAGCGAAGCGGAGGGGCCGCGACCAATGGAAGCAGCCCCAAACGGCCCCGGAGCGAAGCGGAGGGGTCGTGAAGAATCTGGCGAACCGCGTTCCGCGCGGTGGAGACCCCGACGCGGTCTTCGAGGCGTTTGCTGAGTGGGCCGGGGAGCAGGGGCTCACGCTGTACCCCCATCAAGAAGAGTCGCTCATCGAGATCGTCTCCGGGGCGAACGTCATCCTGAACACCCCCACCGGGTCGGGCAAGAGCCTCGTGGCCGCGGGGGCGCACTTCGCGGCGCTGGCCACCGACCGGACGACGTTCTACACGGCGCCCATCAAGGCGCTGGTGTCGGAGAAGTTCTTCGCGCTGGTGGAGATGTTCGGCGCGGAGAACGTCGGCATGCTCACCGGCGACGCGAGCGTCAACGCCGATGCGCCGATTATTTGCTGTACCGCGGAAATCCTGGCCAACATCGCACTGCGCGACGGCGAGAAGGCCGACGTCGGCATCGTCGTCATGGACGAGTTCCACTTCTACGCCGACCCCGACCGCGGCTGGGCCTGGCAGGTGCCGCTGATCGAGCTGCCGCAGGCCCAGTTCGTGCTCATGTCGGCGACGCTGGGCGACGTCACCCGCTTCGAGGAGGACCTGACCCGGCGCACCGGGCGGCCCACCGCGGTGGTGAAGAACGCCGAGCGGCCGGTACCGCTGATGTTCACCTACTCCATGGACCCGCTGCACGAGACGATCGAGGAGCTGCTGGGCACCCGGCAGGCCCCGGTCTACATCGTGCACTTCACCCAGGCCGCCGCCCTGGAACGGGCGCAGGCGCTGATGAGCGTCAACGTGTCGACCCGCGCCGAGAAGGACATGATCGCCGAGGCGATCGGGAACTTCCGGTTCACGGCCGGCTTCGGCAAGACGCTGTCCCGGCTCGTCCGGCACGGGATCGGGGTCCACCACGCCGGGATGCTCCCGAAGTACCGCAGACTCGTGGAAACCCTGGCACAGGCCGGCCTGCTGAAAGTCATCTGCGGCACGGACACGCTCGGCGTGGGCATCAACGTGCCGATCCGCACGGTGCTGTTCACGGCGCTGTCGAAGTACGACGGGCAGCGCACCCGGCTGCTGTACGCCCGCGAGTTCCACCAGATCGCCGGGCGGGCCGGGCGGGCCGGCTTCGACACCATCGGCACCGTCGTCGTACAGGCGCCCGAGCACGTCATCGACAACGAGCGGGCGCTGGCCAAGGCCGGCGACGACCCGAAGAAGCGCCGCAAGGTGGTCAAGAAGAAGCCGCCCGAGGGCTCGATCGGCTGGGGCCGGCCCACCTTCGACCGGCTCGTCGAGGCCGAGCCGGAGCCGCTCAAGTCGAGCTTCCAGGTGTCGCACGCGATGCTGCTCAACGTGATCAGCCGCTCCGGCGACGCGTTCGCCGCGATGCGCCACCTGCTGACCCAGAACCACGAGGACGCCCCCGCGCAGCGGCGGCTCATCCGCCGGGCCATCGCCATCTACCGCGCCCTGCTGGCCGGCGGCGTGGTCGAGCAGCTCCCGGAGCCCGACGAGGAGGGCCGCCGGGTCCGGCTCACCGTCGACCTGCAGATGGACTTCGCGCTCAACCAGCCGCTGTCGCCGTTCGCCCTGGCCGCCATCGAGCTGCTCGACCGGGAGGCCCCCGGCTACGCCCTCGACGTGCTGTCGGTCATCGAGTCCACATTGGACGACCCGCGCCAGGTGCTCTCCGCGCAGCAGTTCAAGGCCCGCGGCGAGGCCGTCGCGGCGATGAAGGCCGAAGGCATCGAGTACGACCAGCGCCTGGAACTGCTCGAGGACGTCACCCACCCGAAGCCGCTGGTGGAGCTGCTGGACAACGCCTACCACCTGTACAAGCAGGGCCACCCGTGGGTCGCCGACTACGAGCTGTCGCCAAAGTCCGTGGTGCGCGACATGTACGAGCGGGCGATGACGTTCGTCGAGTACGTCGGGTTCTACCAGCTGTCCCGCTCGGAGGGGCTGGTCCTGCGGTACCTCGCCGACGCCTACAAGGCCGTGCGCCAGACGGTGCCGGAGGACGCCCGCACCGAGGAGCTGACCGACCTCATCGAGTGGCTCGGCGAGCTGGTGCGGCAGGTCGACTCCAGCCTCATCGACGAGTGGGAGCGGCTGCGCAACCCCTCGGCCGTCGAGGAGACCGTGCGCGACGAGCCGCCGGCCGTCACCCGCAACGTGCGGGCCTTCCGGGTGCTGGTACGCAACGCGCTGTTCCGGCGGGTGGAGCTGGCCGCGCTGCGCCGCTACGACGAGCTGGGCGAGCTGGACGGCGAGCACGGGTTCAACGCCGCCGCCTGGGAAGAGGCCATCGAGGGGTACTTCGACGAGTACGACTCGCTGGGCGTGGGCCCCGACGCCCGTGGCCCGGCGCTGCTCGTCATCGAGCAGAAGCCGGACCGCTGGCAGGTGCGCCAGATCTTCGACGACCCGGAGGGCGACCGCGACTGGGCGATCGTCGCCGAGGTCGACCTGGCCGAGTCCGACGCCCAGGGCGCCGCCGCGGTCCGCGTGCTGTCGGTGGGCCCGTCGTAACGGTGCCCTCAACCGAGCGACCCAGGCCGGCGAGCCGGGTCCATCAGCCGATGGGCGAGCTGCCCAACCCGCCGATCCGGCGGATCTGCTCCATCGGGTACGGGGTCTGCCTGCTCTCCAGTTGGAACTTGCGGTAGAAGTCCGTCATCACCGCGGCGAGCGGGGCGTGGCGCATGAGGATCGCCGCGACCTGCGGGGGAACTTTCGTCGGGTGCTCCCCCTGGGCGCATGCGCGTACGAACGCGTTGCGGTCGTCCTGCTGGTACCCGTACAGAGCGGTGATGAGCCAGATCACCAGGTGTGTGATGGTGTAGCAACGGTCATAGGTCTGATGCCCGGCGAAGAACCCGGCCTCCTCCTTCGACAGGTCGAACCGGGAGGAGATCGCGAGGCCGTAGTCCGCAAAGAACAGCCGCTCGCCGTCGGTCAGGATGTTCTGGAAGTGGGCGTCGAAGTGCAGGAGCCCGCGGGCGTTCATGAACGAGGTCCCAGCCTCCAGTTGCCTCGCGACCATGGCGCAGGCCCGGTCGGCCGCCTCGTCGCCGGCGTTGACCTGAGCGCCCAGCCAATCGTGCAGATTCTGCGGGATGTACTCCAGAAACAGCGCGATGCTCGCCGAAGCATCTCGCAGACCCTCGATCCGGCGACGCATCTCCGCTCCGCCTCCCCAGTAGGCGACAGCCCGTTCTACGTCGGCCAGTTCCTCGGGAAGCGCCTGCCCGCAGTGCGGCAACACCCGCCAGTGGTACATCAGTGGAAAGGCATCACAGTCCGCCGCGAGCACCCAGTTCGTCGTCATGGTGTGCACGGCCAACTCCCGCCAGGCCCCGAAGCCCGGCGCCCCGATGACTCCGACGCCGTAATGGCAGAACATGGGCAGCCCGAAGAGGTTTGCCGTGGACCGGACGTTCTCCGGCTGCCGCTCCAGAGCCGTCAGCGGCACCCGCTTGACGAACACCGGGGTCCCGCCGATGTCCAGCAGCGCCGATGTCCCGCCGATACCAGAACCCATCGGCTCGGCCGCATCCACGAGGTCACGCAGTTCACGATCACTACACAGGGCCAGCGCTGTGGAGACGGCACCGTGCACGGCCAGACGCGCACCGCGCGACATGTCAACGCTCTCGCCGACGGTCTCCACCAGGGCACCGGCCTCTCGCTGAGATGCCTGGGTTTTGACCGCACTGTACGTGAAGACCGACAAGGAGATCCCTCGGCTGACCGCCACTGCCCACCAGGCTCGGACGGCACCGACCCGTGAACACACCCGCCAGGCTCGGGGCGTCGCCGCGGTCCGCATGCTGCCGGTAGGCCCGTCGTGACGGTGGGTCGAGCCTAGTCGATCACTGATCGATGAGGTTTGATGACGTGTGGTAAGGTGTGGATCTAAGGAACGCCCGCACCGCCGGAATTCGTGACGACCTGCAGGGCACGCGTGACCGCCTCGGCCATCCCGAGCCGGGCCGGGGCGAGGTACTTGCGAGGGTCCACCACGCGCCCGTCCTGTTCCAGCGCCGCGCGGACCGCCCCGGTGAAGGCGACGTTGAGCGCCGTGCCGATGTTGACCTTCACCAGCCCGCCGCGGACCGCCGCCCGCAGCTCGTCGTCCGGCACCCCGGACGAGCCGTGCAGCACCAGCGGCACGGCGACCGCGGCCCGTAGCTCGGCGATCAGCCCGTGGTCGAGCCGCGCGGCCCGGGTGGTCATCGCGTGCGAGGAGCCGACCGCCACGGCGAGGGCGTCGACGCCGGTGGCCGCGACGAAGGCGACCGCCTCGCCCGGGTCGGTGCGCACCCCGGGGGCGTGGGCGCCGTCCTTGCCGCCCACCTCGCCCAGCTCGCTCTCCACCCACAGCCCCCGCCCGTGCCCGCGCCGCGCGGCGGCGGCGGTCGCGGCCACGTTGGCGGCGTAGTCCAGGCGCGCCGCGTCGTACATCGCGGAGCCGAAGCCGTGCTCGGCGGCCTGGTCGAAGAGCTCGTCGCTCTCCACGTGGTCGAGGTGCAGCGCGACCGGCACGGCGGCCAGCGCGGCCACGGCCCGGGCGGCGGCGGCGATCGGGGCGAGCCGGCCGTGGTGGAAGCGCACCGCGTTCTCGCTGATCTGCAGAATCACCGGGACGCCGGCGGCCTCGGCCCCGGCCGCGATCGCCTCGGCGTGCTCCACGGTGATCACGTTGAACGCGCCGACCCCGACGCCGCGACGGCGCGCCTCGGCGACCAGATCACCCGTCGGTACCAGCATCGATGGCCTCCTTGAACTGCGAATATCTCTCAATGTCGATCGAGCCGGCGACCGGGGCGGCCACGGCGGCGGCCGACAGGGCGACCGCGTCGGCCAGCAGGGGCGGCCACGGGGTGTCGTCACGCAGGCCCCTGGCCAGGGCGGCCACGCAGGCGTCGCCGGCGCCGGTCGGGTTGCCGCGCAGCGCGGACGGCGGGGCGGCCCGCCAGGAGCCGTCCGCCGTCACCGCGTGCAGCCCGCGCGGGCCGCGGGACACCACCACCGCCGCCGACCCGGGGGCCAGCAGGGAGCGGATCCCGGGCTCGGACGAGCCCGAGGAGCCCACCAGCGCGGCCAGCTCCGCCTCGTTGGGCTTGGCCAGCGTCGGCCCGGCGAGCAGGCCCAGGCGCAGGGCCTCGCCGCTGGTGTCCAGCACCGACGGGACGCCGAGCGAGCGCGCGATCTCGATCAGCACCGCGTACGCGTCCGGGGCAAGACCCGCCGGCAGCGAGCCCGACAGGGCCACCGCTGCGGCGCCGTCGAGCAGCGCGCGGAAGCGGGCGACGAACGCCGACCACTCCGCCGCGCTCACCACCGGGCCGGGCTCCCACAGGCCGGTCGCGTCGGTGCGGTCGGCCACCGTCACCGTCCGGCGGGTCTCGCCCGCGATCGGGGCGAAGGACGACGGCAGCCCGGCCGCGTCGACCAGGGCCTGCACCCGGGCGCCGGTCGGGCCGCCGAGCAGCCCCGTGGCCAGCACCGGCTCGCCCAGGGCGTGCAGGACGCCGGCCACGTTGAGGCCCTTGCCGCCCGGGCGCTCGTGCACCGCCGAGACCCGATGCGTCGCGTACGGCCGCAGCTGCTCGACCTCGTAGGTCAGGTCGAGCGCCGGATTGAGGGTGACGGTCAGGATCACGCGGGCAGCACGACGGAGCGGGTCAGCAGGCGCGGGTAGTCCGGGTCGAGGCCGCGGTGGGCGGCCAGGGCCACGGCGAAGCGCTGCGCCAGGACCAGCTGGGCGAGGGGGTCCAGGCCGTCGCGGTGCACCCGGGCGCCGGCCGCGCGCACGGTGTCGTCGAGCGAGGCCGGCACGTCGCCGAAGGCCCAGACCAGGCTGCGCTCCCCGGCGACCGCGACCGGGCCGTGCCGGTAGTCCATCGCGGGGTACGACTCCGACCACGCCTGCGCGGCCTCGCGCACCTTCAGCGCGGCCTCGTGGGCCAGGCCGACGGTCCAGCCGGTGCCGAGGAAGACGAGGTGGTCCACCGAGGCCGGGTCGGCGGGCAGGTCGGCGGCCAGGGCGGCCGCGCCGTCACGCAGCAGGCCGTCCCCCAGCAGGCCGAACGCGGCCCGCGCGGCGGCGAGCACCGTGGTCGGGAAGCGGGTCTGCACGACGCTGCGCTCGTCGGCGAAGTCGAGCAGCACGCGGGTGTCGGCGAGGCCGTCGACCGGCTCGCCGTCGACGGCGGTGAAGGCCACGCGGTGCGGGCCGGCCGGCAGCCGGCGCAGCGCGTCGAGGACCTCGGTCGAGGTGCCCGAGCGCGTGACGGCCACGACGCGGTCGTAACGGCGGCGCGGGACGAACTCCGAGGCGCAGACGGCGTCCGTCTCGCCGAGGCCGGCCGACTCGCGCAGCTCGGCCAGGCTCTGGGCGACGAACCACGACGTGCCGCAGCCGAGCACGAGCATCCGCTCGCCCGGTGCGGCCAGGGCGGCGCGGACCTCGTCGGCCATGGTCAGGCCGCGGGCCCACACGTCGGGCTGGCTGGCGATCTCCAGATCAGTGGCAGCAACCATGTACTCGACGCTATGCGCGTTTTCGTTCGCCGGGCAAGGCTGAATGCGCAAGTGGACATTTCAGATTGCGCGTTTTGACGGTGAACGCGCAACGCGCCTAGCATTGGTGCACATGCGCCGCTCCGATCGCATGACCGCCATCCTCGACCGGGTGTCCCGGCTCGGCTCGGTCGACGCGGGCGCGCTCGCCGAGGAGTTCGACGTCTCGGCCGCCACCATCCGGCGCGACCTGCAGGTGCTGGAGGAGCAGCGGCTGCTCGCCCGCACGCACGGCGGCGCGGTGGCGGTGGACGTCGCCTATGAGCTTCCCGTGCGGTACCGCGGAGGCCAGAACCGCGAGGCGAAGGCCCTCGTGGCCAGGCGGGCCGCCGGGCTGCTGCCGCACGGGCCGCTCACGCTGGGGCTGACCGGCGGCACGACGACCCTGATCCTCGCCCGGCTGCTGGCCGAGCGGGTCGACCTCACCGTGGTGACCAACGCCCTCAACATCGCGGCCGAGCTGGCCCTTCGCCCGCGGCTGAAGCTCATCATGACCGGGGGCGTCTCGAGGACGCAGTCGTACGAGCTCGTCGGCCCGATCGCCGATCAGGCGCTCGCCGGGCTCAACATGGAGATCGCGGTCGTGGGCGTGGACGGGATCAGCGCCCGGGGCGGGCTCACCACGCACGACGAGATCGAGGCGCACACCAACGCGGCGATGATCCGCCGGGCCGACCGGGTCATGGTGGTCGCCGACGGCTCGAAGGTGGGCCGCACCTGTCTGGCCGGGATCTGCCCGATCGGCGACGTGACCGTGCTGGTCACCGACGCGAGCGCGGACCCGGGGCACGTCGAGGCGATCCGCAAGGCCGGCACCGAGGTGGTCCTAGCATGAACGACGTCGTGAACCTGCTGGTCGTCGGCGCGGGGCAGCGCGGCGCCCGATACGCGCGGATGGCCGCCGACACCGGGCGGGCCCGGATCGTGGCCGTGGCCGAGGCCGATCCGGCGCGCCGGAAGGCCTTCGCCGAGGAGTTCGCCATCCCGGACGAGCGCGTGTTCGACGGCTGGGAGCGGCTGCGCGACGTCCCGAAACTGGCCGACGGGGCGATCGTGGCGACGCAGGACACCCACCACGTCGGGCCGGCGGTGCTGCTGGCCGGGCAGGGGTACCACCTGCTGCTGGAGAAGCCCATGGCGCCGACGGAGGCCGGCGCGACCACGATCGCCGAGGCGGTGCGCCGGGCCGGGGTCATGGCCGCGGTCTGCCACGTCCTGCGGTACACCCCCTACACCGCCGCGCTCAAGGAGCTCCTCGACGCCGGTCGGATCGGCCGGCTGGTGAGCATCCAGCACCTGGAGCCGGTCGGGTGGTGGCACCAGGCGCACTCGTTCGTGCGGGGCAACTGGCGGCGGGAGGACGAGTCCTCGCCCATGCTGCTGGCGAAGGCCTGCCACGACGTGGACTGGCTGCTGTACCTCGCCGGCCGCCCGGCCCGCCGGGTCTCCTCGTTCGGCGGCCTCGCGCACTTCCGGGCCGACCAGCGCCCGGAGGGGGCGGCCGAGCGGTGCCTGGACTGCGGGATCGAGCCCACCTGCCCATATTCGGCCCCCCGGTTGTACCTCGGGGTGCTCGCCGGGCTGGACCCGGCCGATCGGGCGCCGTGGCCGGCGTCGGTGCTCACGCCCCTGGCCGATCCCGTCGCGCTGGTGGAGGCGCTGCGCTACGGGCCGTACGGCCGCTGCGTCTATGCCTGTGACAACGACGTCGTCGACCACCAGGTGGTGTCGATGGAGCTGGCCGACGGCGCGACCGTCTCGCTCACGATGACCGCGTTCGCCCCGGCCGAGCAGCGCAAGACCCGGCTCTTCGGCACCCACGGCTACATCGACGGCGACGGCGCCCGGCTGCGCGTGGTCGACTTCCGCACCGGCGAGGACGACGTGATCGACCTGGGTCGCTCGGTGTCGGGCGACCACTCCGACGGCGACGCGGGCCTGGTGCACGCGTTCGTGGCCGCCGTGGCCGCCGGTGACGCCGGGCTGCTGCGCTCCGACGTCACCGAGAGCCTCGACGGCCACCGGGTGGTGTGGGCGGCGGAGGAGGCCCGCCGCACCGGCACCGTGGTCACGCTGACCTAGCACTTCACCTCGCGCAGGGCGTCGAGGAAGGCGGCCGGCTGGGTGAAGGCGGCGAAGTGGCTCGCCCCTTCGATCAGCACCAGCTCCTTCTGCGGCGCGTCGACCTCGTTGAAGAACTCCACGGCCGGGCCGGTCAGCGTCACGACGTCCGAGGCGCCCTGGAAGAGGAAGAACGGCACCTCGTACCGCAGCCCGAGCGCCCGGGCGTCGAACCGCATGAACTGCTCGAACATGGTGTCGCGGGTCTTGTTGAAGCCCTTGAGCCAGGCGGCCACGTCGCCCAGCGAGTAGTCCGGCTTGGTGAGCAGCAGCGCGAAGAGGTTCTTGAGCGCGCCGTTGCCCGTGATCGGGTCGGTGCCCATCGACCACTGCATGCGGGTGCCCCAGGCCTTGACGTCCCAGGTGCGCGGGTCGGGGTCGAGGGCCTCGAGCGCGGCGACGCCCTTGGCGTTGCCGGCGGCGCGCAGCCGCTCGAGGGTCTCCTGCCGGCCGGTGCGCTCGTTGTCGACCATGTTCACGTAGAAGTCGGTCCCGACGTAGGCGTGGAACAGGTCGGGGCGGCGCTGGACCATCGGCAGGCCGACGATCGTGCCCATCGAGCCCGCGAACAGCGTGATCTTCTCCTGGCCGAGGTGGCCGCGCAGGAACTCGGCGACCTCGATGCCGTCGTCGACCATCCGCTCGAAGGTGATCTCCTCGGGGTGGAAGCCGTTCCTGCGCAGCGTCCTGCCGGCGCCGCGGCGGTCCCAGTGCACGACCGTGAAGTGCTTCTCCCACTCGCGCAGCACCGGGGTGAAGACCGAGTACGGCGAGCCGGGGCCGCCGTGCACGACCAGCAGGACCGGGTTGGCGCGGTCCTCGCCGCGGATCTGCAGCCACTGCTCGACCCCGCCGATCGTGACGTAGCGGCTCTCGACGACCTTGTTCGGCGCGTCGATGCGGGCCGCGGCGGCCCGGCGGCGCTGGAGCACGGCGCGGTAGGCGAGCGGGACGGAGCCGGCGGCGAGGACGGCGGCGGCGGTGATGGCGGTGGTGGCGGTGGTGGCGACGACGGACATGTTCGATCTCCCTCATGCGGTGGTGTCCCTACTGTACAAACTTCTGAGACATTTGTGCAAGACGGAATTCTCAGACGTAGGATCAGCGGCATGGGTAACCGGGAGAAGCTGCTCGAGGGTGCCGTGCAGTGCCTGCTCGAGAAGGGCTACGCGGCCACCACCGCGCGCGACATCACCACCGCGGCCGGCGTGAGCCTCGCCGCCATCGGCTATCACTTCAAGACCACGGAGGCCCTGCTCAACGAGGCCCTGCGGCTGGCCCTGGACCGCTGGGGCGAGGAGCTGGAGCGGGCGCTCACCGGCGGCCCCGACCTGACCGACCAGCGGGAGCGGTTCGTGGCGATCTGGGACCGGGTCATCGCCTCGGTGGCCGCGAACCGGGCGCTCTGGACGACCCAGTTCGAGCTGGTGACGCACCTGGGCCACCAGGCCGCGCCGGAGTCGCCGTGGGCGGCCGCGCAGGTGGAGGCCGAGGTGGCGCTGGCCGGGCTGTTCCACGACATCGACGCGGCGGCCGACCCGGACACTGCGCGGGTCGTCGGCGGGCTCTACCAGGCGCTGCTGGCCGGCGTGGTCGTGCAGCACCTGGTCGCCCCGGAGCGGGCGATGAGCGGCGCCGACCTGGCCCGCGCGCTGGCCACGATCTGCGGCCGGGTCGGGCAGAAGGTGTAAACCGTGCCACCGGTGGTAGCGGTAGAGGTATGACGTCCAAGGACCGGCAGCTCGCCGGGAGCCGGCGCCCGTTCGGCGCCGGTGCGCTGACCACCGACCAGGGCACTCCGGTCGACGACACCGACAACTCGCTGCGCGCGGGTGCCCGGGGGCCGACCCTGCTCGAGGACTTCCACCTGCGGGAGAAGCTGATGCGCTTCGACCACGAGCGGATCCCCGAGCGGGTGGTGCACGCCCGCGGGGCCGGCGCGCACGGGTACTTCCAGGTGTACGAGCCCCTGGACGAGTACACGACGGCGGACTTCCTCACCGACCCCGACGCCCGCACGCCGGTCTTCGCCCGCTTCTCCACCGTCCAGGGCTCGCGCGGCTCCAGTGACACGGCCCGCGACGTGCGCGGCTTCGCCGTGAAGTTCTACACCCGGCAGGGCAACTTCGACCTGGTCGGCAACAACATGCCGGTCTTCTTCATCCAGGACGGCATGAAGTTCCCCGACCTGGTGCACGCGCTCAAGCCCGAGCCGCACCACGAGATGCCCCAGGCCTCCTCCGCCCACGACGCCTTCTGGGACTTCGTCACCCTGCAGCCGGAGACCATGCACCACGTCATCTGGCTCATGTCCGACCGGGCACTGCCGCGCAGCTACCGGATGATGCAGGGCTTCGGCGTGCACACCTTCCGCCTGGTCAACGGCCACGGCAGGAGCACGTTCGTGAAGTTCCACTGGACCCCGGTGCTGGGCACCCATTCACTGGTCTTCGACGAGGCCCAGCTGATCTCCGGCCGCGACCCCGACTTCAACCGGCGCGACCTGTGGGACGCGATCGAGGCCGGCCAGTTCCCGTCGTGGGAGCTCGGGCTGCAGCTCATCCCCGAGGAGCGGGCGTTCGAGCTCGACGACATCGACGTGCTCGACCCGACCAAGCTCATCCCGGAGGAGCTCGTCCCGGTCACCCCCGTCGGCCGGCTGACCCTGGACCGCAACCCCGACAACTTCTTCGCCGAGACCGAGCAGGTCGCCTTCTGCGTCGGCAACGTCGTGCCCGGCATCGACTTCACCGACGACCCGCTGCTGCAGGCGCGGCTGTTCTCGTACATGGACACCCAGCTGACCCGCCTCGGCGGCCCCAACTTCGCCCAGCTGCCGATCAACCGGCCGCTCGCGCCGGTGCGCAACCACCAGCAGGACGGGGCGCACCAGAGCGCGGTGCCGGTCGGCCGGGCCAACTACCACCCGAACTACCTCAACGGCACGCCCACCGGCGGCCCCGGCTTCCGGTCCTACCCCGAGCACGTCGAGGGACCCAAGGAGCGCAAGCGCAGCGAGACGTTCGCCGAGCACTACTGGCAGGCGACCCTGTTCTGGAACAGCATGACGTCCTGGGAGCAGGAGCACATCATCGCCGCGTACCGCTACGAGCTGGGCAAGGTCGCGCTGCCGATCCGGGTGCGGGCCGTCGAGCACCTCAACCGGATCGACTACGACCTCGCGGTGTCGGTGGCCCGGGGCATCGGCGTCGAGGAGCCGGTGAAGTCGGTCGACAACCATGGCCGCAGCTCGCCCGCCCTGTCCCAGGCGCACCGGGAGGGCGTGGAGGCGTCGCCGCGCACCCGCCGGATCGCGGTGCTCGTCGCCGACGGCGCCGACGCCCGGGTCCTCGCGCTGCTGCGCGACGCCTGCACCGCGGCCGGCGCCTCGGCCGACCTGCTGGCGCCGTTCGACGGCTCGGTGACCGGCTCCGATGGGGTGCCGGTGGAGGTGACCCGGGCGATCGCGACGACCTCCTCGGTGCTGTACGACGCCGTGGTGGTGCCCAGCGCGGCGGCCGACCTGTCGGTGGACGGCGCCGCCGTGCACTTCGCCGCCGAGGCGTACAAGCACGGCAAGCCGGTGGCGGCGTTCGGGTCCGGGCTGGGGGTGCTGCAGCGCGCGCAGATCCCGCTGACGACGGCGGAGGCCGATCCGGCGCTCATCGTGGAGGAGGAGTTCACGCCGGAGTTCCCGCAGACGCTGCTGACGGCGGTGGCGGCGCACCGCAACTTCGACCGGGACGTGTCGGCCATCCCGGCGTGACCCTTGGTCGATACGTCGGGCGCCGGCGCGCCACGACAGTTCCCGCAGAGGCTGCTGACGGCGGTGGCGGCGCACCGCAACTTCGACCGCGACGTGTCGGCCATCCCGGCGTGACCCTTGGTCGATACGTCGGGCGCCGGCGCGCCACGACTTATCGGACTTACGCCCCGACGAGAGACATGTCCGATTCAGCACACCCTGCCGCCTGGCGGGGCTTTCGCAGGGTTCAGGGCATGTTGAGCTGGACGTAGCCGCGCTTCACCGCGCACAGGGCCATGTCCTGCGGGAACGGGGACTTCGCGGCCACCCGCTCGGCCGGGGCGCCGTCCCGGTCGCCGTCGCGGATCAGCCAGGCCAGGGCGGCGAGCTGCTCGTGCTGGGCGGTGACGAACCGCGGGCCGACCACCTTGCCGTGGCCCGGCACCACCTGGGCCTGCGGGCCGAGCTGCGCGAGGAGGGTGGCGACGGTGTCGGGCCATTCGAGGGGGTACGCGTCGTCGAACTGCGGCGGGCCGCTCTCCTCGACCAGGTCGCCCGCGATGGCCAGGTCGGCGTCGGGGACCAGGGCGACGAGGTCGCCGGCCGAGTGGCCGCGGCCGTAGTGGCGCAGCTGCACCAGGCGGTCGCCGAGGTCGAGGTCGTCGGCCGCGCGGACCAGCCGGCCGGGCGCCACCGGGGTGGTGCAGGCGAGGCCGTCGGCCAGCTCCGGGTACTCGAGCACGGCCCGGTCGCGCAGGGCCGGGCCGATCAGGGCGGCGGCCTCCTCGTGGCCGTAGATGGGCGCCCCGCCGGCGGCGAAGACCATGTTGCCCATGGTGTGGTCGAAGTGGTGATGGGTGTTGACGACGAGCAGGGGGAGGGGGGTGACCCGGCGTACCGCGGCCAGGAGGTCCTGAGCCTGCTCGGCCGTGGACAGCGTGTCGACGACCAGCGCCGCCTCGCCGCCGACGACGAGGGTCGCGTTGACGTCGAGGACCGGATGGCGCAGGACGTGGACGCCCGCGGCGATCTCGCGAAGAACGGTCATGACTCCTCCAGCGCCTTGGCCAGGAACCGTGCGCGCTCGACGATCACCCGCTCGACGCGCCCCTCGGCGACGGTCTGTCGGCCGTCGCGGACCAGGATCTCGAAGACCAGGCGGCGGCCGTCGGCCTTGGCCAGCCGGGCCTCCGCGACGACCCGCCCGCCGATCGGGGTGGCCGCCTTGTGCTCCAGCTCGATCCGGGTGCCGACGGTGGTGTAGCCGGGTGGCAGCCGGCTCGCGGTCGCGCCGACGGTGGCGGCCTCGGCCAGCGCCAGCACGCGCGGGGTGGCGAGCACGGGCACGTCGCCCGAGCCGAGTGCCTGCGCGGTGTCGGCGTCGGTGACCGTCAGCTCGACTCGGGTGAGGGCCCCGACCCAGGGGGCGGCATCGACCGTGGGGCGCTCGCTCGGCTGCATACCCTCCAGCCTAATGACCCATCACCCAGAGACCGCCATAATTCGACGGCCGCGACCGGAACCGGCGATCTACCCTGGCGGGCATGTATGACGCCGCCGAGTGGTTCGCCGAGGGGTCCGTCGTCGCGCTGACCGGCGCCGGCATCTCCACCGACTCCGGGATCCCCGACTTCCGCGGGCCCAACGGCGTGTGGACCCGCGACCCCGAGGCGATGAAACTGTCCTCGATCGAGCACTACGTCGCCGACCCGGACGTGCGCCGCCGCTCGTGGCAGGAGCGGCTGCACCACCCGGCGTGGGCGGCCCGGCCCAACGCCGCGCACCTCGCCCTGGCGGCGCTGGCCGAGGCCGGGCGGCTCACCGCGGTCGTCACCCAGAACATCGACGGGCTGCACCAGCGGGCCGGCCTGGACCCGGCGCGGGTGATCGAGCTGCACGGCACGCTGCACGAGACCGAGTGCCTGGGCTGCGGGGCGCGCGGGCCGATGCGGGAGACCCTCGACCGGGTCGAGGCGGGCGAGGCCGACCCGGCGTGCCTCGGCTGCGGCGGCATCCTCAAGTCGGCCACCATCTCCTTCGGGCAGCGGATGAACATGGAGACGCTGACCGCGGCGGCCGAGGCGGCGATGGATTGCCGCACGTTCGTGGCCGTGGGCACCTCCCTGACCGTGCACCCGGCGGCGGGGCTGGTGGAGGTGGCGGCCAAGCACGGCGCCCGGATCGTGATCGTCAACGCCGGCGAGACCCCGTACGACCCGATCGCCGACGAGGTCATCCGCGACCCGATCGGCGAGGTGCTGCCGCTCCTGGCCGCCGGCTAGGCCAAGGGCTCGGGCCGGTCGGCGGCGACCGCGGGCGGGGGAGCGGCGGCCGAGCGGGCCTCGGCCAGGCGGGCCGAGAAGGTGCGGCGGGCCGCGCGGGAACGGGCGGCCAGCTCCCCGGTCAGCCGGTACGCGTCGGCGGCGTCGCGCAGCCGCGCGGTGGCGTGCAGCCCGCCCGCCGTGTCGACCGTGACGGTGGCCAGGCCGAGCAGCCGCTGCCACGGCCCCTGCACGACCCGCACGCTCTGCACCCGGGCCAGCGGCACCGAGACCAGCTCGCGGGTCAGCACGCCCTCCCGCACGGCCACCACGTCGTCGGTGACGGCCACGCCGATGCGCGACCACGACAGCGGCGCGAGCCAGCGGGCCCGGCGCGGCGGGCCGCTGAACGGCAGGGCGGCGGCGTCGATCGGGTGCGGGCCGGGGCGCGGGTCGACGGCCGCGCCGAGCACGATCGCGGCGACGGCGGTGGTCTCGCCGGTCGGGGCCGCCGGGGCCAGCGTGCCGGCGCGCAGCTGCTCGTCGCCGTCGCCGCCGTACCCGGCCACGTCGATGTGGGCCCTCGCCCAGCCCACGCCCCGCCACAGCAGCGGCCAGGTCACCTTCACGCCCTGCACGCGCCGCGGCGGCACCGACTGGCTGCGCTTGTTGAGCAGGCCCTGGCGCAGCCGCAGCGCGGCGGCGTCGGCGGCGATGCGGAAGTCCCACTCGTCGAGGACCCGGCGCACCGGCACCTGGAACACGCCGAGGAACGCGGTGATGGTGCTGGCCGCGCCGATGAGCGTCCAGTCCGGGTGCACCAGCGCCGGCCAGATCACGAAGGCGGCGCCGATCGGCACGGCGACCACCTGCGGGGTGAGCAGCTGGGCGATGAGCAGCCGGCCGTTGTCGACGGCGAACAGGGGCCGCTCGGCGGCGGGCTCGGCCGCGGCGGCGCCCGTGGCCAGGCCGAGGAGGGAGGCGCGCAGCGCGGTGGCGCCGTCGACGGTGAGGTACGCCAGCGGCGCCTCCGCCTTCGCCCCGCCGATCACCTCCAGGCGCAGCTCGGCCAGGCCGAACACGCGGGCCAGGGCCGGGCGGACCACGTCGATCGCCTGCACCCGCTCGAGCGGGATGGTGCGCACCCGGCGCGACAGCAGGCCCTCGTGCACGCGCAGCTCGCGGCCGACCACCTCGTAGCCGGTGAAGGCCCACACCACGGCGGAGACGACCACCGCGCCGACCAGGACCACCGCCATGGCCATGAGCCAGTGCTCGAGGCCGAGGTCGCTCAGCCCGCGCCAGGAGACGGCGACCGCGGCCAGGAACAGGATCTTCGCCCCGCGCACCAGCGGGGTCAGCGGATGCAGCCGCTGCCGCGGAAGGGACAGCGGCTCCGTCACGCCGCCTCCGCATCGCTGCGGCGGCGCGACCGCGGGCTGTGCTGATGGTGAGCGGCCTCAACGCCCGGTCCGGCTCGATGAGGCTCCGCACCGATCGACCCGGACCAGGCGCCGCTTCGCTCCGAACCGCTCACAGACCCTCTTCCCGGATCTCGCCGAGGGCCGCCAGGCGGTCGCGCAGCCTCGTGGCCTCGGCGGCCTCCAGGCCGGGGACCCTGGCGTCGCTCGCGGCGGCGGCCGTGTGCAAGGTGACGGTGGCGAGGCCGGCGGCGCGCTCCATCGGGCCGGCGGTCACGTCGACGAACTGCATCCTGGCGTACGGCACGATGGACAACCGCCGGATCAGCAGCCCGTGCCGGACGAGCAGATCCTCGGCCCGCTCGGCGTAGCCCCAGGAGCGCACCGAGCGGCGCATGAACACCGCCCGCACGATGCCGGCGACGAGCACGGCGGCGGAGCCGAGCAGGCACCACGCCGACCACAGCGCCGCGGCCACGACCCCGGCGACGGCCAGCAGGATCACCCAGGCGGCCAGCGCCGCCAGCCTGACCAGGAAGTACCGCGGGGAGACGGGTCTCCACTCCACGGAGTCCGGCCACGGGCGCAACGGATCGGGCGCGACCGGAGCATTCACCCCTCGAGCGTATCCCGGTCATCGATCGCGGCGACGTCCCGCAGGAAGCCGCGCGCGTCGAGGAAGGCCGACAGCGACGCCCTGTGCTCGTCGCACGCGAGCCACGTCTTGCGGCGGT
Source organism: Dactylosporangium salmoneum (assembly GCF_039532525.1). Classification (NCBI taxonomy): domain Bacteria; kingdom Bacillati; phylum Actinomycetota; class Actinomycetes; order Micromonosporales; family Micromonosporaceae; genus Dactylosporangium; species Dactylosporangium salmoneum. The sequence continues at coordinate 216,236 of NZ_BAAARV010000033.1, forward strand.
CCGGGGTGTGCAGCTTCGGGTTGTTCCACAGCAGCCGCCACATGGCTCCGGATCGGCACCCCTTGGCGGAGCAGATGAGCTCGTCCACGCCAACAGTGTGCGCCGGTGGTGAGCGCCGGGCGGCCACGGGGGAAGCCGCCCGGCGACGGGTGAAATGGTACCCACCGAAGTACGGGTGATGTCCAGTCGTGTGGGGCGCCGAGCGACGGAATTTCCGAGAAATCCCCAGCATTGATAGCCACATATGTGATATTTCGGACTAAGGCGACCGTATGCGAACTCCCAGTAGGCTCTCAGCGGCGTCGGATCGCGGTCGGTCGCCGCGTCGTGCGACGCTAGGTTTGCCATAGCTTTGGCAAGCTGTCAGACATACGCGTGGAGGACCGGTGACCCAGCCGAACAACCCTGTCTCGACCCCCGCCCAGGACGCTACCGTGCTCGAGCGGGCGCTCTTCGAGGTCAAGCGGGTGATCGTCGGCCAGGACCGCATGATCGAGCGGATGTTCGTCTCCCTGCTGTGCCGCGGCCATGTGCTGCTGGAGGGCGTGCCGGGCGTGGCCAAGACGCTCGCCGTGGAGACGCTCGCCCGGGTCGTCGGTGGCACGTTCTCCCGCATCCAGTTCACGCCCGACCTCGTGCCGGCCGACATCGTGGGCACCCGGATCTACCGGCAGTCCAGCGAGAAGTTCGACGTCGAGCTGGGCCCGGTGTTCGTGAACTTCCTGCTGGCCGACGAGATCAACCGGGCACCCGCCAAGGTCCAGTCCGCGCTGCTGGAGGTCATGGCCGAGCAGCAGGTCTCCATCGGCGGCGAGACCTACGACGTGCCCCGCCCGTTCCTGGTCATGGCCACGCAGAACCCGATCGAGCAGGAGGGCGTCTACCCGCTGCCCGAGGCCCAGCGCGACCGGTTCCTGATGAAGATCCAGGTGGGCTACCCCACCGACGCCGAGGAGCGCGAGATCGTCTACCGGGTCAGCGTGAAGACCCCGGAGCCGGTCGCGGTGCTCACCACCCAGGAGCTCATGGCGCTGCAGGACAGGGCCGACGACGTGTTCGTGCACAACGCGCTCGTCGACTACGCGGTGCGGCTGGTGGTCGCCACCCGCGCGCCGGCCGAGCACGGCCTGGCCGACATCGCGCACCTCATCCAGTACGGTGCCAGCCCCCGCGCCTCGCTGGGCATCGTGCGGGCCTCGCGCGCCCTGGCGCTGCTGCGCGGCCGGGACTACGCGCTGCCGCAGGACATCCAGGACATCGCCCCGGACATCCTGCGCCACCGCCTGGTGCTGTCCTACGACGCGCTGGCCGACGACATCCCGGCCGACGACGTCGTGCGCCGGGTGATGGCCGCGGTGCCGCCGCCCACGGTCGCCCCGCGCCAGCAGGCCACCACCGGCGCGCCGCAGGGTCAGGCCGGCCCGCCGCCCGGGGGCCAGCCGCCGACCACCACCATCACCACCTGGCCGGGGCGGTGAAGCTCCAGGCGGGCACCGGGCTGGACGACGCGCGCGCGGAGATCGTCCTCAACCGCATGCAGCTGCTCGTCACGCGCAAGCTCGACGGGCTGCTGCAGGGGGACTATCTCGGCCTGCTGCCCGGGCCCGGCACGGAGGCGGGGGAGTCGCGGGAGTACCGCCCGGGTGACGACGTGCGCCGGATGGACTGGCCGGTCACCGCGCGCACCACGCTGCCGCACGTGCGCCAGACGGTCTCCGACCGCGAGCTCGAGGCGTGGCTGGCCGTGGACCTGAGCGCCAGCCTGGACTTCGGCACCGCGAAGTACCTCAAGCGCGATCTCGCGATCGCCGCCGCGGCCGCCGTCGCGCACCTCACGGTCCGCGGTGGCAACCGCATCGGAGCCGTCGTCGGCACGGCGGACAGCCTGAGCCGCCTCCCGGCCCGCCCGGGCCGCAAGGACGCGCAGGGCCTGCTCCGCGCGATCGCGCTCACCCGGGGCGTGCCCGGGCGGGCCGACCTCGGCGCGCTCATCGACATGCTCAACCGGCCCCCGCGCCGGCGCGGCCTCGCCGTGGTGATCTCCGACTTCATGACGCCGCCGAGCCAGTGGGCCCGGCCGCTGCGCAAGCTCGGGGTGCGCCACGACCTCCTCGCGGTCGAGGTCGTCGACCCGCGGGAGCTGGAACTGCCAAACGTCGGCGTCATCGCCCTCGTCGACCCGGAGACGGGCCGGATGCACGAGGTACAGACCGCTGACCCGAAGCTGCGCCACCGCTACGCCCACGCCGCGGCGGCCCAGCGCGCCGAGATAGCCTCGGCCTTGCGTGGCGCCAACGCGGCACATCTGCGGCTGCGCACCGACTCCGACTGGCTCCTGGACATCGTCCGGTTCGTCGCTGCTCAGCGACACGCCCGAACTCGAGGTACGACCCGATGATCCGTCTGCTCAACCCGTGGTGGCTGCTGGCGCTCCTGCCGGTCGCCGCGGTGATCGGCATCTACGTGTGGCGGCAGCTGCACCGCCGCGCCTTCGCGGTCCGATTCACCAACGTCGACCTGCTCAGCAGCCTGGTGCCGAAGGGCATCGGGGTGCGCCGGCACGTCAGCGCCACGGCCTTCCTGCTCGCCCTGGTCGTGCTGGCCTTCGGCCTGACGCGCCCGTCGGTGGACACCAAGGAGCCGCTGGAGCGGGCCACGATCATGCTGGCCATCGACGTGTCGCTGTCGATGCAGGCCACCGACGTCGCGCCGACCCGCATCGACGCGGCCAAGTCGGCGGCCAGCGACTTCGTCAGGCAGCTGCCGGCGAGCTTCAACGTGGGCCTGGTCTCCTTCGCCAAGACGGCCAGCGTGCTCGTCTCGCCGACGAAGGAGCGCAGCGCGATCATGCAGGCCATCGACGGCCTGACCCTGCAGGAGTCGACGGCGACCGGCGAGGCGGTGTTCACCAGCCTCGACGCCATCCGCACGGTGCCCGCCGACGGCGCCGCCGGCCCGCCGCCGGCCCGGATCGTGCTGCTCTCCGACGGCTTCCGCACCGCGGGCCGCTCGCTGGAGGACGCCTCCGCCGCCGCGTCCGCGGCCAACGTGCCGGTGTCGACGATCGCCTTCGGCACCGACGACGGCGTGGTCCGCATCGGCAACACGCCGCAGCGGGTCCCCGTCGACCGCCCGTCGCTGCAGAAGGTGGCCGAGGTCACCAAGGGGTACTTCTACGAGGCCGCCAGCAAGGAAGAGCTCAAGCGGGTCTACTCCGACATGGGCAGCTCCATCGGCTACCGCACCAAGCCGCAGGAGATCACCCAGTGGTACCTCGGGATCGGCTTCCTGCTGGCGCTGTGCGCCGGCGCCCTGAGCCTGCTGTGGGGTTCGCGACTGCCGTAACGGCAGCGTCATCCCGTAACGGCAGCGTTCATCGGGGCCGCGGCACGACGGCCGCGGCCCGGCTGGGCCAGGGGTGCTTCAGGGCGCCGGCTCAGTGCGCGCCGACGAGGAAGAACAGGGTGGCGACCCAGACGGCGGCCAGGACAAAGCCAATGGGCGCGAGGTAACGGCTCACGACGTGCTCCCAACGAGTGTTGTCTGCGCAGGAAAACGGAGAACAGACACGCGGAAAGCCGTGGCGGGTGCTCTGCTAGGGAACTACCGGCCACGACTGGAGGGATCGCTACTTCGCACAGCGATCACCTCCGGGGGAGCGGCTGCCGTGCCGGACGGGCAGCGAATCGGGCCCAGCCGTCATCGCGGCCGGACATCCAAACCTCAATATCGTACTGCGCCCCGCGCCGCCCGGCATCAGCCGCCCGGCCACCCGGGTCCTACGATGCTTGTTGTTTTCCCGACTTTCACGAGAGGCGGCACCGTGGCGAGGACCGTGCTGGTCACCGGCGGCAACCGGGGCATCGGACTGGCGATCGCGCAGGCGTTCGCGAAGCAGGGCGACCGGGTCGCGGTCACCCACCGTGGCTCCGGCGCTCCGGAGGGCCTTTTCGGCGTGCAGTGTGACATCACCGACACCGCCGCCGTGGACGCCGCCTTCACCGAGGTCGAGAACGCGCTCGGCCCGGTCGAGGTGCTCATCGCCAACGCCGGCATCACCCAGGACACGCTGCTGCTGCGCATGAGCGAGGAGCAGTTCACCGGGGTCATCGACACGAACCTGACCGGCTCGTTCCGCTGCGCCAAGCGGGCCGCGAGCAAGATGCTGCGGGCCCGCTGGGGCCGGATCATCTTCATCTCCTCGGTCGTGGGCCTCTACGGCAGCCCCGGCCAGGTCAACTACGCCGCCAGCAAGGCCGGCCTGGTCGGCATGGCCCGCTCGATCACGCGCGAGCTGGGCAGCCGCAACATCACCGCCAACGTCGTGGCGCCCGGCTTCATCGAGACCGACATGACGGCGGTGCTTCCGGAGGCGACGCAGGCGGAGTACAAGAAGAACATCCCGCTCGGTCGCATGGCCAAGCCCGAGGAGGTCGCCGACGTGGTCACGTTCCTCGCCAGCGACGCCGCGGCCTACATCACCGGCGCCGTCATCCCCGTCGACGGCGGCATGGGCATGGGGCACTGAGGCTTCGACGGGGCCTGGCACGAAGAATCCGGCACGAGTGCCGGATTTGCTCGGACATCACGATTTAGGGAGACCTCGGAGACCATGGCAGGACTTCTCGAAGGCAAGCGGCTGCTCGTCACGGGCATCATCACCGAACAGTCGATCGCTTTCTCCGTCGCGAAGCTCGCCCAGGAGCAGGGCGCCCAGGTCGTGCTCACCGGCTTCGGCCGGCTGTCGCTGGTCGAGCGCATCGCCAAGCGGCTGCCGCAGGAGGCCCCGGTGATCGAGCTCGACGTCACCAACCAGGAGCACCTCGACGGGCTGGCCGACAAGGTCCGCGAGCACGCCGACGGCCTCGACGGCGTGCTGCACTCGATCGGCTTCGCCCCGGCCTCCTGCCTCGGCGGCGACTTCCTGGCCGCGCCGTGGGAGGACGTGGCCACCGCGCTGCACGTGTCGACGTTCTCGTTCAAGTCCCTCGCGGTGGCCTGCCTGCCGCTGATGGGCCCCGGCGGTTCCGTCGTCGGCCTGGACTTCGACGCCACGAAGGCCTGGCCGGTGTACGACTGGATGGGCGTGGCCAAGGCCGGCCTCGAGTCCACGTCCCGCTACCTGGCCCGCGAGCTGGGCCCGCGCGGCATCCGGGTGAACCTCGTCGCCGCCGGCCCGCTGCGCACGATGGCGGCCAAGTCGATCCCCGGCTTCGCGGTGTTCGAGGACTCGTGGGCCAAGACCGCGCCGCTCGGCTGGGACCTGCACGACCAGGCCGCCGCGGCCAAGGCCTGCTGCGCGCTCATGTCGGACTGGTTCCCGGCCACCACCGGCGAGATCGTGCACGTCGACGGCGGCTACCACGCGGTGGGCTCGTCCCAGTAGGTCTCACCCCGGGAGCAGGAGCAGAATGAGGAGCGTGGCATATGACGCGTTCCTCCTGCTTTCGTTCGGCGGTCCGGAAGGGCAGGAGGATGTCCTGCCCTTCCTGGAGAACGTCACCCGCGGCCGGGGTATCCCCCGGGAGCGCCTGGAGACCGTCGCCGAGCACTACCGGCACTTCGGCGGCGTCTCACCCATCAACGCCCAGTGCCGCGCGCTCATCGAGGCGCTGCGCCCCCACCTGGATCTGCCCATCTACTGGGGCAACCGCAACTGGCACCCGATGCTCGCCGACACCGTCCGGCAGATGCGCGATGACGGCGTACAACGGGCGCTCGCCTTTGTGACGAGCCCCTTCGGGTCCTATTCGTCGTGCCGGCAGTATCTCGACGACATCGTGATCGCCTGCGCCGAGGTGCCCGACGCCCCCGCTATCGACAAGATCCGGCAGTACCACGACCACCCCGGCTACATCGCGCCGCACGCCGACGCCGTGCGGGCCGCGCTGGACACCCTGCCGTCGCGGATGGCCGCCCGCCTCGTCTTCACCGCGCACTCGATCCCCACGTCGATGAACGCGGCCAGCGGCCCCGGCGGCACCGGCCGCTACCTGGCCCAGCTGCGCGAGACGGCGGCCCTGGTGGCCGCCGAGGCCGCCCCGGAGCTCGGGTGGGACCTGGTCTGGCAGAGCCGCTCCGGCCCGCCGCACGTGCCGTGGCTGGAGCCGGACGTCAACGACCACCTCGAGGCGCTGGCCAAGCAGGGGGTCACCGAGGTGGTGGTGAGCCCGATCGGCTTTATCTCCGACCACCTGGAGGTCATCTGGGACCTCGACGAGGAGGCCCGGGCCACCGCCGGGCGCCTCGGCCTCGCCTTCGCCCGGGCCGCCACCCCCGGGGTCGACCCCCGCTTCGTGGACATGATCCGACAGCTGGTCGACGAGCGCGTGCTTGCTCACAGTAATGTGCGTCACGCCCTCGGCACCGTCCCGACCTGGGACTTCTGCCCCGCCGACTGCTGCGTGTCACCAAAACGCGCATAGGCTCGAAACGTTTCTGAGGGAGTATGTTGCGCGTGAGAGAACGCAAGCCCATCGAGTCCTGGCTCACCGACATGGACGGGGTCCTCGTGCACGAGGGCGAGCCCGTGCCCGGCGCACCGGAGTTCGTCAACCGGCTGCGCTCGTCCGGCAAGCCCTTCCTGATCCTGACCAACAACTCCATCTACACGGCGCGGGACCTGCAGGCCCGGCTGCGCCGTATAGGCTTCGACGTCCCCGAGTCGGCCATCTGGACCTCGGCCCTGGCCACCGCCCAGTTCCTGGACACCCAGCGGCCGGGCGGCACCGCCTACGTCATCGGCGAGGCGGGCCTCACCACGGCCATGCACGAGGTCGGCTACATCCTGACCGACACCGAGCCCGACTACGTCGTGCTGGGGGAGACCCGGACGTACAGCTTCGAGGCCATCACCACCGCCATCCGGCTCATCAACGACGGCGCCCGGTTCATCTGCACCAACCCGGACGCGACCGGCCCGTCGAACGAGGGCGCCCTGCCGGCCTGCGGCGCCGTGGCCGCGCTCATCTCGAAGGCGACGGGCATCGAGCCGTACTTCATCGGCAAGCCCAACCCGATGATGATGCGCTCGGCCCTGAACAGCATCGACGCCCACTCCGAGACCACCGCCATGATCGGCGACCGCATGGACACCGACGTCCTGTGCGGGCTGGAGGCAGGGCTGGAGACGATCCTGGTGCTCAGCGGGATCAGCTCGGCGTCGGACGTGGAGCGGTACCCCTACCGGCCCTCGCGCATCATCCCTTCCGTCGCCCACCTGATCGACGAGGTCTGACCCCCCAACCCGCCGGCGCCCGGCCTGATCGCCCGCCCAGGGCGACATGTCGGGCGCTCGCCGGCGACGGGTCCGGCCGGACGAGCGGTCAGAGCAGGGGCGCGTTGCAGGCGGCGACCAGGGCGCGCCGGCAGGCGGTGGTGAGCGGGCGCAGGGCCGCGTCGCGCTGCTGGACCTCGTAGCCGTTGACGGCCCCGCCCGGTGCGGCGTGCTCGGCCAGGGCGAGGACGCGGTCGAGGATGCTGGCGCGGGCGTAGAGGCGCCGGGCCCGCGGGTCGTACCCCGGCGGCAGGTCGGTGGCGCCGTCGGGCTTGCGGATGGCCTCGATCGCGCCGGCCAGCTCCGGGCGCCACTGGGCGATGTCGAGCTTGGCCAGCGTGCGGGTGGCGGTCACCAGCTCGGCGGAGAGCTCGGCCTCGGCCTCGGCGGTGGTCGGCTCGTGCGCGGCCGGGCGCTCGACCGGGAGCGCGAACACCTGCCAGCGCACGGTCTCGAACTCGTCGCCCGAGCCGGAGGTGTGCAGCCGGACCTCCGGCACGAAGCCCAGGCCACCCGCGATCACGCCCTCGCCGGCGACCAGGGCGGCGCCGGTGAAGGGACCGGGGCCCGGCAGGCCGCGGGGGTCACCCGGGGCGGGGAGCACCAGGCGTACCTCGTCGGGGTGCAGCTTCGACAGCGACGGCAGGGCGTCGGCGAGCGACACGTCGGTCCACGTGCCGGGGACGTCGGAGACCATGTGCTCCTCGTCGCCGGAGATCTCGGCGGCGGCGTCGTCGCACGGCACCAGGCCGGCGCGCCACGCCCGGACCCATGCCACGAAACGCGCCGAGCGGCGCGCCTGGAGGGTCGCCGCGCGTGCTGCGGGGGACATGGGAGCAAGGGTACGTGCTGACGTGCCGGTATGTCTCGCAGGCGATGAGGCCGTCAGCCGATACGCTTCCCGGGCATGGACGTCCTGGCGAACAATGACTGGCGGCGCCGGCGCGCGGTGCCCGTGGTCGACGCCGAGCTGGACCTGGTCGTGGAGGACGCGGACTCGGGCTTCTGCGGGGCCGTGGTCGGGTTCGAGTTCGGGGCCGTGGTGCTCGAGGATCGGCACGGCAAGCGGCGCAACTTCCCCCTCGACCCGGCCGCCTTCCTGCTCGACGGGGAGCCGGTGACCCTTGTGCGGCCGGCGCCCGTGCGGGTACAGCAGCGGCAGATGACGGCGTCGGGCTCGATCGCCGTGGCCGGGGTGACCGCCCGGGTGGCCCGCCGCAGCCGGATCTGGGTCGAGGGCGTGCACGACGCCGCCCTGGTCGAGCGGATCTGGGGCGACGACCTGCGCATCGAGGGCGTGGTGGTGGAGCCGCTGGACGGCATCGACGAGCTGTCGGCGGCGGTCCGCGAGTTCGGGCCGGGCCCGGTGGCGCGCCTCGGCGTGCTCGTCGACCACCTCGTGCCGGGCTCGAAGGAGAGCCGGATCGTGGCGTCGGTGCAGTCGCCGTACGTGCTGGTGACCGGCCACCCGTACGTCGACGTCTGGCAGGCCGTGAAGCCCTCGGCGATCGGCATCCGCGCGTGGCCCGTGGTCCCGCCGGGCCGGCCGTGGAAGGAGGGCGTCTGCGCGGCGCTGGGCGTGGCCGAGCCGGCCGACATGTGGCGGCGCATCCTGGCCTCGGTCTCGAGCTTCCGCGACGTCGAGACCCCGCTGATCAACTCCATGGAGCGCTTGATCGACTTCGTCACGGAGCCGGACGAGGACGACTGAATCGCCCCGAAAGCGACATGTCGGGCGCTGGCGCGCCACGACATGTCGGACATTTACCCGGCCAGGGTATAAATCCGATAAGTCGTGGCGCGCCAGCGCCCGACTTATCGGCACCCGCGTCAACCGTCAGGCGCCGTTAAATCGTGAAATGTCCGAAATGGGGGAGCTATGCCGGCCACGGCGAGCGGGTGAAGACGAACGTCGCGATGTCCAGCGCCGTCACCTCGCCCGTCGCCGAGCGGCGCACCTGCAGGATCTCGCCGTCGTTCTCGCCCGACCGGCCCCGCCACCGGTTCGCCGCCAGGCCGTCCGGCTCGAACCGCCAGGGCGCGTCGCCCGTGGTCAGCGGGGTGATCACCAGCCAGCCACCGTCCCAGCCGGCCTCGAACTCCCGGCCCATCCACCACCAGCGGCCGGTCAGCGGCGCCACCTCGGCCGGCGGCGGGGTGCCCGGCCGCCAGGGGGCCACCGGCGCCGGCTCCCGCTCGAGGACCGTCTCCAGCAGGTCGAGCCCGAAGCCGGGGATCCCGCCCGGGTACCGCATCGTGTACGCGTTGGCGAAGGCCACCACCGCCGTGCGCGAGGGCCGGTGGACGGCGAGGACGGCGACGTACCCGGGCATCGAGCCGCTGTGGCCCACGAACACCCGCTCCCCGCGCCGCCACAGCTGCAGGCCCAGGCCGTGGCCCGCGGTCCAGCCCTCCAGGTCGCTGAGCACCACCGGGGCGCACATCTGCTCGACGGTGGCCGGGGCGAGCACGGCCGGGTCGGGGTCGGCCAGGAAGGCGGCCCAGCGGGAGAGGTCCTCGACGGTCGACCACAGCTGGCCGGCCGGGGCCATCGCGCCGGCGTCCAGGCGCGGCTCCTCGCGCATCTCGTCGAGCCACGGGTGCATGACGTAGCCGCGGGCGAAGGGCTCCGCCGGGTCGTGGGTGGTGCGGTCCAGGCCGAGCGGGCGCAGGAGGCGCTTGGCGGTCATCTCCCGCCAGTCCTCGCCGCCCAGCCGGGAGACCACGGCGCCCAGCAGGCCGTAGGCGAGGTTCGAGTAGTGGAAGCCGTGCAGGGGCGGGTAGGCGACCTTGTCGGCGGTCAGGGTGGACAGGAACGTGTCGACGTCCGTGCCGGCGTTGCGCTCCCACCAGTCGCCGTCGGGCTCGCGCTGCACGCCGCCGGCGTGGCCGAGCAGCTGGCGCAGGGTCACCGCGCCGACCGGGGTGCCGGGGAGGTGGCGGTACAGCAGGTCGTCGAGGGCCAGGCGGCCCTCGTCGCGCAGTGCGAGTACCAGTGCGGCGGTCATGGTTTTGGTGATCGAACCGATCCGGAACTGCTGGCCGGGCAGGTAGGGGCCGGCCGAGGCCACGTGGGCCGGCGCGCCGTCGCGGACGACCCCGGCCACCAGGGTCGGCACCCGCGCGCCGGCGTGGGCGTGGGCCACCAGCTCGTCGATGCGGGACACGGTTTCGGGCAGGAGGGGCACGGGGGTGAGCCTTCCGGGAGAACGGGCTGTCCGAACGGCCCAACTGTGCACCCCCCGCGGGGGTGGCGGGAAGCGGCAAGGTTGGGGCAAGTGCCACGCCCCGGGTACAGCATCGCGTGCATCGGCGTGACACGATCGAAGTGTGGATGTCTGGCTGATCGTCTGGTTGATCGTCGGCGCCGCACTCGTCGCGGCGGAGGTCTTCACGACCACCTTCGTGCTGCTGATGTTCGCGATCGGCGCGTTCGCCGCCGCCGGGGCTGCCGCCCTCGGCGCCAACGGGCCGGTGCAGGCGGCCGTCTTCGCCGGGGTGAGTGCGCTGTCGTTCGTGGCGGTGCGGCCCACGCTGCGCCGCTACATGCAACGCGACGAACGCGATACCCAGATGGGTGTCGAGGCCATCGAGGGCTCGATGGCGCTCGTGCTGGAGAACGTCGACAACGACAATGGGATGATCAAGATTGACGGCGAGCTCTGGCGGGCCCGGCCGTACGACGCGACCCAGCGCTTCGAAAAGGGCGAGCGGGTGCGGGTGATCGAGATCAAGGGCGCTACCGCAATGGTGTGGAAGGACTGAGGCCCCGTGGATCCAACTGTGCTCCTGGCTGTGCTGGTGATTGCCGTCGCCCTGATCGGCATCATCACGGTCGTCAAGTCGGTGAAGGTCGTGCCGCAGCAGGTCGAATACGTGGTGGAGCGGCTCGGCAAGTACAGCCGGACCCTGACCCCGGGCCTCAACATCCTGGTGCCGTTCATCGACTCCGTCCGCAACAAGGTGGACAAGCGCGAGGCGGTGGTCAACTTCCCGCCCCAGCCGGTGATCACCTCGGACAACCTCGTCGTGTCGATCGACACGGTGCTGTACTTCAAGGTCGTCGACTCGGTCCGGGCGACGTACGAGATCTACTCCTACCTGCAGGCGATCGAGCAGCTGACCGTCACCACGCTGCGTAACGTGATCGGTTCGCTCGACCTGGAGAAGGCGCTCACCAGCCGCGACGAGATCAACCGGCACCTGTCCGGCGTGCTCGACGAGACCACCGGGCGCTGGGGCATCAAGGTCACCCGGGTCGAGATCAAGGCGATCGAGCCGCCGCCGAGCATCCGCGACTCCATGGAGAAGCAGATGCGGGCGGAGCGGGACCGGCGCGCGGCCATCCTGCACGCGGAGGGCCTCAAGCAGTCGCAGATCCTGACCGCCGAGGGTGAGAAGCAGGCCGCGGTACTGCGGGCAGAAGGCGAGCGCCAGTCCCGCATCCTGACGGCGGAGGGCCAGGCGAAGGCCATCCGGACCGTCGTGGACTCCATCCACCTGGCCAACCCCGACTCCAAGGTGATGGCGTACCAGTACCTGCAGTCGCTGCCGCAGATCGCCGCCGGCCAGTCGAACAAGCTGTGGATCCTGCCGGTGGAGCTGACCAAGGCCCTCGAGGGCATCGGCGGCGCGCTCGGCGGCGTGGCGCAGATGACCAACGAGCAGCGCAGCCGGCACATCGACCAGAGCGCCGTGGAGGAGGCCGAGTCCGCGGAGGTCCTCGAGGCCCGGCGGTCCGCCGAGGAGGCGGGCGCCGCCGCCAACGCCGAGGCCGCCGCGGCCGCCGCCCAGGTCTCCGGCGACCAGGCCGGCCGCGAGCTGACGGGCTCGCCCGGCGTGCCGGCGTCGGTCTTCGACCCGCAGCCGGAGCACGACCGCGACGAGGCCTGAGCGACACCGCCGGGCCACCGGGCATCGCGCCCGGTGGCCCGGCGCGCTCACAAGTCGCGGTTGAGCTCCCAGAAGGCCACCGCGGCGGCGTTCGCGACGTTCAGCGAGTCGACGCCCCGGCGCATCGGGATGACCACCCGGGCGTCGGCGGCCCGCTGCGCCCGCTCGGTCAGCCCCGGCCCCTCCGCCCCGAGCAGGAGCGCCGGCCGGGCGCGCTGCGCCGCGCTCAGCGTCTGGATCGGCACCGCGTCGGCGGCCGGGGTCAGCGCGAGCACCGTGAACCCCGCCTCCTTCACCCGATCGAGGGCGTCCGGCCACGGCTCCAGCCGCGCGTACGGCACGGCGAAGACCTCGCCCATGCTGACCCGGACGCTGCGGCGGTACAGCGGATCCGCGCACGTCGGCGACAGCAGCACCGCGTCCATGCCGAGCGCCGCCGCGCTGCGGAACAGCGCGCCGACGTTCGTGTGGTTGTTGATGTCCTCCAGGATGGCGATCCGCTGGGCGGCCCGAAGTACCTGCGCCGCGTCCAGCCCGGGCTTGCGGTGGAACGAGGCCAGCACGCCGCGGTGGACGTGGAAGCCGGTGATGGCCTCGAGCGTCGCCTGGTCGCCCGCGTACACGGGCGCGTCGCCGATCGGCAGGTCGTCGAGCTGCGCGACGCGTTTGGCGTCGATCAGGACGGAGCGGATCCGGTAGCCGGCCCGCAGTGCGCGGCGTAGGACGAGCTCGCCCTCGGCGATGAACAGGCCGTTCGGGGGTTCCCACCGGGTGCGCAGTTCCACGTCGGTGAGCGCCCGGTAGTCGGCGATTCGTTCATCGTGGTGGTCGGTGATCGTCTCTGCTGCCTGCACGCACCGGATTCTGCCTGGTGTGGTGGGGCGAACCGAGTCAGGGATCTCGGAGACTTGTCAGCAGGTGTAGTTGGTCCTGCATGCAGGGGGCTACTGACCCGATCCCGCCCCTCCTGCACGGTGTCATGGCCGAAGACAGCCACCTTGCACCCATGGTGCAGAGCGTGGAGAAACGCGAAACCCCGCTCCGCGGGGGTGGTACGCGCCCACAGGAGCGCCCCGAGCGGCCCGGTCGATGCCATGTCGGCCAGGGGCGTCGACTCGTACCCGGTCAGCGCCAGGTCATCGAGGTCACGAGGGCCGGAGATCTGCGCGTGCGGCGCGGCGTGGGTGAAGGCGATGCCCGCGCTGGCGCAACGGCCGCGAGCGGCCAACCCGCCAGCCACCGCCGGATCGGGGCGAAACCACCCGAGGCGTACTGCCGCTCCAAGTGGGCCGCCTCGTCGGCATGGAACTTGGCCAGTCGTGGGCCGCCAAGGTGGGCGTGCTCATGGTTACCCAGTAGGAAATGGACCTGTTGTGGGTAGGCCGCTTGGAGTTGCCGGGCTTCGGCGAGCAGCTGCGGCGGCATCCGAATGGGCATCGGAAGGTCCGTTATCGGCATCGCCAGGACGCACCGATCAAGGCGGGACGGAAAATGCGGGGCCGCGTACGCTGCAACGATGGCTCACGGCGTGCTGCTCGGGATTGACTTCGGCACCTTCAACACCGTGGCCATGGTGCGTCGCGGCGGCGGTGAGGCCCGTGCCCTGCTCTTCGATGGGTCACCGTTGCTGCCGTCGGCGGTACTCCTGGGAGGCCCCGGCGACGTGTTGTCTGGTGCCGAAGCCGTGCGGTCGGCGCGGGTGCATCCGGATCGGTACGAGCCCAACCCGAAGCGAAGGATGGCAGACGGGATCGTCCTGCTCGGCGGCTACGAGACCGACGTGGTCGACCTGGTCGCCGCCGTGCTGGGACGTGTCGCGTCGGAGGCGCGGCAGGTCGTCGGCCAGCTCCCGGATCGTGTCGTGGTCACGCATCCGGAGACCTGGGGCACGTCGCGGTTGAGCCGGTTGACCGCTGCGGCCGTCCGTGCCGGCCTGCCGAGCCCGATACTCGTGTCGGAGCCGATCGCTGCCGCCGCCTACTTCCTCGGCCGGGTCGGCGCGGGTCAGTGCGCGGTTGTGTACGACTTCGGAGCTGGCACGTTCGACGCCGGTGTGGTTCGGCGCGGCCCCTCAGGAGCGCTGACGGTACTGGCCAGTGAAGGGCTGCCCGAGGTGGGCGGCCTGGACCTGGACGCCGCGTTGGTGGAGCACCTGGGCCGGCTGATCGCGCAGCGGGCCCCGGACGCTGGGGACCGGTTGCGGCGACCGGCCACCGCCGCCGACCGTCGTGCCCGGTGGCAGCTGTGGGAGGACGTTCGGCTGGCCAAGGAGTCGTTGAGCCGGCGTTCGCAGACGCTGGTGCACCTGCCGGTCCTGGACGACACCGTTCCGGTGAGCCGGGACGAGTTCGAGCAGCTCGCCGAACCGGTCATCGCGCGGACGGTTGCGGTCACCCGCGCCGCGGTGCGCAGCGCCGGCATCGAGCTGTCAGACGTCGGCGGCATCTTCCTCGTCGGCGGGTCGAGCCGCGTCCCACTCGTTGCGACGCTGCTGCACCGCGCGTTCGGGATGCCGCCGGCGGTTCTGGAGCAGCCCGAGCTCGTGGTGGCTGAGGGTTCACTGATCCTGCTCGACGCGTGCGAGGAACGCACGCCCACCGGTGTCACGATGAGGCTGCCCGTCGGTGCCGGGTCGGAGGAGACCGTTGCGCAGGCGCGTGGAACGGCCGCCGGCCCGTCACCCGTGCCGCAGGGCTCGCCGCAGCGAGTCATGCAGCTATCGCCGGCCTCGACGACGGCAGGCCAAGCGTCGCGCATCGACGAGGCCGTCGAACCGGGGCAGGGGCGATCGATCCGCCGCCACCTCACCGATCCGTGGAGTGTGGCAGCGGCCGTGCTGCTCGGTGCCCTGAGCAGCACGATCGGCGGCCTCGCCGGTGCGAGCGCGGCGGCCGTGCTGACTGCGGGAGCCGTGGTCGCCGTGATCGTGCATACGGTGCGGGTGGCCCTCGGTATCGCGTTCGACCGCTGAAGACGCGGTTGTCGGACGTTGCCCGCTAGAAATTACTCAGCACCGAGCTGAATATCTTGTCGACGCTGGCCGGGTCGCGCGCGTCGTAGGCGGCTGCCCGCGACACTTTCGCGATCTGTTCGAGCGTGTCCAGGTCGGCCTCCTCGCCGAAGGCGATACCGAAGATGCGAACCGAGTTCTCCAGGCGTGACCCGTCCAGGTCGCGGAGCAGCTTCGCCCGGTCGTTGTCGGCCGGATACTCGTTGCGCCCATCGGTGAGCAGCACGACCGCGTTGATGCGGTCGGCGTCCAGCCGTTCCCGCATGTACGCGTCGGCGGCCCGGGTCGTGTGGTACAAGGCCGTGCCGCCATCGGCGCTCAGCGCCCGGATGATGTCGGTGAGTTGCTGCTTCGCGTCGCGGATGCGCGACGTCGGCAGCCGCTCGGTGTAGGGCTGCGCACCGTTTGGTCGCTGCCCCGAGAACGTCCACAGTGCCACCTCGTCGTCGGGATGCAGCAGGTCGAGGCTCGCGATTGCCGCGTTCTTCGCGGCTTCCAGCTTGCTGATGTCACCGGCCGCCTTCTCCTTCATCGAGCCCGAGACGTCGAGAACGAGCAGCACCCTCGCCTTCTTCCGCAGGTCGTCCCAGCCGGCGAGGATCTTGTCCAGGACCTCCCCGACGGGCGGCTGGATCAGGTTGAGCTTCTGCCCGGCCGGGATCTGCAGGGTCTGCGTCAATTCGGGGCCGGCGTTGCCCTGGTGGTCGCGGAAGCCCATCGCCGCGAACACGGCCTGCTGGGCCGGTTGCTGCAGGAACGCGAGGAAGTCCCCGGCTGCTTCCCGTTGTGCGGCACTGGCCGAAGGCAGCACCACGTACGGGTGGTCGAGCATCAGCGTGCCGTCCCGCGGCACCATCGGCACGAGCGGCACCGTGGGCGCCTTGCCTTTCACCTTCGGGTCGCCGGTGGTGTTGCCCTTGTTGTAGAGGAAGGTGAGCTGCTCCTGATGCACGACGGCGCTCACGTACGACATCGCGGCGCCCTTGGCGTCGGCCTCGGCCAAGTTGCCGAGGAACTTCACCGCATCGTCGGTGTAGTGCAGGACGCCGGCTTCGACCCCGCGAACGAAGTTGATCACATTGGGCTGGGTGAGATCGGCCGCCGTCAGTTCGCGGGACAGGCCGGTCGCCGCGTAGTACGTGGCCACCGTCGCGGCCAGGCCGGACGTGGACCGGTGCGGGTTGTCCTTGCCGAAGGAGAAGCGCCCCCACTCGGGATGGCCGTACCGGCCCCACCCCTGCGGGTCGGACGCCAGCGCCAGCACGTCGCTCCACCCGAACTCGCGGTTCGGCCAGCCGAACGCCTCGGCCATCGGCTTCGGCATCGAGATGACCAACGGGCTCTGCGCGATCGACGGCATCTGCGTGCCGGCCGCTGGCATCACCTGCTTGCCGCCGGTGGTCTCCCGGTGGCGGGCCAACTGGAGCCACAACGATGCGGTGGGCGTCCACACCTGCGGTGCCGGCCCACCGTCGCGCTGTTCATCCCAGCCGGAGCCAAGCGCCTCCGCCGCCGCGCCGGACGTGAGCCGGTGCACGGTCACCGACGCGCACCGCTTGCCGCCGTACAGCGTGTCGGAGGCGTTGTACCGGCGGGCCAACTCGATCATCAGGTCGGCCTTCTCGGTCGACGAACTGACCTCGATGGGTTCACAGCCGGCTCGCTTGTCGGCGCCCGCCTCCCCGGGGTCGCGACGGAGCACCACGTACGTCACCACGACGGCTATCAGACCGACGATCACCGCAATCACCAGCGGCATTCGCGTACGCAGCCCCGCAACAGCACCCATCGACGATCTCCTGTTCGCCAGGCAGAGCCCCGCATCGTAACCGACGGCCGCCACACCGCCGCTGTCCGCCGGACGTGGCCGACTGGACCGCCCACCACGGGTACGCATCGACTCGTAGCGGCTGCCGGCCGCGCAGCCCGAACGCGAGGCCCTCGCCCCGGTATGGTTCACGAGGGTGGGTCGGCGGAGGTGTATGCGGGCAGCGGGAGCGGCTCGTCGCGCAGGAATGCGCGCAACAGCGCGACGTACGCGTCCGGCTGACCGCCTTCGAGATTGTGTCCGGTGTGTGGCAGGTACACCAGCGTCGCCTGCTGGAACGTGCGCCGGTACTCGTACGTCTGCGCCCACGGCACGAAGTCGCATTCGCCGCGCATGACGAGGGCCGGCACCTGCAGCTGCCGCAACGCCGGCCGGGGGTCCGGCACGTGCGCGAAGTCCTCGACCGTCAGCTGGTTGCCGTAGTACCCCTGGTGGTTGTCGTGGACCTTCGCCGGCGGCGCCCCGGGGCAGTTGGCGGTGTCCTTGCCGAGCAGCGCGGCGGCGTGCAGCAGCGCGTCGGCCTCGTCGTCGCCGACGAGGGCGTGCGCCGCGTTCGGGTTGATGGCCTGCAGGATCGACGCGACGATGACGCGCGGCGAGCTGAACAGATCATCGCGGCGCTCGCGCTGTTCCGCGGTGAGCCGGGCCCACGGGTCGCCGCCCCCGCCGTCCGTGTAGGCGCCCGGCCAGATGGGCCCGGGGGAGGTGAAGACGGCTCGCGCAACGTGCTGAGGGTGCGCCGCGAGGTATTGCGCGGCGAGGGAGCCGCCCCACGACTGTCCGATGAGTATGAGCTTGTCGGCGCCGAGCGTCACGCGGATCGCGTCGAGGTCGGCGACCTGCCGGGCAACGGTGTATCCGGTCACGTCGTCGAGCCGGGTGGAGCGGCCGGCGCCGAGTTGGTCGTAGGCGTATACCTCGAAGCCGTCGGCCGCGAGCGTTGTGCCGGCCGCGGGCATGCCTTCGCCGGGGGTGCCGGGGCCGCCGTGCAGGAAGATCACCGGCGCGGGCCGGGGCGCACCCGTGGCGGTGGCGTGGACGTAGGCGATGCGAGACCCGGTCGGCAGGTTCCAGAACCGCACGCCGGCAGGCGGCGCCGGGGCAGCGGGGTGCGGGCCGGGCCGGAACACGGTCACCGTGGCGAGCCCGCCGACGGCGACGGCCACGCCGGCCGCGAACGTGGTCGCCGCACGCCGCCGTCGCCGGAGTCCGAGGAGCGCGAACGCCGGCCAGGCCAGCGGGTAGGCGACGGCGGCCAGCGCGACAAGCCCGGCCGCGCACAGCAGCGGGATCCAGGCGGTAGCGGCGGCGGTGGCGAAGAAGCCGGCGGCGCCCGCGGTCACGGCGGCGACGACGGCCACGGACAGCAGCACGCCGCCGGCGCAACGGCGAAGCAAGGTACGGACCATGAGGA
This sequence comes from Dactylosporangium salmoneum, assembly GCF_039532525.1. NCBI lineage: Bacteria > Bacillati > Actinomycetota > Actinomycetes > Micromonosporales > Micromonosporaceae > Dactylosporangium > Dactylosporangium salmoneum. The sequence continues at coordinate 234,657 of NZ_BAAARV010000033.1, forward strand.
TCATGTTGAGCGGCCGGCCGGGCGTTCTCGTCGTGCCCGCGGATGGGATGCCCAGGGCCGGCACCCCCTCTTTCGGCGGGGGCCTGCCCCGCCGAAAGCCTGCCCGTACGCTCGATGCATGGGTCAGTGGGCGCCGGCCAGGCGCGACCTGCGAGTGCCGGCGGCGGTCGTCCTGGCGCAGGTGCTGTGGTGGCCGCTGGGGCCGTGGTGGTTCGGCGTCGCGCTGGACGCGCGCCCGCTCTCCGGGGTCTGCGCGGTCGCCGTGGTTGCGTTCGGCGCGCTGCTGTACCGGCGCCGCGCGCCCGAGCTCGCGCTGCTGTGTGCCGTGCTCGCCACGGCGCTGAGCGAGGGCCTCGCCACGGTCGCGGTCGCCGGACCGGTCGCGGTGGTGCTGACGTCGTACGGGCTCGTGGTGCACCGTACCGCGGTGGTCTCGGCGGTCGGCGTCGCGGCCGTGGTGCTCGGGCTGGCCGTGGCGGCGGCCTTCCACGGTGCCTCGCTGCGGGCGGCGGCCGGTGCGGCGCTGTTGCTCGGCGCCGTGGGCGGCGCGGTGTGGGCGGTCGGGCGGCTGGGGCGGCGGATCCGCGTCGACCGGGACGCGGCGGCGGCCTTCCGGTCGGCGTCGGACGCACTTGCGCCGTTCGCGGCGGCGGAGGAACGCCGGCGACTCGCCGCCGAACCGCACGACGTGGCCGCGCACCGCCTGACCGCGATCGTCGTGTCCGCCGGTGCGGCGCTGCGTCTCGCGGACCCGGCGCTGCGGGAGGGGGCGGTCGAGCACGCGGTGCACGCCGGGCGGCAGGCCGTCGAGGACCTGGACCGCCTGGTCGTGCTGGCGGAGCCGGACCATGAGGCCGGCATCGCGGCAATCGACGCGCTGGTGGCCCGACACCCGTCGGTTCGGTACGAACACACCGCGGCGGCCCTGCCGCCGGACGTCGCGGGCCTGGTGTACCGGATCGTCCGCGAGGCGCTGACCAACATCATGCGGTACGCGGAGGGTGCCGCGACGATGGTCCGGATCGCGGCCGGCGACGGCTGGGTGAGCGTCGAGGTGCTCGACGACGGCGGCGCACCGGCCGCCGGTGACCTCGGCGCCGGGCGAGGCCTCGCCGGGCTGCGCGCCCGCGTCGAGGCGGCCGGCGGGCGCCTGGAGGCTGGACCGGCCGGATCGGGCTGGCGGGTCCATGCGCGGCTGCCGACCAGCTCGGACCCGGCACCGGGCGCCCCGGCGTTGCACGTGGCCGGCGGGGTGATCCGGGACCGGGCGCTGGTCGTCCTCGCGCTCGGCCTGTCGATGGGTGCGGTGCTGTTGCCGAGCGGGGACGACCCGGATCCGCTGGCCGCGCCCGTGCCGGGGATGCTGCTGGTCGCGCTGCTGACCCTGCACGCGCTGCCGCTGGCGTGGCGTCGGCTCGCGCCCGGCCCCGCGCTGAGCGCGGCGCTGGCGATCCTGCTTGCCTGGCTGGGGTGTACCGCGGCGGGGTGGACCCGGCGGGACCCGGCCGAGACGTTCCTGTGGTGCTGGTGGGTCGAGCTCGCGCTGGTCTACGCAGTGGCCGCCTATCGGCCCGCGAACCGCTACGGGCTCGGTGCGCCGCTGGCAGTGGCCGCCGTCGGCGGCGTAGCGCTGGGCGCCGGCCCGGACATCACGGGGAACCGTATCGCGGCCTCGGCCGTGCTGGCGGTCATCCTCGGGGCTCCGTTGATGGTCACCTGGCTGGTGGGGAGGTTGGTGGCGGCGCGGCGGTCGAGGCAAGCCGCGGCCGAGCAACACGAACGGGAGGCGCTGCTGCGCCGGGCGGAGAGCGCCGCGCGGCACGAGCGGCTCCGCATCGCGGACGGGCTGCGCCGCAGCGCACGTGGGCACGCGGTGTCGGCGGTCGCCGCGGCCGAGGCCGGCCGGCTGGACGAGGTCGCCAAAGAGGCCCGCGCCGGCCTGCATGCGCTCCGGAAGCTTCTCCAAGGGCTGCCGGAGGACTCGCCTGATCCGCCACCGGCGGTGGCCGCTCTGGCCGACCTGGCGGCGCGGCGCCGGTCCTCGCTGCGCTACCTTGGCGCGCCCCGCCCGCTGCCGGCGCCGCTGGAGGTGGTCGCGCACCGTGCCGGTGCGGCGCTCATCACCGACGGTGCGACGGTCGTCGTGACGTACGCCGACAACGGCCTCGGCATGGAGGTTCGCCGCCGTCCGCCCGCGGGCCGCGACCTGATGCGGCCGCTGCGGCACCTGGTGGACGCCGCCGGCGGTTCCGTGACGCTCGACACCGACCGCACGACGGTCCGCGTCTGGTTGCCGGAGGCGCTGCGATGATCCGCGTGATCGTTGCCGACGACCAGGCGGTGGTGCGGGCCGGCATCGCCGCGATCCTCGACGCCGAACCCGACATGACCGTCGTCGGGCAGGCCGCCGACGGCGAGGCCGCTGCCGCGATCGCCGCGTCCACCGCCCCCGACGTGGCCATCCTCGACGTGCGGATGCCCGGCACCGACGGTCTCGCGGCCGCCGAGCTGATCGGCCGGCGACAGCCGGCGACCAGGATCGTCATGCTGACGACGTTCGGGCTCGATGAGTACGTGTTCGCGGCCCTGCGCGCCGGTGCCGCCGGGTTCCTGCTCAAGGATGCGGAGGCGGCCAAGGTCGTGGAAGCGGTCCGGGTCGTCGCCGCGGGCGAGGCCATCCTCGACCCCGGTGTCACGCGTCGGCTCATCGACCGCTTCGCGACCGGCCCCGGCCCGGCCGACGCTGAGCGCCTGCGCGGGCTGACCACACGCGAGACGCAGGTGCTGCATCAGGTGGCCCGCGGGCTCTCGAACGCCGAAATCGCGGCGGCGCTCGGGATCAGCACGTCGACGGCCAAGGACCACGTTGCGGTCATCCTCAGCAAGCTCGGGGTGCGCGACCGGGTTCAGGCCACGATCGCCGCCTACGAGGCCGGGCTGATCCGTCCCGGGATCCGGTAGCGGACCGGGGGAGAGGACGGCCGCCAGGCGCGCCCGGCGGAGGCGGGCGCCAAGCAAGCGCTTGGCGCACGCGGGCCAGCACCAAGACCGGCTCCGACTGGTTCCCTCCCGAATGGCCGTAACGCTGCGGAGGAACATGGCCTGCTCGTATTCGGTGAGCTGGAGCAAACCATCACCAAACCAGACAGAAACGGGGCCCTGACCGCTTCCCCGGGCTACCCGACCCTGGCGCAATGCGCGACGAGGCGCGCATTGCGGACAGCCGAACTGAGATAAGATCCGCCGAATTTGTTTCGTCACCGATTGGGCGGCTGGGCCGTCGGGACCGCGTCAGAAGGCCGGGATCACTGATGGGCGCCAAGAACGTTCTCGTAGGAGTCGGCGTTGTCGCGGCGGTCGTAGCCATTGCGGCGTGTGGCTATAAGCCCGGCCCTGTCAGTCACGCAGACGCAGAAGGCTGCGCCGGCAATTCGGTGCAGGTCCCTGACATGGTGGGGTCAAGCCTGACGGAGGCAAACACGGCCCTGCAAGCCGCCAAGCTCACGATGGGGAACGAGACCGACGCGACCGGGCAGGGCCGGCATGTCCTTGACCGGAATAACTGGCGGATCGTAGCCCAAACGCCTGATGCTGGCGCTTGCGTCGACCTGTATGCAAACGGCTATGCGGGCCGGCAGGTGAGCTTCCGTGTGGTGAAGTACACCGACCCGGTAGCCCTGGATGGCACGACGCTGACCATGCCGAACTACATCGGGAAGGACCTGAAGTCAGCGAAGGCCGACGTCACGCTGATGGTGTCGTACAAGAACGGAATCGAAACCACGGACCTTTACGGCCACCCGAGTGACCGCGATCGGGTGGTCAGCACTTCGCCGGCAGCCGGCGAGCCGGTCACTGGCACGGTCAAGTTCCACGTCGTGGACCCAGAGGTTTGGGACTTCTTCCAGGGCAACCCGACGATGCCGGACCTGACCGGCGAGAAATGGAACTACGGGATTAGCTTTCCCGCTGGGCCGTTCGAGGAGGCGACCGAGCACACCCCGCCAGACGGGTACTACTGGGGTGATCACGTCGTGACCCGCACCGCCCCAGCGGCGGGCCAGCCCCTCGTGATCGGCCAAAAGATCATCGTCTACACCGACGTGAAGGCCGAGGGGCGGATCACCACCGGTAGTTCTGGCAGTGGCGCCCTTCAGGGCGTGACTCCGGGTGCCTTCTGCAAGAAGAAGGACAAGGGCGAGTACGGATACTCGGCTACCGGAAAGCGCTATGTCTGCACAACGTCCGGTGCTGGCTCGGACCAGCCAAAGTGGATGCCGGCCCCCTGATACGAAAGTCCGGGATCGTCATCGATGACTTGCGGAGACAATCGAATACCGTACGGCGGCCACTGGGGCGCAGCGTAGCCGCTGAGGAGTGGCTGGCCGAGGTCGACACCGGGTTCGCGCCGGGTGCGCAGCTCACGTCGGTGATCGCCTCTCCTGCCCGCACGCACTGGATTCCGCCCTGGGCGGCAGGGCGGGCCGTCTCAGGGCTTGTCGTGCTCAATGCCCTGCGCTCTGGCCGCCGTCGACGTGCAGGATCTCCCCGGTGACGAACGAGGCGTTCTCGAGGTAGACGACCGCTTGGACGACGTCGTCGATCTCGCCCAACCGGCCCATCGGGTGCAGCGCGGCCAGGGCCTCGTACTCCTCGGGTGGGTGCATCGGCGTGCGGATGTTGCCGAGCGCGACGGTGTTGACCCGGATGCCGCGGGTCGCGTACTCGATCGCCAGCGCCTTGGTGACCGCGTTCAGCCCGCCTTTGGTCAGCGAGGCGAGCGCCGAGGGTACCTGCGAGTTGGCGTGGTCGACCAGGCTGGTGGAGATGTTGATCAGGTGACCGCCGCCGTCCCGGGAGAGCATCGCGGCGACGGCGCTGCGGGAGACCTCGAAGAAGCCGCGCAGGTTGACCCCGGCCACGGTGTCGTAGTCTTCGCCGGTGTAGTCGGTGAACGGCTTGGCGATGAAGACTCCGGCGTTGTTGACCAGCGTGTCGATGCGGCCGAACCGTCCCAGCGCGGCGTCGACGATCTGGGCGCCGACGCCCGGCTCGGCCACGTCGCCGCGGATGGTCAGCACCTCGGGATCGGCGGACTCGCCGATGGAACGGGCGGTCGCGACGACCGCGTAGCCGAGTTCCCGGTAGGCGGTGACCAGGGCGGCGCCGATGCCCTGCGAGGCGCCCGTGATGATGGCGACCTTCTGCGCGGTGTTCACCATTGGGTGGTCGCTTTCTTCCGTCTGATCGGAATGCGGAAGCAGAAACACGGCTGCCAGCGTCATATACCACCTACAACCGGCAGGAAACCGGGGCGTCGTGGGTTGGGACAGCCGAACCCCGAGGCCGACACTGCCGGCTGGAAGAAGCTGTTCGCCGCGTTGCGCGAGCCCACCTGGCTGCTGGTCACCTCGGCCACCGCCGCGGCGGCCGGCGGCGCGACACCGTCCCTGCCGGGCCTGGCGCGCGACTGCCCGGTCGACAGACCCGCCGCCGACACCCTCGGTCTGGGCGACGACGGGTGGGTACTGGTGCGACCCGACGGCTACACTGCCGCCCGCGGGCACGGCCAGGACCAGCTCGACCGCGCCTACCGGCGCCTGCCGCTTTGAGCGGGGCGGCGACGGTCAGCGGCAGCGTCGCCGGGGGCGGGGTGTAACGCCTTGGGGAGCTGTGCCGCCGGTTGGTGCCGTGGAACCTGTGTTCATGGACCGCAGCGGCCGGCGGCGGCGGCTCATCACCGCGCTCGGCGCGGGGCTCGGCGTGCTGCTGTTCGCCGGCGTGGGCCTGCTCGTCGCCGGGCTGCTGGGTTCCTCGCCGATTCCGGTGCCCGGCCTGCCGGACAGCGGGCGCGGCGCATTGCAGCAGCGTGACGCCGGCGGCGGCCTCGCGCCGGCACCGGCCCCGGCCGCGTCCGGGCCGCCGGCCACGCGGCGGCCGAGAACGTCCGCGGGCGCGGCCACGCCATCCCCGGCCGCGACCACCGCGAAACCGGGCAACCGCCCGACGACGCACCCTGGCAACCCCAAATCGAGCCGGACGAAGTAGCCGTGGCCGCCCACAAGGCCCGGCGCGAACCTCGGGCCCACTGGATCCTCCTGCTGCTCGCCCTCGTCGTGCTGCTGGCCGAGCTGTGCCTGGACGGCTACGCCGCCCGGCCGGGCGGGGAGGGACACGCCGCGGCCGCGCCGGCGTCCGGGCCGGCCTTCGCCGGCACCGCCGGGCCGGTCATCGTGGCCTCGCCGGACGGCGGCATGCGCGAGGCCGGGATGTCGCCCGGGAGCATCGCGCTGACGTTCGACGACGGCCCGGACCCGCGATGGACGCCCCAGCTGCTCGACCTGCTGCGCCAGTACCACGCCCACGCCACGTTCTTCGTCGTCGGCGCGCAGGTCAACCGCTACCCGGAGCTGGTGCGCCGGATGGTGGACGAGGGCCACGAGGTCGGCGTGCACACCTTCACCCACCCCGACCTCGCCGCCCAGCCGGCGTGGCGGCAGCGCCTCGAACTGACCATGACCGCGAACGCGATCGCGGCGGCGACCGGGCGCACCGCGCGCCTCATGCGCCCGCCCTACTCCTCGACGCCGGACGCGCTCGACGCCGCCGAGACCGCGGTCCTGCGCACGGCCGCGGGCGAGGGGTACCTCGCCGTCCTGGCCGACCGGGACACCCGGGACTGGGAGCGCCCGGGCGCGGACGCGATCGTGCGGGCCGCGCTCACGGGGCCGGCGGGCGCCGGGGCCGTCATCATGCTGCACGACGGCGGAGGCGACCGCTCACAGACCGTCGAGGCCACCCGGCGGATCCTGGCCGGCTTGCAGGGCGCCCGGTTCGTCACCGTGCCGGCCGGTCTCGGCCTGCCGGAGGCCGCGGCCGCCGGGCGGGGCGCGGTCGTCAGCGGGCTCGCGCTGCGGTGGAGCCAGACGATCGGTCACCTGCTCGCTGTCGCGGTCCGGTGGATCGTGATCGTCGCCACGGTGCTGGCCCTGGCGCGGCTCGTCGTGCAGGTCACGGCCGCCCGGCGGCACGCCCGCCGCGCCCGCCGGTCCGCGCGGCCGGGGCAGTACCTCGGCCTGGTGTCGGTCGTCGTCCCCGCGTACAACGAGGCCGCGAACATCGCCCAGACGGTCCGCTCGCTGGCCGGCAGCGACTATCCCGACGTGGAGATCATCGTCGTCGACGACGGCTCGACGGACGCGACCTCCGGCATCGTCCAGCGGCTGCGGCTGCAGGTGCCGGTGCTGTCGCTGATCCGGCAGGCCAACGCCGGCAAGCCGGCCGCGCTCAACACCGGCATCGCGGCGGCCAGCGGTGACCTGCTGGTGCTCGTCGACGGCGACACGGTCTTCGAGCCGGACGCGATCGGGCGGCTCGTGCAGCCCTTCGCCGAGCCGGCGGTCGGCGCGGTGAGCGGCAACACCAAGGTCGCCAACCGGGACGGCCTGCTCGGCCGCTGGCAGCACCTGGAGTACGTGGTCGGCTTCAACCTCGACCGGCGCCTGTTCGACCTCGGCGAGTGCATGCCGACCATCCCCGGGGCGATCGGCGCCTTCCGGCGGCAGGCGCTGCGCGACGCCGGCGGGGTGCCCACCGGCACGCTGGCCGAGGACACCGACCTGACCATGGCGGTGCTGCGCGCCGGTTGGCGCGCGGTCTACGCCGAGAAGGCGGTGGCCTGGACGGAGGCGCCGAGCTCGCCGCGGCAGTGGTGGCGGCAGCGGTACCGCTGGTGCTACGGCACCATGCAGGCCGCCTGGAAGCACCGGGCCGCGGTCCTCGAGCCGGGCGGCGCCGGGCGCCTCGGCCGGCGGGGGCTGCTCTACCTGGTGCTCTTCCAGATGCTGCTGCCGCTGACCGCGCCGCTGATCGACGTGTACGCGCTGTACGGGGTGCTGTTCCTGCCGGTCGCCCAGGTCGCCGCCGTGTGGTGCGGGTTCACCGCGCTGCAGATGGCCACGACCGCGTACGCGCTGCACCTGGACGGAGAGGGGGTCGGGGCCGTATGGGTCGTACCACTGCAACAGGCCGTCTACCGCTACTTGCTCTATCTTGTCGTTGTGCAAGCAACGGTGGCGGCCATGCTCGGCGGGCGGCAGCGCTGGCGGCCCATGACTCGCTCGGGGCTGGCGGCCGCGCGTCGATGACGGCTTCAATGCGACGTGTGGCCGACGAGGACTTGGCGGAGGCGCTCGCCGCGGCGATCGAGGGCGACGCGGCGGCGTTCGCCGTGCTGTGGCGTGCCCTGCATCCGTACGTGCTTCGGTACCTGCGGGTGGTGTGCGGTGACGCCGCCGAGGACGTCGCCTCCGAGACCTGGCTGCAGGTCTCGCGGGACCTCTCGCGGTTCCGGGGTACGGCGACGGCGTTCCGGGTCTGGCTCTTCCGCATAGCCCGCAACCGCGGCATCGACGAGAACCGGCGCGCCTGGCGCCGGCACGAGGAGCCGCACGAGGCCATCGACCAGCTGGCCGCGTCGGCCGTCGCGCCCGACGCCGCGGCCGAGGTGGTGGCGCTCGCCGACACCGACCGGGCCGTCGGGCTGATCGCCACCCTGCCGCGCGAGCAGGCGGAGGCCGTCATGTTGCGGGTCGTCGCCGGTCTCGACGTCGCCGGCACCGCCAAGGTGCTCGGCAAGCGCTCCGGCGCGGTGCGGGTGGCCACGATGCGCGGGTTACGCCGGCTGGCCGAGCATCCACAGGTTCGCGACTATCGCAACGCCGCCGAGGACGGTCCAGATGCATCCTGAGGAACTGCCGGACGGCCGGCTGGGCGAGCTCCTGCGGGCCGCCGCCGCGCCCGGCCGGCCACACGAACTGGCCGGGGAGGACGCGGCCGTCGCCGGCTTCCGCCGGGAGTACCGGCCCGTGAACCGGCGCCGCCGCCGGGCCGTCGCGTTGGCCCTCGCCGCGCTCGCCGCGGTGTCGGCCGGGGGGACCGCCTACGCGGCCGGGACCGGCCACCTGCCCGAACCGGTCCGGGCCTGGATCGGCGAGGACGACCGGCCGAGCGCGAAGCCGGCGGACCAGCGTCCGTCGGGGCGGCCGCGCGCCTCGGCGACGGCCGGGCCGTCGCCGTCCGTCTCGGCGTCCTTCGTACCGGCCGAGGCCTGCCAGCGGTTCCTGGCCTTCCGGGCGGACCCGCACGCCCGCCCCGTCACCGCCGAGGAACGTCAGGAGCTGGCCCGGCTGGCGGGCGGCCAGCCGGCGATCGAGGAGTACTGCCGGCGGCTGCTCGGCGTCGGCCCCAGTGGTTCCGCCGCGGCACCCACCCCAGGCAATGGCAACGGCAACAAGGGCGACGGCAGCAACGGCAGCGACAGCAAGAGCAACAGCGGCAACGGCAACGGCGCCAACAACGGCAGCGGCAACGGTAAGCAGCCAAGTCATCCCGCTCACCCGTCGCACCCCTGACGTCTGTAACGCCAGGGACCCCTCCGCCGCTGCATCGACATGCGACGAAGTCTCATGCTGATCGGGGCGGTCGTGGTGGCCGCCCTCGCCCCGGCGACACCGGCGGCCGCGGCCGGCACCTCCGCCGCCGCCACCGTCTTCGCCCCCAACCCCGTGCAGGCGCTCGGCCGCCAGGACCTGACCGACGCCAAGGACGCCGACCTGCCGGCGTTCGCCGCCGCGTACCGGCGGGTGACGCTCACCGACCTCGACGGCTCCGGCCGTCTGGCCGGGCGCTACGTCGTCGTGAAGAGCTCCACCGGCCGGGCCGCCGCGCTCGTCGACGGCGCCTTCCCGGCCTGGCACCGCGACGCCGACCAGTTCGAGCAGGTCATGGGGTACTACTGGGTCACCACCGCCCAGCACTACCTGCAGCACCTCGGCTTCGGCTCCACGCTGCGGCCGGTGAACCAGCGCCAGATCGAGCTGCGCATCGACCAGTACGGCGGCGACAACTCCTTCTTCCGCGAGGACAAGGCCAACATCAGCCTCGGCAAGGGCGGCGTCGACGACGCCGAGGACGCCGAGGTCATCGTGCACGAGTACGGCCACTCGGTGCAGGACGGCCAGGTCCCGGGCTTCGGCACCACCCCCGAGTCCGGCGCCATCGGCGAGGCCTTCGGCGACTACCTCGCGGTGGCGGTCTCCAGCTGGGCGACCGGCGTGCCCACGCTGACCCCGGAGGCCTGCGTCGCCGACTGGGACTCCACGGCGTACACCACCACCGTCCCGCACTGCCTGCGCCGCCTCGACGGCGACAAGCACTACCCCGCGGACGTCGTCGGCGAGGTCCACGCCGACGGCGAGATCTGGTCCCGGGCGCTCTGGGACATCCGCACCGGGCTCGGCGACGCCCGGGCGACGACCCTGATCGTCGAGGCCCAGTTCGCGTTCACCCCGGACGTGTCGTTCGCGGCCGCGGCCCAGGCCACCGTCGACGCCGCCCAGCGCCTCTACGGCCCGGCCGCCGCGCGGACCACCCGCGCCGCGTTCGCCGCCCGGGGCATTCTGTAGCGCACCGCGGCCGGAAGCGCCACCGGTGACGCTTCCGGCCGCGGGTTGTTGACAGCCGGCGGACCCGCTTGTTCCATGGATGCTGATGTCCAACGGGGCCGGCGTCAGCCTGTGGCGCAGCAGGGATTTCCAGATCTTCCTCGCCAGTCAGACACTGTCGGCGCTGGGCGACTCGTTCTCGTTCGTGGCGATTCCGCTGCTGGTCCTGCAGGCCACCGGCTCGCTGGTGCAGATGGGCGTGGTGACCGGCCTGGTCGGCGTCTCGTCCGTCGTCACCGGGGTGTTCGCCGGCTACATCGCCGACCGGGCCAACCGGCGGGCCCTGCTCATCGGCTGTGACGTGGCGCGCTGCGTGCTCTACGGCATCGTGCCGCTGGCGTGGTTGATCTCGCCGCAGGTCTGGCTGATCTACGCGGTCGTCCCGCTGGCCGGCGCGTTCGCCATGCAGTTCCAGGTCACCTACGTGACCGTGGTGCCGGCCCTCGTACCGCCCGAGCAGATCACGCGGGCCAACGGGCACCTCTACTCGAGCTATGCGGTGGCCAGCGTCGGCGGCCCCATGCTCGCCGGCATCCTGTCCGCCACGCTCGGCCCCTCGGCCGCCGTGGCGGTCGACGCCGCGACCTTCGCCGCCTCCGCCGCCGGCCTGCTGCTGATCCGCATCCGGCCCGCCGCCACGGCCACGGCCGCCGAGCCGGTCGCCTCCGGGCGCCGCGCGCTGCGCGAGGACTTCCTGGCCGGCGTCACGTTCCTGTGGCGGCATCCGGTGCTGCGCTCGCTGACCGTGCTGCTGTCGCTGCTGCTGTTCATCACCACCGGCCTGACCGACCTGATCATCTATTACCTCAAGCACGATCTCGGCCGCTCCGACAGCATCGTCGGCTACGTGCTGGCCGCGGCGACGCTGGGCTCGCTGCTCGCGGCCAGCACCGTCGCCCCGTTCCGCAACTGGCTGGGCTTCGGCGCCTGCTGGATCGGCTCGTGGGCGCTGTGCGGCGTGGCCATCGCCGCGCTCGGCCTGACCACCAGCGTGATCGCCGTCGGCGCGCTCGCCACCGTGCAGCTGCTGGCCACCGGCTGGGCCGGCATCTGCTCGATGTCGTTGCGTCAGGAGATCACCCCGGGCCATCTGCTCGGCCGGGTCACGTCCGCGTTCTGGACCCTGCACAACTCGCTCGGCCCGATCGGCGCGGCCGCGCTCACTTGGGCGGCCGCCCGCTACGGCGTGACGGCCACCTGCGCGGTCGGCGGCGCCGCCTGCGTGGCCATCGCGCTTGCGGCGCTGGCCACCCCGATCCGGCAGCGGCGCCCGGAGACCCTCCGGGAAGCCGGTGAGCTCGCGTGAGGCCCTCCGCGCGGTAGCATCCGCGCTGATGTTTCCGACCGTCCGCGAGGTGCTCGACCTGGAGCCGGTGCGCAACGGCGCGCCGAGGGTCGTGGCGGGCGAGCGCGGCCTCGACGCGGCGGTGCGCTGGGTGCACAGCTCCGAGGTGCCGGACATCGCCACCCTGCTGCGCGGCGGTGAGCTGGTCCTCACGACCGGCATCGGCCTGCCGCCGGACGACGCCGGCCTGCGCCGGTACATCGCCGACCTGGCCGAGGTGGGCGCCTGCGGCCTGGCGGTGGAGCTGGGCCGCCGCTACGCCCGCCGCCTGCCCGACGCGATGGTCCGCATCGCCGCCGACCTGGGCCTCCCGCTGGTCGAGCTGCACCGGGGCACCCCGTTCGTCGCCATCACCGAGGCCGTCCACTCGATGATCATCGACGCCCAGCTGGCCGAGCTGCGCGCCACCGAGGAGATCCACCAGCGCTTCACCGACCTGTCGGTCGAGGGCGCCGGCCCCGCCGAGGTCGTCGCTCAGGCGGCCGCGCTGGCGGGCGCCCCGGTGGTCCTCGAGAACCTGTCCCGGCAGGTCCTGGCCTACGACGCCGCGGGCGGCTCGGCCGAGCTGCTGCTGGCCAACTGGGAGTCGCACTCGCGGGTCATCCGGCCTGCGGGCCGTACCGCACACGATCCTGGCTCCGGGTGGCTGGTGACCACGGTCGGCGCCCGCGGCCAGGACTGGGGCCGCCTGCTCATGCGCGTGCCGTCGGCCGAGGCGCGGCACGTCATCCTCATCGAGCGGGCCGCCTCCACCCTGGCCCTGGGCCGCCTGATCGACCCCGACCCGGAGGGCCCCCAGCGCACGCTCCTCACCGCCCTGCTCAACCACACCATGCCGGTCGAGGAGGTGGCGCTTCGCTCCCGGGCGCTCGGCGTGGTCCTGGAGCGCCGCCACCTCGTCGGCCTGGTCCTGCGCCCCGCCGTGGCCGCCGCGGCCGAGCGGGCGCTGTCCGAGCTCTCGGTCAAGGGCCTGGTCGGCACCCTGGACCCGCTGCGCGCCGGCGTCCTGCTGGCCCTGCGCGACAAGTCGGACGAACCCGAGGTGCTGCGGCAGTTCGCCGAGCGGCTCCAGCGCTCGGCCGGCGGCGAGCCGGTCGTCATCGCCGCCGGCGAGGGCGTCTCGTCCCCGCGCGAGGCCCGCCGCTCCCTGGTCGAGGCGGCCCAGGTGGCCGAGGCGGTCCGCCATCCGGTGAGCGGCGTGGTGCGCCTGACCGACGTGGGCCTGGCCGGGCTGCTGCACATGCTGCGCGACGAGCCCCGGCTGCAGACGTTCGTGGAGCGCGAGCTGGGGCCGCTGCTGGCCTACGACGCCCACAACCCGCGTGAGCAACTCCTGGGCGTGCTGCGCGTCTACCTGGAGTGCGGGCGCAACAAGTCGGCCGCGGCCGAGCACAGCCACCTGTCGCGCCCGGCCTTCTACGAGCGGCTGGCCAAGATCCGCAAGATCCTGGGCGCCGACCTGGACTCGGTCCCCGCCTGCCTGTCCCTGCACGTCGCGCTGCTGGCCCTGGACGCCCTGCGCAGCTGAGGCACCGCGGCGGTCGCAGCCGCCGCACCAGCCCGTCGACCACGCTCGAGCGCGTTCGGCGCCACGAACAGCAGGCTCTCCGCCTCGGACCCGGCCGGCAGCGGCGAGCGGCCAGAACGTCGTTTCGCCCTCTTGAACCCGAGGAGTGCCGGCGTTTCGGCGAAAACACCACACGAGACCTAGATGCCGCCCGCCGGGGTATAAATCCGACATGTCGTGGCGCGGAGCGCCCGACATGTCGGACACGCCCGCGTCACTGCATCGAAATGTGCACGTGGTTGTAGTGGTCGCCGGCCGGGGTGCCGTCGCCGCCGTAGGACTTCCAGCCGCTACTGGGCTGCCAGATGCGTTTGTACCAGATCACGTACTTGACGCCGAGGTTCTTGGCGTTGGCCAGGGCCCAGGCGGCGAGGTTGTCCCCGTACGTCTTGTCGGCCCCCGTCGCCCTCGCGTTGACGAATGTCGATGCATTCGCCGAGAAGTCGCACGCCTTGCCGAGGGGATGGTCGCCCCCGCCGCCGTTGCGGTGACAGCTCGTGTAGTGCGTGAAGCCGGCCATGCGGGCCTGGTTGTAGAAGTTGAGCATCCGCGGGGAGATGCAGCCGCTCGTCGTCGGGTCGTCGATCGTGCAGCCCTCGGACGGGTAGGAGCCGTCCGAGTTGCGCGCCACCGAGTTGGTGGTGACCTTGCCGCCCGAGGGGGCGCCGCCGGACACGTCGGCGCCGCCGCCGGCCTTGCGCAGCGCGTCCTCGGCGGCCTTCTTGTTGGCTTCCATGATCTTGAGCTGGGCCTGCTGGTTGGCGACCGCGGCGTCGACGTCCTTGCGCTGCTGCTCCAGCTGCTTCTGGGCCTCGATGACCTCGTGCAGCTGGTCGTTCTCGCGCTGGACGAGGTACTCCACCGTGACCATGTTGTGCAGCATGTCATCGGGGTTCTCGGCGCCGACGATCACGTTGACCAGGCTGACCCGCCGGCCGCGGTAGGCGGCGTTGGCGATCGCGCCCGCGGCCGCCTGCAGCTCGCCCAGCTTGGCCTGGGTCTTGGTCATCTGGTCGCCGATCGCGGCCTGGTCGGCCACGGACTTGTCCAGCCGGCCTTTCGCGTCGTTGTACTCAGCCGTTGCCTTGTCCAGAGCCTGACGCACGGTGAGGTTCTGGCCGCCGTCCTCGTCGGCTCCGGGGGTCGGCTCCGCCATCGCGGCGTTACCGAACGTGGCCACCAACAGCAGTGCGGTGACCAGGAGCGTGAGGAGACGTCTGGGTGCCGTCAACATCGCGGGTCAGCATACCGAAGCGCCCGGAAAACGCCAGCGTGAGAATGTACGGCATGGACGACCTACTCACGCGCCATCGGCGGGTCATGCCCGCTTGGATGCCCCTGTACTACGAAGAGCCGATCGAGCTGGTCACGGGCAAGGGTGCCCGCGTCACGGACAGTAACGGAAAAACATATCTGGATTTCTTCGGCGGCGTCCTGACCAACTCGCTCGGCTACGACCTGCCGGAGGTCCGGGAGGCGATCGAGCGGCAGCTGCGCACCGGCGTCGTGCACACCTCCACGCTGTACCTGATCCGCAAGCAGGTGGAGCTGGCCGAGAAGATCGCGGAGCTGTCCGGCATCCCCGACGCCCGGGTCTTCTTCACCAACTCCGGCACCGAGGCCAACGAGGCGGCGCTGCAGGTCGCCACGAACCGGCGGGGCAGCAACAGCATCCTGGCCGTGCGCAACAGCTACCACGGCCGCACGGCGGCGACCATTGCGGTGACCGGTAACCGGGCGTGGTCGGCGTCGGCCTACAGCCCGTACAACGTCAGCTACCTGCACTCCGGGGACCGCCTGCGGGGGCTGCTGCGGGGCATGAGCGACGAGCGGTACCTCGAGGCGGCCGAGGAGGACCTGCGCGAGGTGCTCGCGACCACGACGGCCGGGCCGGTGGCCTGCCTGATCGCCGAGCCGATCCAGGGCGTCGGCGGCTTCACGCACGGCCCGGACAAGCTGATGGCCGTGTGGCAGCGGGTGCTCGACGAGCACGGCATCCTGCTCATCAGCGACGAGGTGCAGACCGGCTGGGGGCGCACCGGCGAGCACTTCTGGGGCTACCAGGCCCACGGCGTGACGCCGGACCTGCTGACGTTCGCCAAGGGCATCGGCAACGGCATCGCCCTGGCCGGCGTCGTCGGGCGGGCCGAGGTGCTGGAGTCGGTGCAGGGGATCTCGTTCTCGACCTTCGGCGGCAACCCGATCGCCACGGCGGCCGGCAACGCGGTGCTCGACTACATCGTGGAGCACGACCTGCAGGCCAACGCGGCCCGCACCGGGGCCATCCTGCTGGGCGGCCTGCGCGCGGTGCAGAGCCCGATCGTGGTCGAGGTGCGCGGCAAGGGGCTCATGATCGGCATCGAGCTGACGAGCGCGGCGGCGACCGCCGCAGTGTTCGAGTCGTGCAAGCGCGACGGCCTGCTGGTGGGCAAGGGCGGGCTGTACGGCACGACGATCCGGATGGGCCCGCCGCTGAACCTCACCGAGGACGAGGCGCGGGAAGGTTTGGAAATTCTGACCAGCGCTCTTGTCGAGCACGGAAGTGTTGCGAACTGAGAACGCGCAGGTCAACAGCTCGATCACGCCCACGGCCGAACCATCCCCAAGGGGGTTGGTTCGGCCGTTTCTCGTGAAAACCGGCGAACCGTACCGACCCTCCGCTTGTAACAAAACGGGCTAAATCTTGGCCGGCGGCTGCCGCGACCCCCGGTCGGGATGGTCTTCTTGGACGTCCGCAGGACGCGCCCGTCCCAAGATCAATATTGGGTCTGACCTGGGGTTTTAGCTCCCTTTAAGATCCACTTCTTAGGTAACAGTTTGAAAACTTCACCCAACTCCTTGACAAGAAGGGCCCCTCAGTAAGAACTTTTACCGCAACAGTTAAGGAACTTTGCTGAAAGGGAACGAGATGGCATCTCGCGAGGAGCTCACGACGGCGGTGCAGACCGCTGTCGGCGCCTCGCCGGTGTCCGCCGTTCCGGTCGCCGGGGCGGTGCCCGGCGACGGCTTCGCGATCGCCTCGGCCACGGCCGGGGAGAGCGTACTGGTGCGGGTCCGTGCCGGGCTGCCCGAACTCACCGGCGCCCTGCAGCGCGTCGCCGACCTGATCCTCGCCGACCCGGCCGCCGCGGCCCGCTCGACCATCGTCGAGCTCGCCGAGCGCAGCGGCACCTCGCCGGCCACCGTGACCCGCTTCTGCCGGGCGCTGGGCTTCGTCGGCTACGCCGAACTGCGGCTGGCCATCGCCGGCGAGACGGGCCGGGCGGCGCGCACGGGCGGCTGGACGATGGACATCGGGCGCGAGATCCAGCCGACCGACCCGCTGGAGCGGGTGCTCGGGCAGATCATGGCGGCCGATACCCAGGCCATGCACGACACGGCGGCCCTGCTGGACCTGACCGAGGTGGAGCGCGCCGCGGAGGCGATCGCGCGGGCCGACCGGGTCGACATCTACGGCGCCAGCGGCAGCGCGCTGGTCGGCGGGGAGATGCAGTTCTGCCTGCACCGCATCGGCATCGCCGCCTGGGCCTGGAACGACGTGCACAACGGCCTGGCCAGCGCCGCCCTGCTCAAGGCCGGCGACGTGGCCCTGGGCGTGTCGCACAGCGGCCAGACCCGGGAGACGATCGAGATGATCGCCGAGGCGAGCAGCCGGGGCGCGACGACGGTCGCGCTGACCAGCTTCCCGCGCTCGCCGCTGGCCGAGCTGGCCGACATCGTCCTGCTCACCGCGACGCAGGCGACGACGTTCCGGCCCGACGCCCTCTCGGCCCGCCACCCGCAGCTCGTGGTGCTCGACCTGCTGTACATCGCGGTCGCCCAGCGCACCCACGAGCGCGCTCACGCAGCGTTCTCCGTCACGGCCCAGGCGGTCGCCGGTCACCGGTCGGCCACCGGAAAGGAAGCGTCGTGACCACCCTCCAGGACGCTCGCGCGAGAAAGGGCGACGGGATGGCCGTCACCGCTCACGGTTACGTCTCCGCGATCCAGTCGGTCATCGACCGGATCGCCCTTACCCAGGTCGACACCGTCAGCCAGGCGGCCGACCACATCACCGCCGCGCTGCGCGCCGGCGGCCTCCTCCAGGCGTTCGGCACGGGACACTCCGAGGCGGTGGCGGTGGATTTCGCCGGCCGCGCCGGGGGCCTCGTGCCGACGAACAAGATCCTCCTTCGGGACCTCGTCGTCTACGGCGGCGCGGACCCGAAGATCCTCGAGGACGAGAAGCTGGAGCGCGATCCGAGCATCGCGGTCCGGCTCTACGAGATCGCCGCGCCGCGTCCGGAGGACGTGTTCGTGATGGCCTCACAGTCGGGGATCAACGGGGGGATCGTCGAGATGGCGCTGCTGATCAAGCAGCGTGGGCACAAATTGATCGCGATCACATCGGTCGAGCACACCGCTCGGGTGTCCCCCAGGCACCCCTCGGGCCAGCGGCTCGCCGACATTGCCGACGTCGTGCTGGACAACGGCGCGCCGTACGGCGACGCACTGCTGTCGCTGGAGAGCGGCGGCGCGGTCTGCCCGGTCTCATCGGTCACCAACGCGCTGCTCGCGCAGCTGGTGGTCGCCGAGGTCGTGCGACGCATCGAGGCTGCGGGCGAGGTGGCACCCGTCTACCTGTCCGCAAACGTCCCTGGCGGGGACGAGCACAACCACACCCTCGAGTCGCGGTACGCCGGGCGTGTCCGGCGAACCGCCTGACCCGAACCGAGGAGACCCCCAAAATGTCCAATGATCTGACTCGTCGTACCGTCCTGAAGCGGGCGGGGGCCGTGGCCGCGCTCGCGACGCCGGCCGCCGGTCTGCTCGCCGCCTGCGCCGACAGCAGCAGCGACAGCCCGTCCGACTCGAACACCGGGGCCGTCAGCGCCAACAACCCGCTGGGCGCCCCGGAGGACCAGCCGATCAACGTCGTCATCTTCAACGGTGGCTACGGCGACAAGTACGCCACGGACGTGCACGAGCCGCTGTACAAGAAGGCGCACCCGAAGTCCGAGGTCAAGCACCAGTCGAGCCAGGCCATCAGCACCCTGGTCCAGCCGCTGATCTCCGGCGGCAACGCCCCCGAGTTCGTCAACAACTCGGGTGAGAAGTCGATGGACTTCGGCGCCCTGGTCGCCGACGGCCAGCTGCAGGACCTCACGCCGCTGTTCGACGCGCCGTCGGTCGACGACGCGAGCAAGAAGGTCCGCGACACCCTGATGCCGGGCGCCATCGAGGCCGGCTCGTTCAACGGCAAGCCGTACGTGCTGTACTACGTCTCCACCGTGTTCGGCATCTGGTACTCGGGCAAGCTCTTCGGCGACCACAACTGGAAGGCGCCGACCACGTGGAGCGAGTTCACCGCGCTCTGCGAGGACATCAAGAAGGCCGGTATCGCGCCCTACGCCTACGCCGGTGCGAACGCCGCCTACTACCAGTGGAACGTCATCCTCACCAGCGCCGCCAAGATCGGTGGCACGGACGTCCTCAAGAACATCGACAACCTCGAGGACGGTGCCTGGAAGGCCGACGCGGTCAAGCAGGCCGCCGAGGCGTGGGCCGAGATCGGCGCCAAGTACAACCTGCAGGGCGCGGAGGGTCTCAAGCACACCGACGTCCAGCTCAAGCAGGACCAGTACCAGCTGGCGATGTACCCGTCCGGTGACTGGCTCGAGAACGAGCAGAAGAAGGACACACCGGCCGACTTCAAGTACCAGATGTTCACGACGCCGAGCATCACGTCGTCGGACAAGCTCAAGTCGACCGCGGTGCGCGCGGCCGCCGGCGAGGGCTACATCGTGCTGGCCAAGAGCAAGAACCCCAAGGGCGGCATGGAGTACATGCGCCAGATGCTGTCGAAGGCGGGCGGCAAGGGCTTTACGGAGACCGTCAAGGCGCCCACCATTGTCCAGGGGAGCACCGAGGGCCTGACCTTCACCCCCGGTGTCCAGTCCTCGCAGGACGCCCTCAAGGCGGCCGGCCAGGAAGTCTTCAACCTGTACTTCGACGGCTGGTACAAGGACCTCGACAAGGAGGCCCGTACCGCCACCAACGAGCTCATGTTCGGCCGCATCAAGGCCGACGCCTTCGTCGAGCGCATCCAGAAGAAGGCCGACGAGATCAAGAAGGACTCGTCCATCACCAAGTTCAAGCGCTGATCGGAGCCTGATCATGCGGCACGGAAGATACCCCTTCATTCTGGGGTTCCTGGTTGCGCCGGTGACGCTTTACGCGATCTTCGTCCTGTCCCCGTACGTGCAGACGATTCGTCTGTCGTTCACTCAGTGGCGCGGATTCGTCCCGCCCAAGTGGAACGGGACGGAGAACTACTCGCGCATGTTCCAAAACCACCGGTTCTGGCAGGCGCTGGAGCACCACGCGATCATGCTGGTCTTCCTGCCGCTGATCACCATCGCGTTCGCCCTGGTCTTTGCCTTCATGCTCAACGTGGGGGGCAAGGGCCAGGGCGGCCAGACCCGTGGCGTCTGGGGGTCGAAGTTCTACCGCGTGGTGTTCTTCCTCCCCCAGGTGCTCGCGATCCCGGTCATCGCGGTGCTGTTCCAGACGGTGTACCGGCCGAACGAGTCCGGCCTGATCAACGGCGTGCTGCTGAAGGCGGGGCTGGACAAGCCGATCGGCTTCCTGATCGAGAAGAACCTGGCGCTGCCCTCGATCATCGCGGTGCTGGTGTGGCAGGCGGTCGGCTTCTACGTGGTGCTCTTCTCGGCGGGCATGGCCAACATCCCCGGCGAGATCTACGAGGCGGCCGAGCTCGACGGCGCGTCCAAGGTCCGGCTGTTCTTCTCGGTGACGCTGCCGCTGCTGTGGGACACGCTGCAGACGGCGTGGGTGTACCTGGGAATCATGGCCTTCGACGGCTTCGCCATCGTGCAGGTGCTGGCCCAGGACAACGGCGGCCCCGACGGCGCCACCACGGTCCTCGGCCTGGAGATCTACAACAACATGCAGCAGAGCCGCCTCGGCGACGCGAGCACCTACGGCGTCGCGCTGTGCCTGCTGACCCTCACCTTCGCCGCGCTGACGCTGCGCGTCACCCGGCGCGAAGCGTACGAGTTCTGAGAGGCCAGGAATGACCGCCATCACCGGCCGGGTGACTCCTGGCCAGCAGAGCGGACCGAGCCACGCCGCCCCCCGGGCGGCGCGGCCGGCCAACCGGCGCAGGTTCAACCTGCTCGGCGGCATCGGCCACGTCCTGCTGGCCGTGTGGGCCCTGCTCATCATTGTGCCGCTGATCTGGGTGTTCCTGGCCTCGTTCAAGAACACCACCGAGATTTTCAGCGCCCCGTGGACCATGCCGGACCACCTTCGCTGGGAGAACTGGGGCCGGGCCTGGAACAAGGCGCACGTCGGCCGCTACGTGCTCAACAGCGTGCTCGTCGTGAGCATCAGCACGGCCGGCACGATGCTGCTGTCCTCGATGGCGGCGTACGTGCTGGCGCGGTACCGCTTCTGGGGCAACCGGATCATCTACTTCGCGTTCGTGGCCGGTATCGCGTTCCCGCCGTTCCTCGCCGTCGTCCCGCTGTTCTTCGTCGTGAAGAACTTCGGGCTGCTCAACAGCTACACCGGCCTGATCCTGGTGTACATCGCGTACTCCCTGCCGTTCACGATCTTCTTCCTGTCGGCGTTCTTCCGGTCGCTGCCCAACTCGGTGGCCGAGGCGGCGACGATCGACGGGGCGTCGCACACCCGGCTGTTCTTCTCGGTGATGCTGCCGATGGCCAAGCCGGGCCTGATCAGCCTCACGATCTTCAACCTGATCGGGCAGTGGGCGCAGTACCTCCTGCCCCTGGTCCTGATGGCCGGGGCGAAGGACAAGTGGGTGCTCACGCAGGGCATCGCCGACATCTCGACCGCGGCCGGCTACGAGGCCGACTGGTCGGGCCTGTTCGCGGCGCTGACCATCTCGATCCTGCCGATGATCGTGATGTACATCATCTTCCAGCGTCAGATCCAGGCCGGTCTCACCGCCGGCGCCGTCAAGTAGGTCCCGCGCCCCGCGTGCGGGGTGCGGTGTAATGGCTCGTGCTCGTCGCGCTGGTGCCGTCCGGGGCCGGTGGTCTGCTCAGACCGCTGGCCGACGACGGCACGCCCGCCGGGCCCGAGCGGTTCGTCCCCGATCTGGCGGGGGCGGTCGCGGAAGTCGAGTCACGCGACCGCCCCCGCTGGCTTTGGGCCTCCACGGCCGAGATCTATCCCCGGCTGGTACAGCGGGGAGTCCGCGTCGAGCGCTGCCACGACCTCGAACTGGCCGAGGCGCTCCTGCTCGGCGCCGAGGGCGCGTGGGGCCAGCCGCGCACGATCGCCGCGGCGACCGCCCGGCTGGCCGGGCTCCCGGTGCCGCCGGACCCTCCCGCCCGGGCCGCCGAGCCCCCGGGACTGTCGCAGGATTCGCTGTTCGACGCGTTCGACGCTCCCGCGGTACCGCTGGACGACCTCCTGGCCGTCTACCAGGCCCAGCGGCGGCGGATCGAGGCGCTGCCCGAGCTGCCGTCCGCCCACCCCCTCGCGCCGCGGGCCGGCGCCATGCGCACCCTCGTGGCCGCCGAGTCGGCCGGCGCGCTCGTCGCCGTCGAGATGGGCCTGGCCGGCCTGCCCTGGCGGGCAGATGTCCACGACGCCCTGCTGCGCGAGTTGCTCGGCCCGCCCTCGCCGGTCGGCGGCCCGCCGGCCCGCCTGGCCGAGCTGGGCGTCCGGCTCAACGAGGCCCTCGGTCAGCGAGTGCACGCCGACTCGCCGGCCGAGCTGCTGCGGGCCTTCGCCCGGGCCGGCATCATGCTGCGCAGCACCCGCAAATGGGAGCTGGAGCACGTCGACCACCCGGCCGTGCCGATCCTGCTGGAGTACAAGGAGCTGTACCGCCTCTGGACGGCGCACGGCTGGTCCTGGCTGGACCAGTGGGTCACCGGCGGCCGGTTCCGGGCCGAGTACATCCCCGGCGGCGTCGTCTCCGGCCGCTGGGCCACCCGTGGCGGCGGCGCCCTGCAGATCCCCAAGATCGTGCGCCGGGCCGTGGTCGCCGACCCCGGCTGGGCGCTGGTCGTGGCCGACGCCGGCCAGCTGGAGCCCCGGGTGCTCGCCGCCGTCGCCGGCGACCGGCGCCTGGCCCGCGCGGGCGCGGCCGGCGACCTCTACGCGGCCCTGGCCACCGAGGCGTTCGACGGCGACCGGGCCAAGGCCAAGATCGCCATGCTCGGCGCGATGTACGGCCAGACCGGCGGCAACGCCGCGCCCGCCCTCGCCGCGCTGCGCCGCTTCTACCCGACGGCCTGGGACCTGGTCGAGGAGGCGGCCCGCACCGGGGAGAGCGGGGGACTGGTGCGCACCTGGCTCGGGCGCACCTGCCCGCCGGCCTCGGTCAGCTGGCGAGAGGGCTTCGACGAGCCCGGCGCCGAGGTCGAGTCCCGCGGCGGGGCCAAGGGCCGGGCCCGCGGCCGGTTCACCCGCAACTTCGTCATCCAGGGCACCGCGGCCGAGTGGGCCCTGGTCCTGCTGGCCCGCCTCCGCGCGGCGCTGGCCGGCCGCCGCGCGGAGCTGGTCTTCTTCCAGCACGACGAGGTCATCGTGCACTGCCCCCAGGAGGAGGCCCAGGAGGTCGCCGCGGCCGTGCACGCGGCCGGCGACGAGGCCCGCCGCCTGCTCTTCGGCGACACCGAGGTGCGCTTCCCCCTGGACGTGACGATCGTCGGGCGCTACTCCGACGCGAAGTAGGCGGCCAGCATGTCCGTGTGCGCGGGGAAGCACAGCTGCGCCGGCTCGAGGGCGATCTCGATGCCCTGCGTCTCCTCGTTGCTGACCGACGCCGGCAGCTCGGCCAGCGGGCGGGCCGGGAGCAGCGCGAAGATGAGGATGCTGCGGGGCACGCTGTGCACGTCGAAGAGGCGCACGTCGGCCGGGTCGGCCAGGATCGTGGTCTCCTCGCGCAGCTCCCGGACCGCGGCCTCCTGCCAGGTCTCGCCCACCTCGATGAAGCCGCCCGGCAGGGCCAGCTCGCCGATGAACGGCGGGATGTTGCGGCGGACCACCAGCACCCCGCGGCCGTTGTCGGTATCGACCGGCAGCAGGTTCACCGCGACCGGCGTGGGGTTGAGCCAGGTCGTCTCGCCACAGGCCGCGCACACCCGCGGCCAGGCCGACCCTTGCGGATAGGCGGCGCCGCAGTACGAGCAGTGATCATGGAGGGCCATGAGCATGCAGCCTACCGATCGGCGCCCGTCTGGGTCGATCGGAGCGGAGCCTCATCGAGCCGGACTGGGCGGCGTATTAATCTGATGCGCGTCGGTAAGGGACGCGACCATTCGTAGGAGTCCGCACTGAGCGCGATCGTCGGACTGGTTCTCGCCGCAGGCGGCGGCCGCCGGTATGGCGGGCCCAAGGCGCTCGTGCGCCACGAGGACGGCCGCCTGCTGGTCGAGCGCGCCGTCGCCACGCTCCGCGACGGCGGCTGCACGCGGATCTGGGTCGTGCTCGGCGCCGAGGCGGGCCGGGTCCGCGACGAGGCGCAGCTCGGCGACGCCCACCTGCTGGAGAACCCGGCCTGGAAGAGCGGCATGGGCTCCTCGCTGCGGGTCGGCCTGGCCGCCCTGGCCGAGACCGACGCCGAGGCGGCCGCCGTGCTGCTCGTCGACACCCCCGGCATCGGGCCCGACGCCGTGGCCCGGTTGCTGGCTGCCGCTCCGCCCGGGCCGGGCGCCCTGCTGACCGCGACCTACAAGGGCAAGCGCGGCCACCCGGTGATCCTCGGCCGCGGTCACTGGGCCGGGGTGAGCACGCTGGCCACGGCCGACGTCGGGGCGCGCGCCTACCTGGTCGCCCACGCCGGCGACGTGCAGGGCGTGCCGTGCGAGGACATCGCCGACGACACCGACCTCGACGTACCGCCGGTGGATTGACCCCCGTCGTCCCGCTCCTGGCGAATTAACGCCGGTGCCGGTTCGTGGCGCATAGTGGGAGCGTGCCGGACTTCGCGTCGCCGGCCGCTCTCGCGGCGCGCCTGGCCGACGCGGGCTACCTCGCCGACGAGGGGCTCGCGATGGCGGGCTTCCTCGCCCTGCGCCTGGGCCGGCCGATCTTCCTCGAGGGTGACGCCGGGGTGGGCAAGACCGCGTTCGCGGCCGCCCTGGCCGCGGCGGCCGGGGTCGAGCTCATCCGGCTGCAGTGCTACGAGGGGCTCGACGCCGCCCAGGCCCTCTACGACTGGGACTTCCCCCGCCAGGTGCTGCACCTGCGGGCCGTGGAGGCGGCCGGGCGGGGCGAGCTGTCGGCCGACCAGCTGGAGGCCGGCCTCTACGACCGGCGCTTCCTGATCGCCCGGCCGCTGCTGCAGGCGGTCGAGCGGGCCCCGTGCGTGCTGCTGGTCGACGAGATCGACCGGGCCGACGACGAGTTCGAGGCGTACCTGCTGGAGCTGCTGGCCGACGCCGCGGTCACCGTGCCCGAGCTCGGCCGGATCGAGGCCGCCGAGCCGCCGGTCGTGGTCGTCACCAGCAACCGCACCCGCGAGGTGCACGACGCGCTGAAGCGCCGCTGCCTCTACCACTGGGTGGCCCACCCGACGCCCGAGCGGGAGGCCGCGATCCTGCGCGCCCGGCTGCCCGGCGTCGGCGAGCGGCTCGCCGTCGCCGTCGCCGCGGCCACCGCCCGGCTGCGCACCCTCGACCTGGTCAAGCCGCCCGGGGTGGCCGAGGCGATCGACTGGGCGGCGGCGCTGGACGCGCTCGGGCTGACCGCGCCCGGGCCGCAGACCCTCGGCGTGGTGCTCAAGGTGCGCGAGGACATCGAGCTGGTGCGGGATTCCGATGTACTCGCTTGACCGGCTCCTGTCGTTCTGGACCGCCCTGGACGCGGCCGGGCCCGAGCACGCCTACTGGGTCGGCCGGCTCACCCTGTGCGGCTCGCCCGAGGACATCGAGCGCTACGACGCGGCCTGGCGGGGCCACGCCGGGCAGGCGGCGGCGAAGGGCACGCCGTGGCAGGTGCGCCGGCTGCCCGAGCGGTCGCTGTTGCGCGCCACGATGCCGCCGCAGGTCGCGGCGGGCGGCGGCGATCCCGCGCTGGCGGTGCGGGCGTCGGCGCACGAGGTACTGCGCCATCGCGACCTCGCGACCCTCTCGCCCGTGGAGCGCACGGAGGCCCAGCGGCTGCTGTCGCTGACCGCGGGCGCCCACCCGATGCGGACCGGCCGGCGGTACACCCCGGCCCCGCGCGGCGCCGTCGACCGCCGCCGCACCGTGCGCCACCTGCTGCGCGGCCCCGGCGTGCTGCTGCGCCGGGCCCGCCGCCCGCGCCCGCGCAAGCTGGTGCTGCTCGTCGACGTCTCCGGCTCCATGTCGCCCTACGCCGACGCGCTGCTGCGCTTCGCCCACGCGCTGGTCCGCCACCGTCCACGGTGGACCGCCGCCTACGCGCTGGGCACCCGGCTCACCCCGCTCTCGGCCGCGCTGCGGGTCCGCGACCCGGAGGCCGCGCTGCGCCGGGCCGGGCAGCTCATCCCGGACTGGCGCGGCGGCACCCGGCTCGGCGACACGCTGGCCGCCTTCGTGCGCGGCGACGGCCACCGCGGCGCCGCCCGCCGGGCCGTGGTCGTGATCTTCAGCGACGGGTGGGAGACCGGCGACCCGGCCCGCCTGGCCGGTACCGTGGCGCATCTGCGCCGGCTCGCCGCCCGGGTCGTCTGGGTCAGCCCGCACGCCGGGCGGCCCGGCTTCGCCCCGTCCGCGGGCGGGCTGGCCGCGGTGCTGCCGCACGTCGACGCCCTCGTGGCGGGCCATACGATCGCGGCGCTGGAGGCGTTGGTGGAGAACATGGAGGTTCGCCGTGCGTGAGGTGTTGGACGAGCTGCTGGGCTGGTGGCGGGCCGGGGAACCGGTCGGGATGGCCACCGTGGTGCGCACCTGGCGCAGCTCGCCCCGCCCGGCGGGCGCCACGATGCTGGTCGGCCCGGACGGCACCGCCGTCGGCAGCGTGTCCGGCGGCTGCGTGGAGGGCGCCGTGTACGAGCTGGCCCGCGAGGTGGTCGCGGCCGGCGCCCCGGTCGTGCAGCGCTACGGCGTCAGCGACGACGACGCGTTCGCCGTCGGGCTGACCTGCGGCGGCATCATCGAGCTGCTGGTCGAGCCGGTCAGCCGGGCGTCGTTCCCGGAGCTGGACCGGGTGGCCGCGGCGATCCGCCGCCGCGACCCGGTCGCGGTCGTCTCCGTCGTCGAGGGCCCCGCCGGCCGCCTCGGCCGCCGGCTCGTGGTCTGGCCCGACTCGGTCGACGGGACGCTGGGCTCGCCCCGGCTCGACGCCGCCGCCACCGACGACGCCCGCGGCCTGCTCGCCGCCGGCCGGACCGACACGCTGCACTACGGCCCGGACGGGGAGCGCCGCGGCGAGGGCCTGACGCTCTTCGTCGCCTCGTACGCCCCACCGGCCCGGATGCTCGTCTTCGGGGCCATCGACTTCGCCGCGTCCGTCGCGCGGATGGGGGGCTTCCTGGGGTACCACGTGACGGTCTGCGACGCCCGCCCGGTCTTCGCCACGTCGAAACGGTTCCCCGGGGCCGACGACGTGGTGGTCGACTG
This sequence comes from Dactylosporangium salmoneum, assembly GCF_039532525.1. Taxonomy (NCBI): domain Bacteria; kingdom Bacillati; phylum Actinomycetota; class Actinomycetes; order Micromonosporales; family Micromonosporaceae; genus Dactylosporangium; species Dactylosporangium salmoneum. The sequence goes on from NZ_BAAARV010000033.1 coordinate 261,645, forward strand.
GCCGCACCGCTACCTCCAGGGGGAGATCGACGCCGGCCGGGTCGACGGGCGCACCGTGGTGTGCGTGCTCACCCACGACCCGAAGTTCGACGTGCCGGTGCTGCAGGTGGCGCTCACCCACGACTTCGCCTACATCGGCGCGATGGGGTCGCGGCGCACGCACGACGACCGGATGGCCCGGCTGCGCGAGGCCGGGGTCGCAGAGGCGGAGCTGGCCCGGCTGTCCTCGCCGATCGGGCTGGACCTGGGCGCCCGCACGCCGGAGGAGACGGCGGTGAGCATCGCAGCCGAGATCATCGCGGGCCGGTGGGGCGGCGGCGGGGCCCGGCTGACCACCACCGCCGGCCGCATCCACCACGGTTAGCGCTGCCCGGTCTTCAGCAGGTGCGCCAGCCGCCGGGGCTGGTCCAGCGGGATGAGCGTGTAGCTGTCCGCCACCAGCTCCAGCCGGGCCTGCGGCAGCAGCGCGGCCAGGCGCCGGCCGTGCTCGGGCGGCATCACCCGGTCCCGCTCGGCCCACACCACCAGGGCCGGCCGGTCGAACGCGGCCAGGCGCCCGGCGGCGCGCTCCAGCACGGCGCGGTCGGCGAAGGCGGCCCGCAGCACCCGCACCGCGTCCGCCGCGATCCCCGGCACGGTCAGGATCGGGCGCACCCAGCCGCTGGTGACCGCGTCGCCGCGCAGGGTGAGCCGGCCGAAGGCGATCGGCAGCCGGCGGGCCGGGCGCAGCCGCATCTGCTGCATGAACGCCTTGAACGCCCCGGCCGGCAGGCGGCCGAGCAGCGCGATGGTGCGCCCGGTGAGGCCCGGGGGCAGGTTGTCGAACGCCTCGCAGGAAACGAGCACCAGCGTGCCGACGCGCCCGTTGCGCTCCGGGTCGGCCGCCACGAGCTGGGCGATCGCCCCGCCGGTGTCGTTGCCGACCAGCGTCACGTCGTCGAGGCCGAGCCGCTGCATGAGCTCGGCGACCAGCCCGGCGACGCCCGGCAGCGACAGGTCGGCGTCCCGGCGCACCGGGCGCCGGTGCGCGCCGAAGGGGAGGGTCGGGACGATGCAGCGGTACGTGTCCGAAATCTCGGACACGACGGAACCCCAGAGGGTCTCGTCCATGAGGAGCCCGTGCAGGAGGAGCGCGACGGGCCGGTCGCCCCCGGTGTCGAGGTACTCGATGGTCCCGGCGCTCAGCTCGATCTCGGCCATGCCATGAAGTGAACCACGTGGTTCACATTGTCGCCAGGTCCCGCTCCTCCTCGTGGCGCAGGGCCCGCAGCAGCGCCCGCAGCCCGGCGTCGACGCCCTCGTGGTCACCGCCGGTCACCCGGTCCAGCAGCAGCCCGCGGAGGGTGGCGAGGATCATCTCGGCGACCTCGCGCCGGCGCCGCTCGTCCCAGTGCGCGGGACAGATCGCCAGCAGCGCGGGCAGGTACTGCTCGGTGGCCTCCCGGCCGAACTTGGCGTAGCGGCCCGGGTCGTACATCGCCAGCCCGGTCGACTGCTCCAGCACCCGGTGCCCGAAGCGCGGGTCGGTGAGCACCGGCCAGATCGCCTCGACCCGTCCGGCCAGCGTCGTCGCGCTGCCGGCCGCCGCGGCGAGGCTGTGGTCGATGCGCCGCTGCCGAAGCCGGTCGACCGCCAGCACGAGCAGGTCGTCGACCCCGTCGAAGTGGTACAGCAGCACCTTGTGCGTGGTCCCGGCCGCGCGGGCCGCCCGCCGCAGCGAGAAGTCCACGAGCCCGTTCTCGGCCAGGTCCTCGACCACCTTCTCCAGCAGCTCCTGGCGCCGCGCCAGCCCGCGCTCGGTCCCGGCCGAGCGCCGGTAGCCCTTTTCGTTGTCCTCCGGCACCCCAACAGGTTGCCACCCTGCCGGCCGGTTCTTTCCAGCCGCAGGGCCGGTACCGCCCGCACGGCCCCCGGCCTACCCTCGGCGGATGCTCGCGACGATGCTGGCCGCCGCGGCGATCGCGGCCGTCTACGTCCTCCTCATCGCCCACCACCTGCGCCGGGCGGCCATCGACTCCGGGCCGGCCCGCCAGCTGAACCGGGCCGAGCGCGCGGCCGCCGCCCGGCTGCTGACCGGCGACCTGGACCGCGCCGCCTACCGGGCCGCGATGGAGGCCCTGGCCGCCCAGGAGTCCACCGCCCGCCCGCTGCTCGCACCCACCATGGACTAGGTGCACGCTCAGGCCCAGGGGCGCAGCTTCTCCGGGTTGCGGATCGCCCAGATGTTGGTGATCCGGCCGCCGGCGACCTGGAACGCGAACACGGTGACCGTGACGCCGTCCAGCTGCCCCACCAGCCCGGGCTGGCCGTTGACCGTGCGCTCCACCAGCGTCAGCCCCGGCGCGACGCGGGCGATGCTGAGGTAGGTGCGGGCGATCCGCTCCGCCCCCTCGACCGGCCGCCGCAGGGCGCCGACCAGGCCGCCGCCGTCGGCGACGAGGGTGGCGCCGGGGTCGAGCAGCCCGACGAGGGCCTTGACGTCCTTGGCCTCCCACGCCCGCTTGAAGTCCCGCACGACGCCGGCCCGCGTCCCCGCCGGCGTGACCGGCCGCCGCGAGTCGCGGATGCGGCGGCGGGCGGAGAGGGCCAGCTGGCGGCAGGCGGCCGGCGTGCGGCCGATGATCTCGCCCACCTCGGCGAACGAGTAGCGGAAGACGTCGTGCAGGACGAAGGTGACGCGCTCGGCCGGCGTCATGTGGTCCAGCACGACGAGGAACGCCATGCTGATCGACTCGTCGAGGGTGATCCGGTCCGCCGGGTCGGCCGCAGCCGCGTCCGCCCATTCCCGCCGCTCGGGCAGCGGCTCGGGGATCCACTCGCCCACGTAGCGCTCCCGGCGGGCCCGGGCCGAGCCGAGCAGGTTGAGGCAGGTGCGGGTGGCCACCGTGGTCAGCCAGGCGCCCGGCGAGGCGATCGCGTCGCGGTCGTGCGGGGAGAGGGCGTACCAGCGGGCGTAGGCCTCCTGCACGACGTCCTCGGCGTCGGCCAGGGAGCCGAGCATCCGGTACGCCACGTTGGTCAGCTGCCGGCGTTCGCTCATGACTCGGTCGCTCATACCTTCTCCGACCGGACAGCGCACCGGAATGTGAGGTCCGTCCCGCGACAGGCGCCGAGCCTGACGTTCCGGGCGGCTGCCTTGTCGGAACGGGCATGACCGACTTTCAAGCGATCGCCGACCGCGTCGAGATCGAGGCGCTGCGCGGCGAGTTCACCGACGCCGTCATGATGCGCGACCGGGCCCGCCTCGCGTCGCTGTTCACCGAGGACGGCGTGCTGCGGATGCCCCCCGTCGCCGAGATGACCGGGCGCGAGGAGATCCGCGTCGTGGGCGAGCGGCTCCAGGCGCAGTGGGACTTCTTCGTGCAGAACTCGCATCCCGGCATCATCGAGCTCGACGGCGACACCGCGACCGGCCGCACCTACATGCAGGAGATCGCCCGGCTGCTCGACGGCAAGCAGGGCGTCAACTACGCCGTCTACCACGACCGGTACCGGCGCACCGGGGACGGCTGGAAGTTCAGCGAGCGCGTGTACGAGATGCGTTACGTCGACATGTCCCCCCTCGGGGGCAACGCACCGGGGGCCGGGGCATGACGACCCTCGAACGAGCGGCCGAGGCGCTGGCCGGCAACGGCTTCACCGTCGAGATCCTCGACAGTGCCGCCGAGGCCCGGGTCCGGGTCGAGGAGCTGATCCCGGCGCAGGCGTGCGTCTTCACCGCCGCGAGCGAGACGCTGCGGCTGTCCGGCATCGACGACGACATCAACCGCAGCGGCCGGTACCGGGCCGTCAAGCCCCGCGCGGCGACCATGGACCGGGCCGCCGAGGGCGACGACCTGCGCCGGCTGGTCGCCACCCCGGACGTGGTCGTGGGCAGCGTCAACGCGCTCACCGAGACCGGCTCCCTGGTCGTCGCCTCGGCGACGGGGGGCCAGCTGCCGGCGTACACCGGCGGCGCCGGGCGCGCGATCTGGCTCGTCGGCGCGCAGAAGGTGGTGCCGGACCTCGACGCCGCCGTGCGCCGGGTGCAGGAGCACGTCCTGCCGCTGGAGGACGCCCGCGTCCGCCGGACCCACGGGCAGCCCAGCGCCGTCAACCAGCTGCTGGTCCTCAACGCCCCGCCCCGGCTCGGCCACGTCACGGTCCTGCTGCTGCGCGAGACGATCGGGTACTGAGGATGCCGGCATGGGTCCTGCGCGCCGTCGTCAGCGCGCACCTGGTGGCGATCGCCGCCCAGCCGGTGTTCGCCGGGGTGTACCTCAGCGGCGACTTCGACGCCCTGCGCTGGCACGCGACCGGCGCCGACGTGGTCACCTCGATCGGCTACGTGCAGCTGATCGTGGCGGCGGTGGCCTGGGCCCGCACCCGCCGGCCGGGGCTCTTCCCGCCCACGGCCGGCCTGGTGACGGCCGAGACGGTGCAGTACTTCGCCGGTCTGGACGGCGCCCTGTGGCTGCACATCCCGCTGGGCGTGCTGACCGTCGTCGGCGTCGTCGTGCAGTTCCTGCTCGTCTGGCGGACACGGGAGGGGACAGGCGTTGTCTGAGCACGACCTGACCAGGCGGCGGGTGCTGGGCCTCGGGTTGGTGGCGGTCGCGGGCCTGTCGGCCTCGGCCGCCCTGGCCCGCCGCCCCGCGGCCACCGGCGCCCAGCTGCGCAGCGCCCTGCCGCTGCCGGAGCCCTACCGGACGCCGCTGCCGATCCCGCCGGTGCTGCGACCGGCCGGCGACGGGAGGTACACCATCGCCCAGCGCGAAACGGTCATGGAGATCCTGCCGGGCGTGCACACGCCGATGTGGACCTATGAGGGCACCTTCCCCGGCCCGACGATCGAGTCGCGGCGGGGGCGCCCGATCACCGTCACGCACCGCAACGAGCTGCCCGTCCCGACCGTCGTGCACCTGCACGGCGGCCGGACCCCGGCGGCCTCGGACGGCTACCCGACCGACCTGATCCTGCCGGAGGGCGGCCACCACGCCGGCATGCACATGGGGAACGACCCGCGGGCCGTGGTGAGCCACGTGACGCGGGACTACACGTTCCCGCTGGAGCAGCGGCCGACCCTGCTGTGGTACCACGACCACCGCATGGACTTCACCGGCCCGGCGATCTGGCGGGGCCTGGCCGGCCTGCACATCGTCCGCGACGACGCCGAGGAGAACCTGGGCCTGCCGTCCGGCCCGCGCGAGCTGCCGCTCGTGCTCGCCGACCGGGCGTTCGCCGCCGACGGGAGCCTCGCCTACCCCGCGCTCGACCCGACGCTGCAGGAGCGCCCGGGCGTGCGGCCGGCCTACCTCGCCGGCGTGCAGGGCGACGTCATCCTGGTCAACGGCGCCCCCTGGCCGGTGCACGAGGTGGACGCGGCCCGGTACCGGCTGCGGGTCCTCAACGCGTCCAACTCCCGCCACTACGAGCTCGAGGCGCGCACCGACGACGGGCGGCGGCTGGATCTCGTGCAGGTCGGCGCCGACCAGGGCCTGCTCGCCGCGCCGGTCGTGCACGGGAGCCTGCCGATCGCGCCCGCCGAGCGCTACGACATCGTCGTCGACTTCTCGGCGGTCCCGGCCGGCGCCCGCGTGCGGCTGCGCAACCTGCTCGGCGAGGGCCGGACCACGGACGTCATGGCGTTCCGTGTCGCCCGTCGCGCGCCCGACGACAGCCGCGTCCCGCCGGTGCTCTGCACCGACCTGCCCACCTGGCGCCGCGGCGACGCCGTCCGGGTGCGCGACCTCGCGTTCCGCGCCGGGCGGATGGGCGGCGAGCACGGCTGGCTGATCGGCGGGCGCCCCTTCGACCCGGCGCGCGCCGACGTCACCACCGCACTCGGCGATGTCGAGGTGTGGCGGCTGGTCGCCGACGTCCACCACCCGGTGCACCTGCACCTGGTCGGCTTCCGGGTGCTGTCGCGGCGGGGCCGGGCGCCGCTGGCGCACGACGCGGGGCTCAAGGACACCGTCTCGCTGCGCCCGGGCGAGGCGGTGGAGATCATCACCCGCTTCGAGGGGTACCGCGGGAGGTACCTCTTCCACTGCCACAACGCCGAGCACGAGGACATGGGCATGATGGCCAACCTCGAGATCACCTGATCACACGCGGGCCGAACCGGCACTTGAGTCGATCATGATCTATGGGTTCTGCTGATGGGGCAGTGTCTTCCTGGGAGGCCACATGTCCCCATCAGCGCGGGTCCCCGTGAGTGTCGAGGTCGACGGCAGCCGCTACGCCGACGACGTCGAACCCCGGACCCTCCTCGTCCACCATCTCCGTGAACGGCTCGGCAAGGTTGGCACGGTCGTCGGCTGCGATACCAGCAACTGCGGATCGTGCACGGTGCTCATGAACGGCCGCAGCGTGAAGAGCTGCTCGGTGCTCGCCGCGCAGGCCGACGGGGCCAGCGTCACCACGATCGAGGGACTCGCCGGCGACGGCGGGGAGCTGCACCCCGTCCAGCGGGCGTTCCACGAGCTGCACGCGCTGCAGTGCGGGTTCTGCACCCCCGGGATGATCCTGTCCGCGGTCGACCTGCTGCGCGACAACGCCGACCCGTCCGAGGAGGAGATCCGGGAGGGGCTGTCCGGCAACCTCTGCCGCTGCACGGGCTACCAGAATATCGTCCGGGCCGTCCAGGCCGCCGCGAAGGCCATGGCATGAGCACCACCGAGGTCGGCGCCGCCCGGCGGCGCAAGGAGGACGCGCGGCTCATCACCGGCCGCACGCGCTGGACCGACAACCTCGCGGTGCCCGGCATGCTGCACCTGGCGATCCTGCGCAGCCCGCACGCGCACGCGCGGATCGAGCGGGTCGACGTGTCCGCGGCGCTGCGCGAGCCCGGCGTGGTCGCCGCGTTCAGCGGGGCCGACGTCGCCGACGTGCAGGGGAGCCTGCCCTGCGCCTGGCCGGTGACCGAGGACATCGTGCACCCGGTGCGCCCGCCGCTGGCCGTGGACGTGGTGCGCCACCACGGGGAGGCGGTCGCGGTCGTCGTGGCCCGGGACGCGGCGAGCGCCGTGGACGCGCTGGAGGCGATCGAGGTCGACTACGAGCCGCTGGAGGCCGCGCTCGACCTCGCCGCCGCGGCCCGCGACGAGGTGCTGGTGCATCCCGACAAGGGCACGAACCGGTCGTACACCTGGGTGTTCGACTCGGCCGCGGCGGGGACCGGGGCCAGCGTGGCCGACGCCGAGGGCGAGGTGCGCATCCACCGGCGGTACGTGCAGCAGCGGCTGATCCCGGCGTTCATGGAGCCGCGCAGCGTGATCGTGGACCCCGGGGCGGGGGAGTACACCGTCTGGTCGTCCACCCAGATCCCGCACATCCTGCGGGTGTTCTACGCGCTGCTGACCGGGGTGCCGGAGCACAAGATCCGGGTCATCGCGCCCGACGTGGGCGGCGGGTTCGGCGGCAAGCTGCAGGTCACGCCGGAGGAGCTGATCGCCTTCCTGGCGGCCCGGCGGGTCCAGCGGCCGGTGAAGTACACGGAGACGCGCGGGGACACGATGCTCTCGGCGCACCACGGGCGGGACCAGATCCAGGAGATCACGCTGACCGCGCGCCGGGACGGGACGCTCACCGGGATCGACGTGCGGCTGCTGGCCAACATGGGGGCGTACCTCGGGCTGGTCGGGCCGGGCGTGCCGATCCTGGGCGCGTTCATGTACAACGCGATCTACAAGGTCCCGGCGTACCGCTTCGAGTGCACCGGCGTGTTCACCAACACCACGATCACCGACGCCTACCGCGGGGCCGGGCGGCCCGAGGCGACGTACGCGATCGAGCGGGCCATGGACGAGCTCGCCGCCGAGGTCGGGCTGGACCCGATCGAGGTGCGGCGGCGCAACTGGATCAAGGCCGACGAGTTCCCCTACACGACGGTCGCCGGGCTGGTGTACGACTCGGGCGACTACGACGCCGCCACGGACAAGGCGCTGGCGCTGTTCGGCTACGACGAGCTGCGCGCGGAGCAGGCGAGCCGGCGAGCGGCCGGGGATCCGGTACAGCTGGGTCTCGGCGTCTCGACGTACACCGAGATGTGCGGCCTCGCCCCGTCGCGCATCCTCGGCGCCCTGCGCTACGCCGCCGGCGGCTGGGAGAGCGCCTCCGTGCGCGTCCTGCCCACCGGCAAGGTCGAGGTGGTCACCGGCACGAGCCCGCACGGGCAGGGGCACGTGACGGCGTGGAGCCAGATCGTCGCCGACGAGCTGGGCGTGGCGTTCGAGGACGTCGAGGTGCTGCACGGCGACACCCGCACGTCGCACAAGGGCCTGGACACGTACGGCTCCCGCTCCCTCGCCGTGGGCGGGGTGGCCCTGGTCGAGGCCTGCGGCAAGGTGCGGGACAAGGCGCGGACGGTCGCCGCCCACATGCTGGAGTGCAGTCCGGACGACGTCGAGTTCACCGGCGGGGCGTTCCGGGTCCGCGGTACCCCCGACGCCGCGAAGACCCTCGGGGACTGCGCCTTCGCCGTCTTCGCCGCGCACGACCTGCCCGACGGGGTCGAGGCGTCGCTGGACGCCGACGCGACCTTCGACCCGCAGACGTTCTCCTTCCCGCACGGCACCCACCTGTGCGCGACGGAGGTCGACACGCTCACGGGGCGGGTCACGATCCGGCGGTACGTCGCCGTCGACGACGTCGGCCGCGTGGTCAACCCGCTGATCGTCGAGGGGCAGGTGCACGGCGGCGTGGCCCAGGGGGTCGCGCAGGCCCTGCACGAGGAGGCCGTCTACGACGCGAACGGCACCCTGCTGACCGGGTCGTTCGTGGAGTACACGATCCCCTCCGCGGCCGACCTGCCGGTCATCGTCACCGACCGGACCGAGACGCCGGCGACGTCCAACCCGCTGGGGGTCAAGGGCGTGGGCGAGGCCGGCGCGATCGCCGCCACCCCGGCGGTGGTCAACGCGATCGTGGACGCGCTGCGGCCCTACGGCGTGTCCGACGTACCGATGCCGTGCACACCCGAACGCGTGTGGCGGGCCGTCAAGCGCGGAGGTGTGGCGTGATCCCGGTGCCGTTCGACTACGCGCGGCCGTCCACGGTCGAGGAGGCCGTGGCCGCGCTCGGCTCGGCCGAGGAGGGCAAGGTGCTCGCCGGTGGGCAGTCGCTGCTGCCCGTGCTGCGCCTGCGCCTGGCCGCGCCCACCCTGCTCGTCGACCTCGGCGCGGTGCCCGGCCTCGCCGGCATCCGCGTGGAGGGCGAAACACTGGTCATCGGCGCGATGACCACGCACGCGGAGGTCGCCGCCTCCGATCTCGTCCGGCAGCACGCGCCGCTGCTCGCCGCCGCGGCCGGCACGGTCGGGGACCGCCAGGTGCGCCATCGCGGCACCCTGGGCGGCTCCCTGGCCCACGCCGACCCGGCCGCCGACCTGCCCGCCGTGGCGGCGGCCCTGGACGCGACCCTCGTCGTGCAGGGCCCGGCGGGCAGCCGGACGATCCCGGCGGCCGACTTCGCGGTCGGCCTGTTCACCACCGCGCTCGGGCCGGACGAGGTGGTGGTCGAGGTACGGCTGCCGTCCACCGCCGGCTGGGCCGCCCACTACGAGAAGTTCCACCGCACCGCCCAGTCGTGGGCGATCGTCGGGGTGGCCGTCGCCGTCCGGCGGGACGGGGACGCCATCGGGGCGGCCCGCATCGCGCTCACGAACGTCGGACCCGTGCCGCACCGCGCCCGGGAGATCGAGGCGGCCCTGGCCGGGGCCCCGGCCGCCCAGCCGGCGATCGCCGAGGCCTGCTCGCCGGTCGCGGCCGGCATCGCGCCGGTGGACGACCTCTCGGCGTCGGCCGACTACCGCAGGGAGCTGGCCCGGGTCCTCACCACCCGGGCCGTCTGCCGCGCTCTCGGGGTCTGACCCACATCCGCCCGGGCTCGGGGACTACGGTCGAGGGGACCCGGTCGCCGAGCCCTGGAGGTACCCGTGCAGCTGGAGAACGCCTTCACCGTGCCCGTCCCCGTGCAGCGGGCCTGGGCGGTGCTGCTGGACATCGAGACGATCGCGCCGTGCATGCCGGGGGCCACGCTGACCTCGGTCGACGGCGACGAGTTCACCGGCACCGTGAAGGTGAAGCTGGGGCCGGTGAGTCTGATGTTCAAGGGCTCCGGCCGCTTCGTCGAGCGCGACGAGGAGGGCCGCCGGGTGGTCATCGCCGCGTCCGGGGCGGACAGCCGCGGCGGCGGCACGGCCCGGGCCACCGTGACCGCCACGCTGGCCGCCGAGGGCGACGGCACCCGGGTGAACGTCAGCACCGACCTCGACATCACCGGCAAGGCCGCCCAGTTCGGCCGCGGCCTGATCGGCGACGTGAGCGGCCGCCTGATCGGCCAGTTCGCCGACTGCCTGGCGTCGAAGCTCGCCGCGGTCGAAGAGGCGCCGGTTGCTTTGGTCGAGCCGGCCGGGCCTATCGCTCCCGTGGAGCCCGATGCCGAGCCGATCGACCTGCTCGCGGTCAGCGGGGTGGGGTTCGCGGTGCGCCGGGCCGTGCCCTACGTGGTGACCGCCGCCGCCAGCTTCGCCGTGGTGCTGGGCATCATCTGGTGGATCAAGCGCCGCTGACCGGCCCACCCGGCTAGGGTGACTCTCAGTAGTTGTCCTACGTCCGAGGGTGATGGCGAAGATGGTCCGCATCGGCAAGGTCCTGGCCCTCGCGTCGCTGGTCGTACTGGCCCCCGGCGCGGCGAACGCCGCGCCGCCCGAGGGGGTCGTGTTCGGCGCGGCCGGGGCGGAGGAGTCCGGCGGCTACGTGGTGCTGCTCGAGGACCCGCCCGGCGCGCAGACCGCGGCGCAGGCCCAGGCGGCGGTGAGCGACGCGGCGCAGAAGCTGTCCCGGCAGTACGGCGGCGACGTCCGCGAGCAGTACAGCGCCACGGTCCGCGGCTTCGCCGTCGACAACCTCACCGACGCCCAGGCCCGCCGGCTGGCGGCCGCGTCCGGCGTGGCCCGGGTCGAGCGCAACACCCTGCTGCGCACGACGGCCGCCCAGGCCAACCCGACGTGGGGCCTGGACCGCATCGACAGCCACGCCAACACCCGCGACGCCAGCTACACGTACCCGAACACCGCCCCGCACGTCACGGCGTACGTCGTCGACTCCGGCATCGCGATCACGCACAGCGACTTCGGCGGCCGGGCCAGCTACGGGCACAACTTCGTCGACCGGGTCACCAACCCCTACGACAACCCGGCCAACGCCGCCAACAGCAACGACCCGGCCAACGCCAGCGACTGCGACGGGCACGGCACCCACGTGGCCGGCACCATCGGCGGCGCCACCTACGGCGTGGCCAAGGGCGTCTCGCTGGTCGCCGTGCGGGTGCTGGACTGCAGCGGCAACGGCTTCCTGTCCGAGGTCGTGGCCGGCATCGACTGGGTGACCGCCAACGCCCGCCACCCGGCCGTGGTCAACATGAGCCTCGGCTCCGACGACACCTCCGTCGTCCTCGACGCCGCCCTGCGCCGCTCCATCGCCTCCGGCCTGACCTGGTCGGTGGCGGCCGGCAACGGCGACGCCGACGACAACCCCCTCGACGCCTGCACCAACTCGCCCGGCGACGTCGCCGAGGCGCTCGTCGTCGGCGCCTCCACCATCGACGACCACCCCGTGCACTGGTCGGACTACGGCCCCTGCGTGGACCTGTACGCGCCGGGGGAGGGCATCACCTCGGACTGGATCGGCGGCGGCACCAAGACGCTCGACGGCACGTCGATGGCCTCGCCGCACGTCACCGGGGCGGCCGCGCTGATCCTCGAGGCGCACCAGGACTACAGCGCCGAGCAGGTCCGCAACGCGCTGGTGCAGAGCTCGACCGTCGGGGCGCTGAACATGTCGTCGTATCCGGCGTACGCGGCCGCCACCTCGCCGAACCGGGTGCTCTTCGTGCGCCAGTCCGACCCGCCGCGCCCGGCCGGCCGCCCGCAGAGCCTGTTCAACCCCCGCTTCGGCACCACCGAGGTCTACGCCCGGGCCACCGGCACCGACCACCTCGTCTACGCCTACTGGTCCGGCGCCTGGTCGTCGTGGACCGACCTCGGCGGCGCGGTGGCCGGCGACCCGGCCGTGCTCTACAACCCGCGCTTCGGCACCACGGAGGCGTACGCGCGGCTGTCGAACAACCACATCGCGTACCGTTACTACTCCAACGGCTGGTCGGACTGGATCGACCTCGGCGGCACCGCGGCCGGCAACCCGGCGGTCATCTACAACCCGCGCTTCGGCACGACCGAGGTCTACACCCGCACCGCGGCCGGCACCCTCGCGTACCGCTACTTCAGCAACGGCTGGTCGGACTGGATCGACCTCGGCGGCGCGCTGACCGGCGACCCGGGCGTGCTCTACAACCCGCGCTTCGGCACCACCGAGGCCTACGCGCGCACCGCCGCGGGCCTGGCCTACCGCTACTACCTCGGCGGGTGGGCGGACTGGATCGGCCTCGGCGGCGACGTGCAGGGCACCCCGTCGGTGCTCTACAACCCGAAGTACGGCACGACCGAGGTCTACCTGCGCACCACCGGCAACAAGCTCGCCTACCGCTACTACCTCGGCGGATGGGCGGACTGGATCGGCCTCGGCGGCAGCCTGGACACCGACCCGTCGGCGGTCTACAACCGTTCGTCGGGCACGACGGAGGTGTACGTCCACACGCCGGGCGCGGAGCTGCAGTACGTGTACTACCTCGGCGCCTGGTCCGGCTGGAACGACCTGGGCGGGGCCAACACCGGCGCGCCGTCCGTGCTCTACAACCCGCGCTTCGGCACCACCGAGGCCTACACGCTGGCGCAGGACGGCCACAGCTACTACAAGTACTACGCGGGTCGCTGGTCGCCCTACATCGACCTGACCCCCTGACCCGCCTGGCCCCCTTCGCTCACGGGCGGGCCTTGCTCACGGGCGGGTTTCGCTCACGGGCGGGCCTTGCTCACGGGCGGGTTTCGCTCACGGGCGGGCCTTGCTCAAGGGCGGGTCTCGCTCACGGGCGGGCCTTGCTCACGGGCAGGTTTCGCTCACGGGCAGGCTGAATCCTTCCACCTCGGGGGGCGCCGAGCCGGTCGCGATCCACTCGGCCACCGCCGCCCCGGTCGCCGGCGCCATCATCATCCCGGTGGTGAAGTGCCCGCCGGCGAACCAGGCGTTGTCCAGGCCCGGCAGCCGGTCCACCACGGGCTGGCGGCCCTCGATCCGCGGCCGGAAGCAGCACCAGCGGTGGCTGATCGGCACCTCCGCGGCCCCCGGCAGCAGCGTCGCCAGGGCCTTCGCCATCGGGTCGGCGACCTCCGGCCGCACGTCGGGGCCGGCGTCGTCGTCGAACGTGCCGCCGCAGACCACGCCGCCGCCCGGCAGCGGGGAGCCGCCGCCGTACGGCCCGGCCAGCACGCTGCCCAGGCGCCAGGGCCCGGGGGCGACGGCGAGCATGTGCCCCTTGACCCAGCGCTGCGGCACGCCGGTGTGCCAGGGCCGCGGCACCAGCCCGGTGGCCACGACCAGGGCGCCGGGCGCGAAGTCGCCGGCCGTGGTGTGCGCGACCGCGACCCGGTCGCCACGCATCGACACGCCGAGCAGCCCGACCCCGGTGGCCACCTGCCCGGCCTTGCCGGCCAGCGCCGCCGCCAGCCTTCCGGGGTGCACCGCGAGCTGCCCCTCGGCGAGCACGGCCGACGCGCCGTCGGGCAGCCGCACGTCCGGCTCCAGGTCGCGCACCTCGTCCGCGGTCAGGGCGCGCAGCGGCGCCGGCAGCTGCCGCGGGACCTCCGCGCGGATGTCGAGCCAGCGGGTGCGGCGAAGGCCGATCGCGCCGTCCCATTCGGCGTCGAGGTCGAGGTACAGCTGCCGGCTCTTGCGCCCGAACGCCACGAACTGCGGCGTGTCGGTCAGCAGGTGCATGTCCGGGGCGACCGCGCCGCCGTTGCCGGAGGAGGCCCCGGGCACGAGCCGCGGCGCGCGCTCGATCAGCACGACGCGCTCGAACCCGCGCCGCAGGCAGAACGCGGCCGCCATCAGCCCGATCACCCCGCCCCCGACGACCAGCACGTCGGGGGTGCGGTCGAGATCCTCCGGCCGCCCGGGCGCCAGCGCGGCCCGCTCGTGCGCAGTCAACAGGTCGTCCCACACCGTCACGCGATCGGTTCCCACGCGATCAATCCTGCCTCGTCTTCGATCTCCGTGGGGGCACGGGCCACCGACTCAGCTCCGCGTGGCCACGCGGCGCCCCTCGGCGAAGAAGGCCGCGATGCCCGCCATCTCCCGGACGGGCCGACCGGCGCCGAAGGGCATGTTCCAGAAGTCCCTGGCGCGGCGCGTCCAGGTCGCCACGGAGGCGTACGGTTCGTCGATCGCTGCATCTCGCGCGGACACCCCGTACATCGCCTCGTCGAGCGCGATCCCGCCGCCGGAGTGCTCGGGCCGCAGCACGGGCGTCGTCTCCCTGTCCGGCTTCCGTGGCGCCGCGCCGCTCGCCCCGGCCATCTGTGCACCCGGCCGCGCGTGCGCCGCTCGCCCCGGCCGTCTGTGCGCCCGGCCGTATGCGCGCTGCTCGGCCATCCGTGCGCTGCTCGGTCTGGCCGCCCGCCGTACGGTTCGCCACGGCCGCGTGGGCCGGGGCGGGCCCGCGACGACCGGGGCATTCCGCTCGAGCGCGGCCGGCCGCCGCGGTTCGCGCGCCGACGGGACCAGGCCGTCAAGCGCGCGGCCCGGAGTCTCAGCCCTGCGTGACCAGGCGCCGCCCCTCGGCGAAGAAGGCCGCGATGTCCGCCACCTCCCGAACGGGCCGACCGGCGCCGAAGGGCATGTTCCAGAAGTCCCCGGCGCGGGGCGTCCAGGGCACCACATAGGCGTACGGCTCGTCGATCGCCGTGTCCCCCGCGGACACCCCGTAATTCACCTCGTCGAGCGCGATCCCGACGTCGAAGTGCTCCGGCCACAGCACCGGCGTCGCCTCCCCGTCCAGCTTCCGCAGCGCCGCGTCGCCGGCCACGAACGCGTCCAGGATCGCTTCGGCCCCGTCGAGCACGACCCGGTCGTCCGGCCCCGCCCCCGAGCTGTCCGAGTAGAGCCCTTCCGGCGCCCCGATCCCGACCCCGGCCTCGTCCGCCAGCTCCCGCAGCGTCCGCCCGCCCAGTGGCACCCGCCGGCCGCCCACGAACAGCGAGTCGGCATTCACCCGCAGGTCCGGCGCCGCCACGGTGGCGAACCCGTCCTCCGTCACCCGCAGCCGGATGGTCCCGCTCGCCCGATACTGCGGCCCGGCCAGCACCAGCTCGGCCAGCCCGTGCAAGGAACGTCGCGTCACGTCGGTCATCCCCCAATGCTGTCATCCGTGCGAAGCGAGTCACGCTGTGCCGAGCGGGTCGACGCGGCCGGGGCGCGAACTCGGGGTCACCATAGCGCCGGGGTACGACACTTTCCGGCAACCGGCGAGGCAACCTGATTGCCTGCCCAACGGGTGCTGAAGTCCCGGCGCTGGCCGGACGGGGACAGGCAGCTGGGCGAGGCGGTCCCGGCGTGGCTCTGCGGCGGCAAGCTCAACCTCGGCCTGGGCCCGGTCACCGAGGTCGCCTACAACGCCCTGCACAACCGCATGGGCATCGCCATGACCAACACCCAGCGCCTGACCGAGCCGTCCCGCCCGGCCGGCACCAACAACCTCTTCGTGGCCTGGGAAACCCTGACCCACGCCGACAACCCGGCGTGACGCACAACCGGCGTGAAGCCCGACATATCGTGACGCTGTGCGGAGACTGTTCGACGTCCACACCCACTTCATGCCGCCGAGGCTGCTGAGGAGCGTCCAGGCGTACTTCGACGCCGAAGGGCCGCTCGTCGGCCGGCCGTGGCCGATCCTGTACCGCGGCGACGAGGACGAGCGCGTCCAGACGCTGCGGGCACAGGGCGTCGAGCGGTTCACGGCGCTCGCGTACGCCCACAAGCCCGGCATGGCGCGGGGCCTCAACGAGTGGACCATCGACTTCGCCGGGCGCGCGCCCGGGTGCCTGCCCAGCGCCACGTTCTACCCCGAGGAGGGGGTGGAGGAGTACGTGGACGCCGCCATCGCGCGGGGCGCGGAGGTGTTCAAGGTGCACCTACAGGTGGGCGCCTACGACCCGCGGGAGCCGATCCTCGCCCCCGTCTGGGACCGCCTCGCCGCCGAGCGGATCCCGGTGGTCGTCCACGCCGGCTCCGGGCCGGTCCCGAACGCCTTCACCGGGCCCGGGCCCTTCGGCGAGCTGCTGGGCAACCACCGGGGACTGCGGGCGATCGTCGCGCACATGGGGGCGCCCGAGTTCGAGGAGTTCCTGGACCTGGCCGACCGGCACGACGGCGTACACCTGGACACCACCATGGTGTTCACGGACTTCTTCGGCGGCCCGGACGAGCGGCTGCTGCCCCGGATCAGGGACCTCGGGCTGGCCGGGCGCGTGCTGCTCGGCAGCGACTTCCCCAACATCCCGTACCCGTACGAGCACCAGATCGAGTCGCTGCGGCGGCTGCGGCTCGGCGACGAGTGGCTCGGCAAGGTCTGCTGGGACAACGCCGAGCGGCTGTTCAGCGGGTCAGGATGAGGTCCGCGCGGTTGCGGGTGGCCGCGATCACCGAGGCGTTGGCCTCGTCGCTGCGCGAGACCCAGTCCTGCGCCTCCGGCAGGTCGAGGCCCTTCGCCAGCTGGCGGCGCACCAGCGACTCCTGGCGCACCTCGTCGGGGGCGTCGAGGTACAGGACCAGGTCGAGCAGGTCGCGCACCGACGCCCACGGGCCGTGCTCCAGCAGCAGGTAGTTGCCCTCGACCACGATGACCCGCACCGAGGACGGCACCGGGATGACGCCGCCGATCGACTCGTGCAGGGTGCGGCTGTAGGCGGGGGCGTAGACGAGGTCCTCGCCGGCCCGCAGGCGGCGCAGCAGGTGCACGAAGCCGGCCGAGTCGAAGGTCTCCGGCGCCCCCTTGCGGTCGGCCAGGCCGAGCCGGTCCAGCTCCACGTTCGACAGGTGGAAGCCGTCCATGGGGACGGCCACACTGGACAGTCCGATGTGGACGTCCTGGAGGGCCTCGGCGAGCGCCGAGGACAGGGTGGACTTGCCGGCGGCGGGCGGGCCGCAGATGCCCACCACCACCCGGCCCTGGCGGCCGCGGGCGAACGGCACGACCACGTCCAGGGCGGCCTGGAGCACGTCCGGCTGCCTCATGACAGCGAGTCGCGCAGGCCGCGCATGCCGGCGAGCCAGCGGTCGGTGTCGGTGGCGCGGTGCAGGTAGTACCGCCCCACCTCCGGGTGCGGCAGGATCAGGAACCGTTCGGCGTCGAGGCCGGCCACGACGCTCTCGGCCACGTCGTCGGCGGACAGCACGGCGCCGCCGGCCGCGGTCACCTTGGCGCCGATGTGGCCGGCCTTGAGGCCATCCTGCAGCATCGGGGTGTCCACGCCCTGCGGGCACAGCGCGCTGACCTTGATGCCGCGGCTGCCGTACGTGATGGACAGCCACTCGGCGAAGGACACCGCGGCGTGCTTCGTCACCGAGTAGGGGGCGTCACCGACGGCGGTGAGCAGGCCCGCGGCCGAGCAGGTGTGCAGGAGGTACCCCTCCCCGCGCTCCAGCATCGAGGGCAGCACGGCCCGGGCCGAGTACACGTGGGACAGCACGTTGACCGCCCAGGTGCGGGCCCACGCGTCGTTGCTCGCCTCCAGGCCGGCGCCGCTGGTGATGCCGGCGTTGGCGCAGAACAGGTCGATGCGGTCGTGCCGCTCGAGGGTCTCCCCGACCAGCTCGGCCACCTGCTCCTCGCTGGTCACGTCGACCTCGACGCCGACGGCCTCGCCGGGCAGGCTCGCGGCCAGCGCGGCGGCGGCCTCGCCGTCGAGGTCGGCCAGCACGAGCGCGGCGGCCTTGCCGGCGGCGAACCGGCGGGCCATCGCCGCCCCGATCCCGCCGGCGGCGCCGGTGATGACGACGACCTTGCCGTCCACGTTCACGATCGGGCCCCCAGTTGGCGCAGGGTGTCCAGCAGCGCGGGCGCGCCGCCGGCGGCGAGCTCCCGGGTCGGCAGCAGCGCGATCACCGGGGTGGTGACGCCGGCCGCGGCGTAGCGGCGCACGTGCTCGCGGCACCGCGCGGCCGGGCCGTGCACGATGAGGGCGTCGACCACCTCGTCGGGAATCGCCGCGAGGGCGCCCTTGCGGTCCCCGGCCGCCCACGCGTCCCACATCGGCTTCAGCGCCTCGCCGCGGCCCAGCCAGCGGTGGAACGCCGCGTAGGCGGGCACGGTCAGGTAGGCGGCGATGAGCCGGCGCCCGGTCGCGCGGGCCTCCTCGGCGTCGGCGGTGGGGCAGACGAAGATCCGGGCGGCCACCTCGAAGCCCTCGGGCGCGGCCGCCAGCTCGGCCCGCGCGGTCGCCACGTCCTCGACCGACAGCCAGTTGAGGATGGCGCCGTCGGCCTCGGCCGCCGCCAGGCGCAGCATCCGGCCCCTCAGACCCGCCAGGAGCAGTTTCGGCGGTACCGCGGGAGCCCGCTCCAACCGGAACCGCCGCACGGCGAACGTGTCGAAGTCCCCGTCGACGAGCTCGCCGGCGAGCGCCGCGCGCAGGAAGCGCAGGACGTCGCGGCTGCGCTCGTAGGGCCGCTCGAACGGCACCGCGTTCCAGTCGCCGACCACGACCGGCGAGGAGGCGCCGATGCCGAGGGCGAACCGGCCCGGTGCGGCCTCGGCGAGGGTCGCCGCCTGCATGGCCAGCAGGGCCGGCCCGCGCGTGAACACGGGCACGATCGCGGTGCCCAGCCGCAGGCCGGGCGACCAGGCGGAGGCCAGCGCCAACGGGGTGAACGCGTCGGTCCCGGCGACCTCCGAGGTCCACACGTCGGTGTAGCCGAGGTCCGCGAGGGTGGCCAGCAGCGCCGCGTGGTCGGGCAGCGGGACCCCCGGCAGAGGGATCGTCAGCCCCCATTGGCTGTTCATCAGCCGATCATCTCCGCGAAACGGCGGATGTGGCAAGCCGAACGGCACACTCGTCCGGACGCCCTCACGTTGCAACAGGTATAGGTGCGACGTAGCCTGGCGCCGATCTGACCGAGGAAAGGAGAGCAACCCATGCTGGGTCTCGAGAAGAAGCTCATGAAGCAATGGGAAGGCAAGAGCGCGCAGGAGCTCGCCGACGCCCCCGTCACCGCGATCGCCGGCGTGAGCGAGGGCGACGCCGAGAAGCTGCAGGCCGCCTTCAACATCAAGACCGTGCGCGACCTGGGCACGAACAAGTACTTCCGCTGGGCGCAGGGCATCGTCGCGCTCGCCGACTGATAACGGGGCCACGGCGGCCGCCCCCGGTTGTTCCGGGGGCGGCCGTTGCGTGTGTCAGAGAAGCGACAGTGAGCCCGTCACCGGGTGCAGGTCGGCGCCGCGGGCCGGGCCGATCGCGCAGCAGGTGGCGGTGCCGGCGGCGACCTGGGTGCGGCCGGCGTCGTGGACCACCTCGACCGGCAGCCCGGCCTCCTCGGCCGCGGCCACGACCAGGCCCAGCGTGTCCTCGTCGGGCACCTTGAGCACCACCTTCGGCTGCCCGGCCCGCCACCAGTCGGCGAACGCCGGCGCGCGCACGTTGGCCATGGCCGCCGCGACCGCGGCGTGCGCGGCCTGCGCGGCGATCTTGCCCTTGCCCATGCCGAGGTCGGTCCGCATCACGATCACGAGCCGGGTCTCGGCGCTCACCGTCACAACTGGATGTTAAACCGATCCATGAGTACGGGAGCCAGCAACACCGCCCCGGCGAAGATCGCCACCGTGGCGAAGACCGTGCGCAGGAAGACGGTCTCGGTCTTGTCGCCGGCGGTGAGCGCCACCGAGTGCGGCAGGCCGAAGCAGCGCCACATCCGCCGCCCGGTCGGGATCGGCCAGAGGATCGGCGAACCGTGCCGGGTGATCATGTCGCCCAGCAGATGGATCAGGCCGCCGACGCCGACCGCCACGCCGAGCAGCGGGTAGCCGCGGTCGCCGGGCAGCCGCTCGTAGACCAGGAAGGCCGCGGCGGCCGAGGCCAGGGTGACGATGAGCCAGCCGGCCCGCTCGGCCCACTTCTCGAACAGCCCGCGCAGCGCCAGAGCGAAGGAGAAGAACAGCACGCCCATGACCGCCCATTTGCCGTAGGCGTTGCACAGGGCCAGGGTGCCGTAGCCGACGCCGACGTTGAAGATGATGGTGTGGGTCAGCGTGCGGTGGCCGTTGTGCCGCGGCGGGTCGTACTTCATCCGGGTCAGCTTGTAGACGCCGAGCGAGAACTTCTCGACACACTCGGCCAGGAACAGCGAGAACACGCCGAACGTATGGGCCACCGTCGCGCCGCCCTGCCGCCGCGTGACCCGGCCCGAGAGGTCCAGGTCGGGCACCAGGGCGCCGCCGGCGCAGATCGCGGTGCCGACGGTCAGCTGCAGCGGGGTCTGGTGGAAGTGCCCGAGCTGGTCCAGCGCGAGCGAACCGGTCAACCAGACCGCCGCCCCGGAAAGAGCGTGCGAAGAGCCCATCATGCCTGGTGACTATCCCAGGTGGACGGTCATTCGTACATAGGATCTACAGCCGCATCAATGTACCCGCAACGTCGAGTGTCGTCGCCGTCATGCTCGCCGCGGCGTCCGAGGCCAGGTAGACAGCGGCGAAGGCGGCGTCGTCGACGGTGGACTCGCGCGGTGTCCAGGACACGACATTGGCCCGCACCCCGGCCCCGGCGACCAGCCGGGCGTAGTGCTGGGTGAGCGCCGTCACGCCGCCGCCGACCGCGTTGGTGGCCGGGTCCGCCCCGCTCGGCGCGAGCGTCACCACCGCGCCGCCGCCCGCCTCGGCCATGTGCGGCACGAACGCCTGCAGCGCCTGGAAGGTCGCGGTCAGTCCACTGTCGACGGTCTGCTGCCAGCCGCCGGCGCCGTGCCCCGGGCAGGGCAGCACGAACAGCAGCTCCGGCGCGCCGAGCTCGGTGAGCACGCTGACCCGCACCGCGTCCATGGCGGCCGCGTCGGTGCCCTCGGCGACGATGCCGAGCGCCTCGGCGCCGCCCCAGCGCAGCTCGTCGACCAGGTCGGCCAGCTCGGCCTCGTCCGCGCCGATGACCGCGATGCGGGCGCCGCGCTCGGCGAGCATCCGGCACACCGCCGCAGGCATTCCGTCGGGCCCGCCCAGCACCACGGCGACCCGGCCTTTCAGCTCGAACAACGTCGATCCCAACATGCCCTGCCCCTTCTCCCCGGGTCGGCGGGGCCGCCGCACCCCCGGCGGCGGCCCCGATCGGTGTGTGTCAGCGGCCCCAGCCCTGCCGGTCCGACGCGGCCCCCCACGGTCCGCGCCCCCAGCCGTGGTGATGGCCGCGGCCCCAGCGCGGGTGGCCGCCGTACGCCCGCCAGCGGGCGTGCCGGGCCAGGCCGAACACCATGAAGAAGAGCGGGATCGCCGGCCAGAAGAAGTGCGCCCCCGACAGCACCCACAGCCCCGTCAGCGTCGCCGCGAGGACCGCGACGAAGCCCGTGTGCCCCCACAGGTGGCGCCGGGAGTCCCGGGCGAACTGCTCCTTGGCCTCCGGCGTCTCGTACAGCCCGCGCCGGCCCCCCTCGGGCAGGTCGGCGGTCAGCGGCGGCAGCTCGTCGCGAAACTTCGCGGCGTAGACCCCGCTGAGCCGTTCCTCCCCCTCCTCGAGCGTGAGCCGGCCCTCGGTCATGCCGGCCCGCACCATGTTGGCGTACTGTTCGCGCTCGCTGTCCGAGGCGCGTACCCGTTCGCCGGCCATGTTCTCGGCCCCCTTCCGTCGATGGACTCCAGCGTGCCCGTCACGGCGGTCCCGCGCGTCGCACCGGCGTCGGCTCGTGCCGTACCGCGGCAGACGCAGCCGGACGGGCGCCGTACTCCCGCGGGAGTACGCGCCGCCGCGCCGGGGAGGCGATGCCGCACGTCCCGCCGCTCCACTACCGTTTGTGGCGTGGGGAGAGCGCCGTGGGCCAGCCAGCAGCGCGCCGCGCGCCTCGAGCGCAAGTTCCAGCGGTTCGAGCAGCGCATCGAGCGGCGGCGCGGCTCCGGGCGCTGGCACGGCGGGCCGCACCCGATGGGCCTGGCCATCTTCATCGCGCTCCTGCAGGTGTTCGGCACCCGGGCGGCCGCCTACGGCAGCACCGGCCACGAGCTGGACCAGACCGGCTACCTGCTGCTCGTCGCCGGCCCGGCCGCCCTGATCCTGCGCACCAGGGCGCCCCTGCTCACGCTGGCCGGGGCGCTGGCCGCCACGGTCGCCTACTTCGCCCAGCTGTACCCCAACGGACCGGGATTCCTCGCCGCCATCGTCGCGGTCTACGGCGCCCTGTCGGCAGGCTACCGCTGGCTGACCTGGATCGCCGTCGTCGCCGCCTACACCACGTTCGTCGTGCTCGTCCTGCCGCACGCGTCCGTCGCGCGCCTGGTCGTCATCGGGGTGTGGTGCATCATCATCGCGTTCTTCGGCGAGGCGGCACGGGTGCGCGGGGCGCGGTACAGCCAGATGGCCCGCGACCGGGCCCATCAGGAGGCCCTCGCCCGGGCCGAGGAGGAGAAGGCCCGCAAGGAGCAGCAGCGCCGCCAGGCCAGCGACGAGCGGCTGCTCATCGCCCGGGAGCTGCACGACGTCATCGGCCACCACCTGTCGCTCATCAACGTGCAGGCCGGGGTCGGGCTGCACCTCATGGACGAGCAGCCGGAGCAGGCCCGGGTGGCGCTCAGTGCGATCAAGCACGCCAGCGCGGAGGCGCTGCGCGAGACCCGCGCGGTGCTGGCCGGGCTCAACCCCGGGGAGGCGGCGCCGCGCACCCCCGCGCCGGGCCTGGCCGACCTGGAGCGGCTGGCCGGCGAGGCGAGGGGCGCGGGCCTGCCGGTCACGCTCGACACCGTCGGTGCTCCCCGGGCGCTGCCGCCGCAGGTGGACCGGGCGGCGTACCGCATCGTCCAGGAGGCGCTGACCAACGTCCGCCGGCACGCGGGCCCCGGCGCCACCGCCACGGTCGTCGTCGGCTACGGCCCGGCCGAGCTGACCCTGGTGGTCACCGACGACGGCAAGGGCCCGCCCGCGGACCGGCCGGAGGAGCCGCGGGCCGAGTCCGGCAACGGCATCGCCGGCATGCGCCACCGCGCCGCCACGTTCGGCGGCACCGTCGAGGCCGGCCCGCGCGAGGGCGGCGGCTTCGAGGTCCGCGCCATCATCCCGCTGCGTGAGGAAGACAAGCCGTGATCAAGGTGCTGCTGGCCGACGACCAGGCGCTCGTGCGGGCCGGCTTCAAGGCCCTGCTCGACGCCCAGTCCGACATCGAGGTCGTCGGCGAGGCGGCCGACGGCGCGGAGGCGGTCAGGCTGGCCGTCCAGGCCCGCCCCGACGTGGTGCTCATGGACATCCGCATGCCGGTCCTCGACGGCCTGGAGGCGACCCGCCGCATCGCCGCCGACACCCGCCTGGCCGACGTGCGCATCGTCATCCTGACCACGTTCGACCTGGACGAGTACGTCTTCGAGGCGCTGCGGGTCGGCGCCAGCGGCTTCCTGGTCAAGGACACCGAGCCGGTCGACCTGCTGCGGGGCGTGCGCGCGGTCGCGGCCGGCGACGCTCTGCTGTCGCCCGGCGTGACCCGCCGCCTCATCGAGGAGTTCGCCAGCCGCTCCCGCGCCCCGCTCGCCCCGATGTCCCTGGACACCCTGACCGACCGCGAGCGCGAGGTGATGTCCCTGGTCGGCGCGGGCCTGTCGAACGAGGACATCGCGGCCAAGCTCTACGTCAGCCCCGCCACCGCCAAGACCCACGTCAGCCGGGCCATGATCAAGCTCGGCGCCCGCGACCGCGCCCAGCTCGTCGTCTTCGCCTACGAGGCCGGCCTGGTCCGCCCGGGCTGGCTCGGCTGATCACGACGGAGACCAGCACGGCATGCTCGCGCCCGAGTGATCAGGGCAGGCCGTTGCGGGCGATCACGCCCTGGTACCAGTCGGCGCTGGCCTTGCGGCGGCGGTCGTGGGTCTGCTCGTCGACCCGGATCAGGCCCCAGCGCTGCGAGTAGCCCTCGGCCCACTCGAAGTTGTCCAGCAGCGACCAGACGTGGTAGCCCTCCAGCTTGACCCCCGCCTGGATCGCCTTGTGCGCCGCGGCGAGGTGGTCGCGCAGGAACGCGATCCGGTCGTCGTCCTGCACGTCGGCGGTCGAGGGCATGCCGTTCTCGGTGATGGTGAGCGGGATGTCGCCGTAGTCGCGCTTGATCCGGGTCAGCAGGTCGTGCAGGCCCTCGGGGTAGACCTCCAGCCACGTCGCCTGGGTGGTGGGGTGGCGGGCCACCCGGCCGCCGCCGGCGGTGACGTTGACCGGGTTGTAGTACTGCACGGCCAGAAGGTCCGAGCGGGAGCCGATCACGTCCAGGTCGCCGTCGTGGATGGTCGGGTGCAGGGCCGCATTGGCGGACAGCCAGGCCGCGGGGTACCTGGACAGCAGGACCGGGTCCAGCCAGCGGCGGTTTTCCTCCTCGTCAACGGCCACCACCTGCTTCGCGGCACCGGCTGAGTTGTCAGCGGGGTAGACCGGGGACAGGTTCAGGGCCGCGCCGATTCTTCCTGCCTTGTTCGTACCGCGGAAAGCCCGCACCGCCAGCCCATGGCCCAGCAGCAAGTGGTGGCCGGCGACGTCGCCCAGCCGCCGGTTCTTCTTCCCGGGGGCGTGCACGCCGACGCCGTACCCCATGGCGACCACGGTCTTGGGCTCGTTGAGCGTCAGCCAGGTGTGCACCTTGTCGCCGAGGGAGTAGAACATCTGCTGGGCGTAGTCGGCGAACCACTGCGCACAGTCGCGCTGCTCCCACCCGCCCTTGTCCTGCAGCGCTTGCGGCGTGTCCCAGTGGAAGAGCGTGGCCATGGGCGCGATGTCGCGGGCCAGCAGGCCGTCCACGAGCCGGTGGTAGAAGTCCAGGCCCTTGGCGTTGAGCGGGCCGCGGCCCTGCGGCAGCACCCGCGACCAGGAGATGGAGAACCGGTAGCTCTTGAGCCCCAGGCCCTTCATGAGGTCGAGGTCCTCGTAGACGCGGTGGTAGTGGTCGGCGGCCACGTCGCCGGTGTCGCCGCCGAGGACCTTGCCGGCCTGGTGGCTGAAGGTGTCCCAGACCGACGGGCCGCGCCCGTCCTCGGCCGCGGCCCCCTCGATCTGGTACGCCGACGTCGCCGCCCCCCACTGGAACCCGTCCGGGAACCGCAGCCCGCCGGAGGGCGGGCCGGCCGGCTCGGCGGAGGGGCTGGCCCCGGGTGCGGCCGCGGGCGTGCAGCCGCTCGCCACGGCACTGACGGCGGCGAGGGTGAACAGGTGTCGCCGTCGCACTCCCGAAACCGTAACCGGTCGATGCAACGCTACTTGCGCCAGCGCAGAGGGCGCGGGTCGAACGTCCACAGCACGCGGCGCCACCAGGGGCGGCGGGCCTTCAAGTCGGTCAGGTACGCCGTCGCCTGGGCCGTGGCCCGCGAGGCCTGCGGTTCGTCGATACGGGCGGCCTGCCCGGCGAAGGCGACCTCGTTGACCAGGCCGGCCAGGTCGCCGACCGGCGGGGCGGGCGGGCGGACGGCGCGGGGGCCGGCGTGGGCCCGCGGCTCGGCCGCCGTCGCCGCGTACTGCGCGATCTCGGCCGCGCTCAGGTGGGGCGGGGCCGGGCGGCCGGCCTGGCGCAGGCCGAGCAGCACCTCGCGCCACGCGGCGTCGACGCGCACGGACGGGGGTCCCTCGGCGAGGCGGGG
>NZ_BAAARV010000033.1:287385-342191 GCF_039532525.1 Dactylosporangium salmoneum
CCGCGGCCGAGCACGAGCGGTACCGCCGCGAAGAAACCGGCCACGAGCAGGAACGCGACCGCGGCGGCCGAGGCGGCGACCAGCGCCGGGTTGCCGCCGGAACCGGGGGCGGCCGCGGCCGGCGGCGCGGGGGAGCGGGAGGCGGCGGCGCTGGCCACGTCCGACGGGGGCGGGACCGACGGCGGCGGGGGCTGGGAGGCCGGCGGCTTCGGGCGGAAGTCGTCCTCGACCGGGCGCTGGACCGTGTCGGACTTGGGCAGCGGGTCGAAGGCGACCCAGCCGAAGCCCTTGAACAGCACCTCCGGCCAGGCCAGGGCGTCGGCGCCGCGGATCGCCTTGTCGCCCTTGTGGGCCTGGAAGCCCACGACCACCCGGGTCGGCAGGCCGGCCAGCCGGGCCAGCACCGCGAACGCGGCGGTGAACTGCTCCGACGTGCCCTTCTGGCCGCCCAGCTGCTTCGCGCCGAAGAGGAAGTGCTCGACGTTGGGGTAGGCGTGGCCGCTCGGGGCGTCGGCGACCAGCTTGTAGTGCTCCTCCAGCCACTGCTGGACGGCGAAGGCGCGCTGGTAGGGGTTGGAGACGCCCTCGTTGAGATGGGCCGAGAGCTGGGCGATCGAGTCGGGGACCTTGCCGGGCAGCGCGAGGAAGCGCGCGGCCTCCTCCGGCTCGGGGACGTCGGCGGCGAAGAGCGCCTGGTCGTCGGGGCGGGGCTGCTGGCGGGAGGTGACGGTGTACGTCAGGCCCTTGCGCAGCTTGTCGTTGAGCGCGATGGTCCCGGTGCCGGCGTCGTAGGCGACCCGCACGCCCTCGACCCGCTGCGGGGTGGCGACGCCGGGCAGCAGGCGGCCGTCGAGCTCGTCGATGGTGATGGTCTGGGTGACCTCGGGGCCGTCGCCGTCGGGGCGGCCCAGGACGCGGCCCGCGTTGCGGTACACCGAGCCGATCCGCCAGGTGATGCCGTCGTAGTCGCTGAGCACCGCCAGCCGGATCAGCGGCTCGGCCTGGGCCCCCGGGCCGGGCTGGACGACGGCGTCGAAGAGGTGCTGGTCCTTGTTGAGGTTCCAGCCGGAGAGCCGGACGAGGGGGTTCTCGTCCAGGGCGTCCAGCTGCGGCGGGGTGACGTAGGCGCGCGGGTCGACCGGGGTGTCCCGGCCCTGGCCGGCCACGGCCGGGCCGAGCAGCTGGGAGAGCAGCACGATGACGGCCAGGCCCGCCGCCGCGCCGGCCCCGACCCGCAGGCCCAGGGTGCGCCGCTGCGGTGCGCTCAGCTCGTCGCCGGCGAAGTCGGGGCGGG
Organism: Dactylosporangium salmoneum; assembly: GCF_039532525.1. NCBI lineage: Bacteria > Bacillati > Actinomycetota > Actinomycetes > Micromonosporales > Micromonosporaceae > Dactylosporangium > Dactylosporangium salmoneum. The sequence continues at coordinate 288,680 of NZ_BAAARV010000033.1, forward strand.
AGCCGGCGATGAGGCCGATGACCGCGAACGCCGCGTAGGCCAGCGGGATCCAGGTGGTGGACCGGGCCGCGGTGGTGTCCGGGCCGACGAGGTAGAGCGCGCCGCCCAGCAGCGCCGTGGGCGGGGCGTAGGAGAGCAGGACGCGGTGGTACCGCACCCCGACCTCCGCCGCCGCCAGCCCGGCGAGCCAGGTGGCGATGACGGGCAGCAGTACCGTGTCCGGCTGCGGCTCGATCGGGATGAGCGCGGTCAGCAGGCGCGGGATGCTGTTGCGCAGCGCCTCGCGAGCCACGTCGGGGATGGACCCGGCGACCTGGCCGGCCCGCGCGGACACGGCGACGGCGGCGAAGACCATGACGACCAGGCCGAGCACCGACGCCGGGGCGGCGGTGTAGCCGGGCAGGCGGCGCACGGCGACGCTGACGAGCACGGATCCGGCCGCGGCGCAGGCGGTGAGCAGCGGCAGCAGGGTGCCGTTGTAGATGGGGGCCAGGGCCAGGCCGGCCAGGACGAGCATGGCGACCAGGCTGACCGGGACGAGCAGGCGCCTCACCATGCCTGGACCCCGTCCCAGGCGGCGGCGAACTCCTCGCCGTCGCGGGCGGCGAGCACGACGACCCGTTCGAGCGCCGGCCTGGTCTCCCCGAACACGCCCGCCACCAGCGTGGGGTAGGCGGTCTTCAGCGTGCTGACGTGGCTCAGGTCGGGGTCGCCGGTGAGGTAGATCAGCGTGTCGCCGAGGCCGCGCAGCAGCTGCATCGGCTGCACCGCCGCGGACAGTTCCGATTCGGCCAGAATGTCCAGGTAGTCGCGCGTCGAGCGGCCCGCCGCGTGCGCGCCCGAGAGCAGGCGCAGCACGATCGGCAGCTCCTCGCGGAACGCCGCCATGACCAGGGACGCCGCCGCCTCGCAGGCCGCCTCGAACAGTTCGGGGTCCGGGTACGAGGCCCGGCGGTCGTCCAGCAGTACCACCAGGCGGGGAAGGCTGGTGTCCAGCTGCTCGCGCACCATGAGCTCGCCCACCTTGGCCGACGTGCGCCAGTGCACCCGGCGCAGCTCGTCGCCGACGACGTACTCCCGCAGCGTGTCGAACGTGATCGTGCCGTGCGGCACCTTGTCGTCGCGGCCGTCCAGGGAGCGCTGGATGCCGGTCGGCACCGCGTCGAGGCGGTGCACGCGCGGGTACACCCACACCTGCGCCGTCCCGCCGTAGCCGCGGGCCAGGAAGAGCAGGCCGAGCGGGTCCCGGCGCACCACGCGCAGCGGCCCGATCGCGACCACGCCGCGGCGGGCGGTCGGCACCTGGTACTGCGCCGTCGTCTCCCCGCCCGCCTTGAGCCGCAGCAGCGGCACCGGGATCGACACCGTCCCGCACCGGTCGTGCGCGACCAGCGTGGCCCCGCGCAGCCGGCTGGCGTTGCCGACCCGCAGCGTGACCGTGCTCGACTCGCCGCGCATGACCCGGTCCGGCTCCACGCCGCGGTCGACGGTCAGGCGGGGGCGCCACCAGACGTAGCCGGCCGCGAAGATCAGGGCGGCCACCGCGGCGGTGCCGAGCACGACGAGATGCGGGTAGCCGAAGACGAGCCCGACGCCGAGCAGCGCCGCGGCGGCGGCCCCGAGGCCCACGCCGCGCGAGGTGGGACGCATCCGCTCAGGCCGCGGCCGGGGACGGCACGGGGACCGTCTCGAGCACCTGGCGCACGACGTCGGCCGGCGCCACCCCGCGGACCTGCGCGTCGGGCGAGAGCACGAGCCGGTGCGCGAAGACCGGCTCGGCGAGGGTCTTGATGTCCTCGGGCACGACGTAGCCGCGGCCGTCGGTGAGCGCGAAGGCGCTGGCCGCCCGGGTGAGCGCGATGACGCCGCGGGGGCTCACGCCGATGCGTACCTGCGGGTGCGAGCGGGTGGCGTTGGCCAGCTTCACGGCGTACCCCAGCAGCGGATCGGCGATGTGCGCCCGGCGGGCCAGCCGGACCAGCTGGGCCACCACCTGCGTGTCGGCGACCGGGTCGAGCGACTCCGGGGACCGCGTGACGGCGCCGCGCAGCACCTCGATCTCGACCGCCTCGGCCGGGTACCCGACGGCGAGCTTCATGAGGAACCGGTCCAGCTGCGCCTCCGGCAGCCGGTACGTCCCGTCCATCTCGATCGGGTTCTGCGTCGCCACCACCAGGAACGGCCGCGGCACCCCGTGCCGGACGCCGTCCACGGTGACCGTGCGCTCCTCCATGACCTCCAGCAGCGCCGACTGCGTCTTCGGCGAGGCCCGGTTGATCTCGTCGGCGATGACGATGTTGGCGAACACCGGCCCCGGGTGGAACTCGAAGCCGCGGGTCGCCTGGTTGAAGATCGTCACCCCGGTGACGTCGGAGGGCAGCAGGTCCGGCGTGAACTGGATGCGCCGCCACTGCCCCTGCACGCTGGCCGCCATGGCCCGCGCGAGGGTGGTCTTGCCGACCCCGGGCACGTCCTCGAGCAGGACGTGCCCCTCGGCCAGCAGGGCGGTCATGGTCAGCCGGACCACGTGCGGCTTGCCGAGCACGATCGTCTCGACGTTGTGCGCGAGCCGGCCGATCAGCTCGGCGGCCGCGCCGACCTCCTCGTTGCTCGGTGGACCGGAGACGACGGACAGTTCAGGCGCGATCACGGTGCTCCATCAGCATGGCTTCAGCGGCCCCGTGCCGCTGGGGAGGTTGAACCAGGCGTAGGGGATGTAGTTCTCGCCCTTGTACTCGATCTTGATCCACTGGCTGCTCTGCTTGCCGCCGTACGGCTCGGCGTTGATCGACGTGCCGGTGTTGGTCTGGCAGATGGCGACCCAGCTGTCCCCGTTGTACGTGTCGCCGACCGAGGTGCCGTTCTGCGACGGGGTCTTGTACACCCAGATGCCGCCGCCGGAGGCGCCCTTGCCGCAGTAGCTGTTGACGGTGCAGACCACGGTGCCCTTGTACACCGGCGTGCTGATCGACCCGTTGCCGCTCGCCGTCATCCCCGCCGCGTTGGTGATCGAGACCGTGTAGGTGTACGCCGTGTTGGGCCACAGCCCGTTCATCGTCAGCGACCCGGAGCAGGTGCCCTGCGTCCCGCCGACCCCGGCCACGTCGAGCCGGCAGGTGGCCGGCGCGCCGCCGCCGTCGGTGGCGGTGAAGTGGGCGGTGATCGAGTTGAGGGTGGCGGTGTCGGCCCCGTCGTCGACGGTCATCTTCGGCGCCGCGAGCGTGTCGGCGGCCCCGGACGCGGCCGGGCCCATCCCGGCCTTATTGATCGCCCGGACCTGCACGGTGACGTGCTCGGCGTCGTTGAACCCGCCGAACTCGTGGCTCAGCGCGGTGTCGATGTTCGTCTTGGTGCCGTTGACCGTGGCCTCGTAGCCGGTGATCGGCGCCCCGTTGTCCTGCGGCGCCTTCCAGGCCGCCACCACCGTGCCGCGCTTGTCGGCCACCGCCTTGACGGTGAACGAGCCGGGCGCCGTGGGCTTGTTGAACGGCACCACGGACGGGCTCAGCGGCGACTGGGTGGAGCTGGCCCCGATGTCGTTGATGGCGGCCACCTTGAAGGCGACCTGGGTGCCGTACGGCAGCTCCCCGGCCGGGATGCTGATCGCCGGGCCGGCCGTCTCGTACGTCTTCGCCTCAGCCGACGACACGGTCGTCACCACGTACTTGGCGATCTTGTGGCCCTGCCCGTTGGCGGCCGGCCAGGACACCGCGACGGTGCCGTCCGGGTTGGCGGTCGCGGCCACGCTGGCCGGCGGGTCGGGCACCTCGCGGGTCGGCACTACGGGGTTGGCCGCCTTCTTCGGCCCGTTGCCCTTGGCGTTCACCGCGTAGACCGTGAACTTGTACGTCTGCCCGTTGGTCAGCCCCGTGATGTCCAGGGCGCGCAGGCTCCCGCCGACCTCGTGCGGCGGCTGCCCGTCGCCCTCGACCACGTACTTCGTCACCGTGGCGCCGTTGGGCGGGGCGGCCGTCCAGGTCACCCGGGCCACCCCGTCGCCGGCCACCGCGGTGACCCGGCCCGGCGCGCCGGGCGGCCCGACCGGCGGCTTGGCCGGCGGCGGGGGCGGCGGGACGGGCGGCGCGTCGCCGCCGAGGACGTCGTTGGCGTACTTGTCCACGGTCGTCACGTGGTTCTTGCTGTCCACGACCCGGGCCGTGGAGCCGCCGGGCGCGTTGATGAACATGCGGTCCTCGCGGACCTCGAGCTCCAGCGGCTTGCCGCCGGCCTGGATGCGGATCGGCTCGAGCGCCTTGCCCTGCCCGTCGAGCACGTAGATGGTGCCGGTGGCGTCGTCGGCGCAGTAGAAGCGGCCGGACCAGGCCACGCACGGCTGCAGCCGCGGGCTGTCGCCGGGCACCGCGAAGTCGGTCACCTTGTCGTTGTTGACCACGTAGACGTGCCCGCCGTCGACCACGGTGACCGGCACGTCGGCGCCGACCGTGCGGCCGGGCATCGCGCCCTCGCCCTCGAGCTTCAGCGACACCTTCTTCACGGTGTCGCCGCGCAGGGTGGTCAGCGTGGTGGCGGTCTTGTCCAGCACGGCCACCCCGGCGTCCAGGATGGACAGCGCCAGGTCGTGGCTGGGGTCGGCGACGCCCACCGTCCTGACCTTGACGGGGTCGCCGGTGAACCCGCCGCCCTGGCCGCCACCGGGGGAGGGCTTCTTCTGCGGCGCGGGCTCGATGGCCACGACGGTGCCCTCGGAGGGCACCAGCAGCCAGAGCTTGCCGCTGTCGTCGAACGTGCCGCCGGAGATGCCCGGCGGGAAGCTCAGCGTCTCGCCGACCGGCAGCAGGGTGGCCGGGTCGAGCTGGCGGACCTGCCCCTGCACGGTGTCGACCACGAACGCTGTGTCGTCGTGCACGGCCACGGTCACGCCCAGCCCGGGCGTGGTCTGCGTGGTGGCGCCGAGGCTCAGGCTGGACAGGTCGAGCACGCTGATCTTGCCGGTGTTGAGGTCCCGCAGGATGACGAACCGATCGCTCTGGGTCACCTGCATCGTGTGCCCCTGCGCATCGGTGATCTTCGTGCGCGTGTCGACCTTGCTGGTGACGCCGTTGACGCGGGCCATCTCGCCCTTGTCGGCGCTCCACATCCAGGCGCTGACGTCGAAGCTCGCCACCGCGTGGTTGGCCGCGCCGGTGCCGAACAACGTCAGGCCGAGCACCGCGAGCAGTGCCACGACGGTGGCGAGCGTGACCACCCCGCCGCTCTTGCGTGAGCGCAGGTTCAGACGCATTTCTTCACCATCCCGGCCCCCTCCGGCGAAACCGGCGCCCATCATATTCCCGTCGATGGGTGCCGGATACCCGGGCGTGCTCTCGGCTACCTGCTACTTACGCTTGGTGCATACAAGATCTGAGAGCTGCACGTCCTGTGTGCCGTAGACGGCGGCCACGGTGAAGCAGTACTCGAGCTTCGAGTTCAGGCCGCTGATGGTGTACTTCGTGGTGCCCGCCGGCAGCCCCTGCAACTGCCGCATCGCGCCCTGACTGCCGCCGGCCACGACGAACGGGGCGTTCCCCGCCGACGGGTCCTTCCAGGTGAGCGTGACGCTCGTCGAGTTGTCCTTCAGCTTGAGGCTCCCCGGCGCGCGCGGGTTGCCGGGCGACCCGGCCGACGCCGCCGGGGTCGGGGTGGCCGAGTCGGCGGGCGCCGCCTGCGTGGGCGACGGGTCGGCGACGTCGTTGCCGTTGCTGGCCGCGAAGAACGCGACGCCGGCCGCGATCCCGCCGCCGAGCACCGCCACGATCACGATGACGAGGATCGCGATCATCGGCGAGCGTCGCTTCGGGGCCTCGTCGATCGGCAGCGGGGGCGCGGTCGCCGAGCTGGGCGGGGGCGCGACCTGCCAGTTCGGGCCGGAGAGCGGCTCGTAGTCGGCCCGCTGCAGCACGCCGGGCGCGGCCCGCTGCCACGGCGCGGGCTGGTAGTCGTCCTCCGGCGGCGCTTGGGCCGCCTGGATGTCCTGCAGGGACATCGTCGGCTGGTCTTCCTCGTCCCGCGGCTCCGGCCGGTAGATCGGCAGCTGCTCGGCGGGCGGCGCCTGGAGCGCCGGCGGCTGGAGCGTCGGTGGCTGGGCCTGCAGCGCCGGCTCTTGCGAGGGCGGCGGCGCCTGGCGCGTCGGCTCGTGGGACGGCGGTGGTGCGTGGAACGTCGGTGCCGGCGAGGGCGGTGGTGCGTGGAACGTCGGTGCCGGCGGCGGCGGAGGTGCGTGGGGTGCCGGTGCTTGCGGCGGGTGGCTCACCGGGTCGAAGGTGCGCGGCGGGCTCACCGGGTCGAAGGTCGGCGGCGGGGGCGCCGGGACGTGGACCGCGCCCTCCGGCTCGGGCAGCCCGAGGTACTGCCGGGCGGCCCGCACGCTGGGGTGCCCCTCGCCGAGCGCGGCCGGACCGAGCTTGGCCAGCTGCCCGTAGCGCCGCTTGGCCTCGAAGACGTTGCCCAGCTCGTCGGCGATGCGGGCCAGCTCGTAGGACAGCCCGAGCATGACCGCGTGCCCGTCGCCCAGCCGGTGGTACCCGGCGGCCAGCCCCTCCTCCAGCACCCGGCGCGCGTCGGCCAGCTCGCCCAGCTCGACGTGGTACCGCGCGAGCTGCCCGGTCGCGGCCAGCACGTCCGGGTCGTCGGACCCGAGCGTCGCCGCCGCCGCGTCGAGCGCCTGGTCGAGCAGTGCCAGCGCGCCCCGCTGATCGCCGTGCGCGGCGATCGCCCGGGCGCCCTGCACGGCGTTGGCCAACTGGGCGGACGAAGACACGCGGATACTCTGCCCTGTCCCGCCGCCCGCCCGCCACCCGGTGGGGCACGGATCCCATCGGCGTTGCCCGCGCGCTGGCCGCTGTTCGCCTCCGCGATCGATACTTGTCCGATGGCGAGAGAAACGCTGAGCCCGCTCCCGGGCGCCCGCGAGGGCCGCGACCCGGCGAGGGCCATCAAGCGAGGCCCGAGCCGCGTCCCGCCGGAGGTCGTCGCGGCCAACCAGCGCGAGCGCCTGTTCGACGCGCTCGTCCACACGGTCGCCGAGAAGGGCTACGCCAACGCCACGGTGAGCGACATCTGCCGGGCCGCGGGCGTGACCCGCCCGGCGTTCTACGCCCTCTTCGCCGGCAAGGACGACGCCCTGATCGCCACCTACCGCCACGGCACCGACCTGCTGCTGAAGCTGATGGACGACGCCTACCGCGCCGAGTCCGGCTGGCGCGAGGGCGCCCGCGCCGCGCTGCGGGTCATGCTCCAGGTCCTCGCCGAGCTGCCCGCCTTCGCCACGATGGCGGTCGTCGAGATCGACGCCGCCGGCCCGCACGGCCGGGAGGAGCGGGCCCGCCTGCTGCGCCGCTTCGACCGCTTCTTCGCCGACGCCCCCCGCGCCGCCGACCTGCCGATGCCGGAGGAGCTGGTGGAGACCATCGTCGGCGGCATCTACGCGACGGTCTACCGCTACGTCGCCGCCGGCCGCGTCGACCGCCTTCCCTCGCTGCTGCCGACGTTGTCGTACTTCACGCTGGTGCCCTTCGTGGGGCGCGAGGCGGCGGCGCTGGAGCTGGAGACGTCCCCGTCGGGGCCGGCCCCGGGCAAGCCGGCGGAGTGCCGAATTTCCCCTTAGCGGGGCATTTGCCCGCTTGTTCGCCTGGCCGCAATTTGTCCTTGTGTCGACGTCGCATCCCCGTATTAGGACGGCTCGGGCTTGTACGACATGTCGGGCGCTGGCGCGCCACGACATGTCGGATTTATACCCCGACAGGCGGAAAGCACGACAGGCGGTATTTACCCGGCGACTCGGCGGCGATTTGCCCGAAAAGCCGGACCACCGCGCGGCGATTGCGGCTGTTTCGGACATTTGCCCGGTCAGGGTATAAGTCCGATAAGTCGTGGCGCGCCAGCGCCCGACTTATCGCAAAACAGCGGAGCACTGCGGCGAAATGCTCAGGCGCGCAGGCCCTCGACGAGCAGCACCGCGCCGTCCACCGCCAGGTCGAAGGCCTCCTGCGCCCCGGCGGCCCGGGCCAGGACGTACCCGCCCTGCACCGCCGCGACCACCGCGGCCGCGATCGCGGCGGGCTCGACGTCCGCCCGCAGCTCGCCGTCGCGCTGGCCCTCCGCCACGATCCCGGCGAGCCGGTCGCGCAGCCAGGCGAACGTCTGCTCGACCGGGGCCCGCAGCGCCGGGTCGGCGACGAGGTCCGGGTCGGCGGCGTGCCGGCCGATGGGGCAGCCGCGCAGCGCCGGGCGTTCCCGCCGCAGGTACGCCGCGATCCGCTCGAGCGCCGGGCCGTCCCCGCCCAGCACCGACTCGGCCCGCTCCCGCTCGGCGGCCGCGGTGCGCTCCAGGGCGGCCGCGGTCAGGTCGGCCTTGCCGGCGAAGTGGTGGTACATGCTGCCCTGCCCGGCGCCGGCGCGCTCCTGGACGGCCTTCGGGCTGGTCCCGCCGTACCCGCGCTCCCACAACAGCTCCTGGGCGCTGGTCACGAGGCGTTCGCGCGCGTTCACGACTCGAGCGTACCTACGGGTAGGTACGCCGAGCTCAGGCCATGCGCGGGGTGAGCCGGCCCGGCAGCGCCGAGCGCTGGTGGGGCACCCGCGGCGCGGGGAGCCGCTGCAGGGCGGCGCGGAAGGTGCCGGGGGACTGGCCGGTCTCGCGGGCGAAGAAGCGGCCGAAGTTGGTCGGCTCCTCGAAGCCCAGCCGGCGGCCCACCTCCGAGACCGGCAGCGGGCTGGTGGCCAGCAGGCGCTTGGCCTCCAGGGCCACCCGCTCGTCGATGAGCTGCTTGGCGCTGCGCCCGGTGACCGCCAGGCTGGCCCGGGTCAGCGTGCGCACGGAGCAGCGCAGCTGCTCGGCGTAGTCCTCCACCCGGCGATGGCGCACCTCCCGCTCGAGCTCGGCCCGCAGCTGCCCGATGAGCAGGTCGGCCGGGGCCCGGCGGGGCGGCGGTGCCAGCGCGGCGATGCGCATGAGCAGCACCGCCACCGAGTGGGCCAGCAGCGTGGCCCCGAAGGCGGTGCCGCCGTAGCGCACCTGGTCGACGCCGATCTGCGCGATCTCGGCGACGATCGCCTCCTCGTCCTCGCCGGCCGGCTGCCAGCAGGCGGGGGCGAACGGGTCGCCGACGAGCTCGGGCAGCGGCAGCTCGGGGAGGATGGCCGGGGCGAACGCGAGCACCGTGGCGTCGAAGCCGGCCTGTTCGCCGAACTGGTGCACCTGGCCGGGGCGGCCCCACAGCAGGGTTCCGGGGCGGCAGGCGTACGTCACGAAGTCCAGCGCGTGCGTGCCCTGCCCCGCGCTGACCAGGATCACGACGTGGTCCGCGGTCCGCATGGGGGATCGGCCCACCGGCAGGTCGCTGAGCCGAGCCGCGCCGACAGGGTCTCCGGACAGTCCGCCGATATAGACCATGACCAGCCCGACTGTACCGAAGGCGGGCCATACGGCAAGCGCGGGCAGGTACTACACGCGGATGCCGGCGACGGCCAGCTCCACGATGCGGACCTCCTCGAAGTCCGCGCCCACCTCGGCCAGCCGCTCCGGGCTCAGCGCCTCCCGCAGGGCCGGCAGCAGCTCGGCCTCCTCGTGTTCGTGGTGGTGGCGCACGGCGGCGATGAAGGTTTCGAGGCGGTCGTCGAAGCCCGGCCCCTGCGGGGAGATGCGCTGCAGGTCGTGCAGCATGCGCTCCGCCTCGTGGTGCTCGTCGGCGCCGCGGTGGGCCTCCTCGCGCGCGTCCGCGTCGAGGTCGGCCAGCACGGGGTACACCTTCTGCTCCTCGGCGTGGCTGTGCGCGGTGAGCCGGGCGGCGCACTCGTCCAGCAGCAGCTGGCGGTCGCCCTCGCCAGCCCGCAGGCGCTCGAAGAGCTGCTCCATGATCCGGTGGTCGTTGGTGATCAGCGTGACGGCGTCGGAAGCCATGTCCCCTCCTAAGTTCGTCTCCTCCACGGTCGCGCGTCACGGGGTGGTGGCGCGGGGGAATGAGGGAAACCGGCGGGTGGGAGCCGGGGCCGGGAGGCGGCCGGGCCGTGCCCGCCGGCGGGGCCGGACGGGAAATTGCCGCCGCATGAATCATTGTCGCCAAAAGATATTTCTGTACGACAATGAGTGACAGGACGTGTTGTCGACATTGCCGTACGTGTTGTTACAGCAACGTAAAGTTCCCGCCGCCAGTTGGCTGACTACATCGGAAGCTGTCAGTCGAAAATCCCGCGAGTCCAGCCGTTTGGGTCCGTACGGGTTGGCTAACTCCAGGCGAACGGATGAGTGGGAAACAGGCGTTCGTCGCTGCGAAGGGGCCGTCGGTATTGACACGGATCGGCCGAGCTGTGATTGTGCACAACGTCGATGCGACAGTCGGGATTTCGGGCGCCTTGCGCCCCTGGACCGGCTGGGCCCGCGTTCGACGCGCATTGTCAATCTCGGATGCCTGCGGGGACTTTTCGTGACCCAAAGCCAGAGCTCGCTGCCCGTGCCCGCCCAACGGCAGGGTCGCGACCCGCGGCAGAGCCCCGAGCGTCGGCCTACCCGCCACACCGCGGTCCCCACTCGTCGCGAACTGCCGCCGTCCCCGCGCGGCGCCGCCGAGGGACGCAGCGGCCAGCGGACCGGCCGGCGCATCGTCGACCAGCTGCGGCTCATCGTGGCGCTCCCGCTCGTCGCCGTCATCGTCTTCGCCGGCGTCGCCTTCGTCTCCACCGTGCAGGAGGTGGGCCGCGCCCGCACCCTGCAGGACCTGGCGGCCCTGGCCACCAGCGGCGGCGGCCTGGCACACGCGCTGCAGCGCGAGCGGGCCGCGGCGGTCAACTACGTGCTCAAGGACGAGCCGACCCGGGTCGACGCGTTCCAGCAGCAGGTCCTGCTGACCGACGACGCGGTGCACGCCTACCAGCAGCGCCGCAAGAGCCTCTCCGGCGGCGGCGACTCCGACACCCTGCGCCGCGTCGACTCCGGCCTGGCCGCCCTGGACGGGCTGCGCCAGCAGGTGCGCGCCGACAAGCTGGCCTCGGTGTCGGCCGTCGCCTTCAGCTACCGGATCCTCATCGCCGACCTGCTGGCCTACCGCGAGTCGGTGGCCCGCTCCGGCGCCCCGACCGACCTGGCCGACGAGATCCGCGCCGCGGCCGCCCTCTCCCGCGCCGCCGAGGCGGTCGGCCAGCAGCAGGCCGCCGTGCTGCGCGCGCTCGCCGCCGGCCAGCTCACCCCGGCGCTGCAGCAGGAGATCATCGCGACCCGCACGAGCTTCACCGAGGCCACGGTCTCCTTCAACCAGCTCGCCCCGGCCGAGTGGCGGACCTGGTACGAGCAGGCCGGCATCGGCGAGCAGGTGGTCACCGCCCAGCGGCTGCAGGACCAGGTCGGGCGCACCGCGAACGGGCAGGTCATCGCCGTCGACGCGGCCGCCTGGATCAACGCCATGTCGGGGTGGGAGGGCCTGCTGTACCAGGTGGAGCAGCAGGTCGACGAGAGCATCGAGCAGTCCGTGAAGGTCGTGCACGACGACCAGATGACCCGCGCCGCGCTGCAGAGCGCCGGCGTGGCGGTGGTCCTGCTCGTCGCCATCATCCTCACCGGTGTCGTGGCCCGGCGCCTGACCCGGCGGCTGCGCTACCTGCAGGACGCCGCGCGGACCGTCGCCTACGACCAGCTGCCCTCGGTCGTGGCCGAGCTGCGGGCCGCCGCGCCCGGCACGGTCGACCCCGACGAGGTCGCCGAGCGGGCCTCCTCGACCCTGGCGGTGGCCGGCTCCGACGAGGTCGCCGACGTGGCCCAGGCCTTCCGGGCGGTCCACCGCGAGGCGGTCCGGATCGCCGGTGAGCAGGCCGTCATGCGCTCCAACGTGGCCGAGATCTTCGTCCACCTGTCCCGCCGCGAGCAGCGACTGGTCGACGCGGTGCTGGCCCAGGTCGACAAGGTGGAGCGGGACGAGACCGACCCGGACCGGCTGCAGGACCTCTACCAGCTCGACCACCTGGCCACCCGGATGGCCCGGATCAACCTGAGCCTGCTGGTGCTGGGCGGCTCCGGCGCCGCCCGCGTGCGGCGCGAGGACGCCCCGCTGGGCAAGGTGCTGCAGGCCGCCATCTCCCAGATCGAGCACTACGTGCGGGTCCGCTTCGGCAGCGTCGACGACGACGTGGCCGTCGTCGCCGAGGCGGTCGACGAGATCGTGCACCTGCTGGCCGAGCTGTTGGACAACGCGACCGGCTACTCGCCGCCGGAGTCCGAGGTGTGGGTCACCGGCCGGGCCCTGGGCGACCGGGTCATCGTGCAGGTCGTGGACACCGGCGTCGGCCTGTCCCCGTCCCGCCGCGACCAGCTCAACCAGCTGCTGCTCCACCCGCCGGCGATCGACATCGCCGCCGTGCGCGCCATGGGTCTCACCGTGGTCGGGCACATCGCGGCGCGCTACCAGATCGCCGTCCAGCTGCGCCCCGGCCAGCACGGCGGGACGCTGGCCGAGGTGGTCATCCCCAAGGACGTGTTCCGCCCGATCATGGCCTCGGAGCGGGGGCCGCAGCTCGCGGCCGTCGGCGCCCCGGCCGAGCGTGGCGCGCACGCCGGCAACGGCGCCCGGCCGGTCAACGACCTGTTCACGCCGCAGCGCCAGGCCGAGCCGAGCCTCTTCGAGGTGCCGGCCCAGCAGTGGGCCGCGACCCAGGAGCTGCCCTCGGTCCCCGCCCAGCCGAGCTACCCGCCCGTGCCCGCCCAGGCCTACTCGCCGCCGCCGCCCGCGCAGCAGCCCGCGCCGCCCGGCCCGGGCATGTGGCCGCCGCTGCCCGAGCCCGAGGTGCCGGCGCTGCTCGCCGCGGCCTCTGCCGACGACGACGCGATCGAGCTGCCGATCTTCCAGTCGGTCAACGGCTGGTTCCGGACCGAGACGCCGGCCGGCCTGGAGACCGAGGCCCCCGAGCCGTCGAACTGGGAGTCCGGCGCCGACGCGGGCTGGCAGGCGGCGGCCCAGGCGGCCACGCCGGAGGTCAGCACGACGACCTCGGCGGGCCTGCCGGTCCGCGCGGCCGGGCGGCACCTGGTGCCCGGAGCGGCCGAGCCCTCGCCGCGGCCCGGCACGCCGATCCAGGCGGCCACGCCCAAGCGCGACCCCTCGCGGGTGGCCGCGGCCATGTCGGCCTACGCGCGCGGCGTCGCGAACCGGCGCACGCCGAGCTGATCCGGGCGAGGGGACACGTTGGATGCACCTGCAACATCTGGAGAGGACCACGTCTGTGACCGACCCGAGTAATCTCGGTTGGCTGCTGGATAGCTTCGCGAGCCGCACCCCCGACGTCAGCCATGCGCTGGCGATCTCCACCGACGGACTCGTGCTGGCCCATACCCGGGCGCTGCCCCGGGACCGGGCCGACCAGCTCGCCGCCACCGGCAGTGGTCTCGTCGCCCTTCTTGCCGGCGCCGCCCGCTTCTTCGAGGCCGGTCAGGTCATCTCCAACGTGACCCAGCTCGACGGCGGGTTCATGTTCTGCATGGCGTTCAGCGACGGCGCGTCGATGCTCGTGCTCGCCTCGCCCAACGCCGACGTGGGCAAGGTGTCGTACGAGATGACGGAACTGGCCAACCGGATCGGCGACGCGCTGACCCCCGCTGTCCGGGGCCCGTCGTGACCGGTCCGGAGCGAAGCGGAGGGGCCGGTCACCGGCCAGCACAGCCCTTACGGTCACGCAACCGACGAGCGCAGCGGGGAGGGCGCGTGACCGGTCCGGAGCGAAGCGGAGGGGCCGGTCGCCAGCCGGCACAGCCATACGGTCACGCGACCGGTGAGTGCAGCGAGGAGTACGCGTGACCGATCCGCACCGCCGCGGCCGTCCGACCGCGGTCAAGATCATCATCGCGGGTGGTTTCGGCGCGGGCAAGACCACCCTGGTCGGCGCGATCTCCGAGATCCCGCCGGTCACGACCGAGGCCGTCATGACCGCCGCCAGCATCGAGCATGACGACGCCTCCCTGGTGCCCGACAAGGGCAGCACCACGGTGGCGATGGACTTCGGCCGCATCACGCTCTACTCCGACCTCGTCCTCTACCTCTTCGGTACGCCGGGCCAGAAACGCTTCTGGTTCATGTGGGACGAGCTGTGCCGGGGCGCGATCGGGGCGGTCGTCATCGCCGACACCCGGCGCCTGGCCGACTGTTTCGGGGCCATCGACTACTTCGAGAACCGCCGGCTGCCGTACGTCGTCGCCGTCAACAACTTCGAAGGCGCGTCGCGCTACCACCTCGAGGACATCCGAGAAGCCCTGGCCGTCCACCGGAGCGTGCCGATGCTCGACGCCGACGTGCGTTCCCGGGCGTCGGCCAAGGAGATCCTCGTCGCCGTGACCGAGCACGCCCTCGCGCAGCGCGCCGGCGTTCGCCGCTAGAAAAACCCCCCTCAAGGAGAAGAATGTCTCTGCAACGACGCTTGGTCAGCATCACGCTGGCCACCGGCCTGGTGCTCGCGGGCGCCGGGTGTGCCAAGGACGACGACCCGAAGTCCGACAGCGCCGCTGCGGCGTCCACCCTCAAGATCGGCTTCCTCGGCTCGCTCAGCGGCACCTACCAGGCGGTCGGAACTGACCTGAAGAACGGTCTGGACCTGTACCTCAAGATGCACGACAACAAGCTCGGCGGCCACCCGATCGACCTCAAGGTGGGCGACGAGGGCGACGGCGCGGCGACCGCCGTGCCGGCCGCGACGAAGCTGATCAAGGACGAGAAGGTCGTCGCCGTGACCGGCATCGTCGGCGGTGGCTCGGTCGCCGCCGTCGCGCCGCTGCTGAGCGAGGCGAAGATCCCGCTGATCGGCTCCAACGGCCGCCCCGAGCTCAAGGACCTCACCGGGGTGTGGACGACGAGCTTCATGTCCTCCGACCCGGGCTCCTCGATCGCGCAGTACATCAAGGACAAGGTCGCCGGCCCGGTCTACGCGATCGGCCCGGACTACCAGGGTGGCTACGACGAGGTCGGCGGCTTCACCAACGAGTTCGCCAAGATCGGCGGCCAGCTGGCCAACCCGGGCGGCAAGACGCAGTGGACGCCCTTCCCGCAGACGACGAACTTCCTGCCGTACTTCAGCCAGATCAAGTCCAGCGGGGCCAAGGCGGTCTACACCTTCTACGCCGGTAAGGCCGCGATCGACTTCGTCAAGCAGTACAAGCAGTCCGACGCGAAGGACATCCCGCTGTACGGCGCCTTCATCACCGAGGGCTCGGTGCTGCAGGCCGAGGGCGACGCTGCCCGCGACGTCTACACCGTGTGCAACTACTCGCCCGACCTCGACAACGAGGAGAACCGCAAGTTCGTCGCCGCGTGGCGCCAGGCCTACCCGAACGCCACCCCCACCACCTACGCGATGGCGTCCTACGACGCGGCCGCGGTGCTGGACCGGGCGATCGGCGCGGCCGGGGCCAACCCGACGCCGGAGTCGATCAACGAGCAGGTCGGCAAGCTGGGCCAGATCTCCAGCCCGCGCGGGCAGTGGCAGTTCGGCAAGAACCACGCCCCGATCCAGAAGTGGTACCTGCGCCAGGTCCGCAACGACGGCCGCGCCGTCGCGAACGTGCTGGTCCAGGACCTCGCCACGGTCGGCGCCTAGTCCCTTGGGCGACTACCTGATCCCGGCGGTCGACGGCGTGGCCTACGGCCTGTTGCTGTTCGTCGTCGCCGCCGGGCTCACCCTCGCCTTCGGCGTCGGTGATGTGCTCAACCTGGCGCACGGGACGCTCTACGCGTTCGGCGCCTATGCCGCCGCGAAGATCAGCGACGGCAGCTGGGGCTCGCTCGCGCTCGCGGTGCTCGTCGGCGCCGCGACCGCGGGCGCCGGCGGCGTGGTGCTGTCGGCCCTGCTCGTCCCGCTGGCAAACCGCGGCCACCTGACCCAGGCGCTGCTGACGTTCGGGGTCGCGCTGGTGGCCGGCGACCGGTTCGTCGCCATCTTCGGCAAGGACGAGCTGGGCGTGGCCGTGCCGCAGGCGCTCGACCGGTCGGTGCACCTGGCCGGGCACGACTATCCGGCGTACCGCCTGGCCTTCATCGCCGTCGCGGTGCTCCTCGCCGCCGGGCTCGGCCTGCTGGTGACCCGGTCCCGGGCGGGCGGGCTGATCCGCGCCACCGTGGACGACCGCGAGATGGTCGCGATGCTCGGCGTCTCCCCGTTCGCGGTGCGCACCAGCGTCCTGGCCGGCTCGGGCGCCCTGGCGGGCCTGGCCGGCGCGCTCGGCGCCCCGATCATCGGCCCCGGCCCGCGCGTCGCCGACCTGGTCCTCATGCTCTCCCTCGTCGTCGTGGTGCTCGGCGGCATGGGCTCGATCGTCGGCGCCTTCGTCGCGGCCGTCGCGGTCGGCGAGATCCAGAACGTCGTCGGCCCGAACTGGCCGGCCGTCGCCCCGTTCGCGCTCTTCGGCGCCATGGCCCTCGCCCTGGCCGCCCGGGCCCGCGGCCTGCTGCCCTCGGGGCGCTCGGCATGACCCGCACCTGGAAGCTCGTCGCCGGGCTCGGCACGGCGGCCCTGCTCGCGCTGCTGGTCTCCTTCGCGTGGACGCTGGACGACTACGCGAACAAGACGGCGGCCAACATCCTCACGGTCGGTCTGCTGGCCGTCAGCGTCGCCCTGCTCACCGGGGCCGCCGGGCTGCCGACGCTGGGGCAGACGGCGCCGTACCTCGTGGGCGCCTACACCACCGCCACCCTGATCCACAACGACGTCGACCTGGGCATCCTGCACCTGCTCGCGGCCGGCGCCGCCGGGGCCCTCTTCGCGCTGGTCACCGCCCCGCTGGTGGTGTACGCCCGCGGCGTCGTGGTCCTCATGATCACCCTCGCGCTGGGCGAGCTCACGTCCACCGTGGCCGGCCAGTGGAAGGCGGTGACGCACGGCACCGACGGCATGCTGGCCCTGGCCAAGGTGACGCCGCTGCCGGGGCTGGTCGAGCTCGATTCGGATCAGCGGGTGTACCTCTACGTGCTCACGGTCGTCACGCTCCTCGTCGCCGGGCTGCTGCTGGTGCTGCGCTCGCCGGCGGGGGCCATGCTGCGGGCCGCCCGCGACGACGCCAAGCGGATGCGGGCCAGCGGGCACCCGGTCGCCGGGTACCTCACCGCGGCCTACGTCGCCGCCGGGTTCCTCGCCGGGGTGGCGGGGGCGCTGCTGGTGACCATGAACTCGTACGTGTCCCCGGGCGACGGCGGCTTCGACGTGAACGCGCTGATCCTGCTGGCCGTGGTCATCGGCGGGGCTACGTCGATGGTCGGTGCGATCGTCGGCGCCGCCCTGGTGGTGCTGACCCGCGACTGGCTGGCCGACGCCGGCCACGCCCCGCTGCTGCTCGGCATCCTGTTCATCGCCTGCGTGTACGTCCTGCCCAACGGCCTGGCCGGCCTGCGCTTCACACGACGGACATCGAAATGATTCTTCGCGTCGAAGGGCTCGGACGGCGCTACGGCGACCTCGCCGCGCTCGACGGGGTCGCCCTGGAGCTGCAGCCGGGGGAGCGGCGGGCCCTCATCGGCCCCAACGGCGCCGGCAAGACCACGCTGCTCAACCTCGTCGCCGGCGCGCTGCGCCCGACCGCCGGGCGGATCGACTTCGCCGGCCGCGACGTGACCCGGATGCCCCCGGCCCGCCGGGCGCGGCTCGGCATCGGCCGCACCCACCAGCACCCGGCCGTCTGGCCCACGCTGAGCGCCGCCGACAACGTGCTCGTCGCCGCGCGGCGCCCGTGGGGCCGGCTGCGCGCGGGGGCCCGCGAGCACCTCGCCGCCGTCGGCCTGGCCGACCAGGCGGGCGTGACGGCCGGCGCGCTCTCCCACGGCCAGCGCCGCCAGCTGGAGCTGGCCATGGCCCTCGCGGGCGCGCCCCGCCTGCTGCTGCTCGACGAGCCGGCGGCCGGCCTGGCCCCGCCGGAGGTGGAGCTGCTCGCCGGGCTCCTCGCCGCGCTGCCCTCCGACGTGGCGGTACTGCTGGTGGAGCACCACCTCGACCTCGTGTACGGCTTCGCCGACCGGGTCACCGTCCTGCACTCGGGCCGGCACGTGCACACCGGCACGGTGGCCGAGACGCGCCGCTCGCCCGAGGTCGCCGCCGCCTACGCGGGAGTGAAGCCGTGACGACCCTGTCGGTGGAAGGCCTGCGGGCGGGCTACGGCGGCGGCACGGTGCTGCACGGGGTGGACCTGAGCGTCCCCTCCGGCACGGCGCTCGCCGTGCTCGGCCGCAACGGCGCCGGCAAGACCACGCTGGTGCACACCATCTGCGGCCTCATCAAGCCCCGGGCCGGCCACGTGCGACTGGACGGCGAGGACCTCGCCGGCCGCCCCGCGCACCGCGTCGCCCGCGCCGGCGTCGCCCTGGTGCCCCAGGGCCGCCGGGTGTTCGCGAGCCTCACGGTCGCCGAGCACCTGCGGTTGTCGCGCCGGAAGGGCGACTGGACGGTACCGCGGGTCCTCGAGCTCCTGCCCCGGCTGGACGAGCGCCGCCGCCACCGCGGCGACCAGCTCTCCGGCGGCGAGGCCCAGATGCTCGCGATCGCCCGCGCCCTGCTGACCCAGCCCCGCCTGCTGCTGCTCGACGAGCCGTGCGAGGGCCTGGCCGTGGACCTCGCCGAGCGGGTCCGGGCGGTCGTGGCCGAGCTGGCCCGCGGCGGCCTGACCGTGCTGCTGGTCGAGCAGCAGCCGGAGCACGCCCTGGCCGTCGCCGACCGGGTCGCCCTGCTCGCCGACGGCGTGGTGGCCTCCACGCACACGGCCGACGAGCTGCGCGCCGACCCGTCGCTGACCGACCACGCCCTGCAGGTGGCCCAGCACTAGCGCCCCGGCTTGCGACAGGCGCTAGCGTCATGACATGGGTGAGTCGGCGCAGTGGTCCAGGTTCGACGACGGCCGCCATGCGCTCGACCTGCTCACCGCCAGCTACCGCCGGCACCAGTTCACCCGGCACAGCCACGTCACGTACGCCATCGGCGTGGTCACCCGCGGCGAGGAGCAGTTCCACTACCGCGGCGAGCTGCGCCGCTCCGGCGTCGGCAGCCTGGCCGTCCTCGAGCCGGACGAGCCCCACGACGGCATGGCCGCGCACCCGGAGGGCTGGGCCTACCGGGTGCTGTACCCGACCGCGGAGATGCTCTTCGACGGCCTCGGCGACGCCCGGCGCCACGCCGTCGGCTTCCGCGACCCGATCATCACCGACCCGCGCAGCGTGCACCTCGTCCGCGCGGCCCACGAGGAGCTGACCGCCGCTCGCGACCCCCTCGCCGCCCACTCCCGCCTGGTGTGGGCCTTCGAGGCGGTCATCCAGCGCCACGGCTCCCTGCGCCCGGCGGACCCGGGGATGCGCGCGTCGGACCCGGCCGCGGCCCGCAAGGTCGCCGAGATCCGCGACCGCCTGCTGGCCGACCTGCGCTGCCCGCCCAGCCTGCGCGAGCTGGCCGCCGGCGTGGAGCTGTCCCCGTTCCACATGCTGCGCGTCTTCCGGGCCGCCACCGGCTTCCCGCCGCACGCCTGGCTGGTCCTGGAGCGCGTCTGCCACGCCCGCGCCCTGCTCGCCGCCGGCCGCACCCCGGCCGAGGTGTCCGCCGCCACCGGCTTCGCCGACCAGGCCCACCTGACCCGCTGGTTCAAGCGGGTGACCGGCGTCACCCCGGCCGCATTCCGCAACAGCGTTCAAGACGCGACCCGCCCCCCGGCCGTGGAATCGGGGGCATGAGTCGTCGTGGCTGGATCCTCTTCGGCGCCATGTGCGTCGTGTGGGGCATCCCGTACCTGCTGATCAAGGTCGCGGTCCGCGAGATCGGCCCGGCCGAGCTGGTCTTCCTCCGCACCGCCGTGGGCGCCCTGCTGCTGCTCCCCGTCGCGCTGGCCCGCCGCGAGCTGCGCGCCTCCCTGCGCCCGTGGCTGCCGCTGCTCGCCTACACGATCGTGGAGATCGGTCTGCCGTGGCTGCTGCTCTCCGACGCCGAGCGGCACGCCGACAGCTCCTTCACCGGCCTGGTCATCGCCGGCGTACCGCTGGTCGCCGCCGTCATCGCCCGCTTCGGCCCGGGCGCGGAGCGCCTCACCGCCCTGCGCGTGGCCGGCCTGCTGATCGGCCTGGCCGGCGTCGCGCTGCTGCTCGGCTTCCACGCCACCGGCACCGGCCCGCGCCCCCTGATCGAGCTCGTCGGCGTGGTGATCTGCTATGCCGCCGGCCCGCTCATCATCGAGCGCTGGCTCTCGGACGTGCCGCGCTACGGCGTGGCGGCCGCGTCCCTGGTGGTCGGGGCGCTGCTGTTCGCGCCGGTCGCCGTCCCGAGCCTGCCGTCCCTGGCCCGCCACGCCACCCTGCGCCCGCTGCTGGCCGCCCTGGCCCTGGCGGTCATCTGCACGGCGCTCGCCTTCGTGCTCTTCTTCGCGCTGGTGGCCGAGGTGGGCGGCGTACGCGCCACCGTCATCACCTTCGTCAACCCGGCCGTCGCGGTGGTGCTCGGCGCGCTGGTCCTGGGCGAGGAGGTGACCGTGCTGACCGGCGCGGCCTTCGCCCTGATCCTGGCCGGCTCGGTCCTGGCCACGCGGCACCCGGCGCCCGCGAAGGAGCTGGCGACGGCCTCGTGAGCCGGGCATTTGCGGCATGTCGGGCGCTGGCGCGCCACGACATGCCGGACTTATAACCCGACAGGCGAAAAATCCGATAAGTCGTGGCACGTAGTGCCCGACTTATCGGATTTCATCGCTTCTCCGCGGTGCCCAGCGCGGGGATCAGCCGTGCTTGCGGGCCCGGGCGGTCTCCCGCTGGTTGGCCCGCATCGGGGCCTCCACGAGCTCCGCCTTCGTCATCCGCGACCGTCCCGGGATGTCCAGCCGGGCGGGCCAGCTCGAGCAGGTGCTGCCTCGAGGCGTTGGCGTCCACGCCCTCCGCGGTGCGCCGCGGCCGGTTCCGGGCCGCGGCGCCGCGCTGGGCGGCCTGGGCGTCGCTCGGGCCGCTCTCCTTCTTGGGCTCCCAGTGGTCGCCGACCTTCTCGTACGTGTGCTTGAGCGCCGTGAAGGCCGTCCGATGCGCCCGCTCGCCCTCGCCGTAGCGTTCGGCGGCGGCGTCGTGGGTCTCCCGCCACGTCGCCCGGGCGTGCCGGTCGGAGCGTCGCACCGTGGACGGCAGGCCGGTCTCGCCGCGGCGCTCGGGAGCCATCAGGTCACCAGTTCTTCATCCAGGGCAGCCGCGCGTCCAGCCAGTCCTTGAGCCGGGCCACCTGGTCGGTGTGGTTGTCGAGCCAGCTGACCTGGCCGGTCATGGCGATGATGCCGAAGACGACGGCGGTACCGCTGAACAGCACCCCCAGCGTCCCCAGCCCCCGGCCGGCCACGTTGGGCCGCACGCCCGCGATGATGCCGCCGAACGAGAACAGCAGGCCGAGCGCGCCCGCCGCGATCGCCCACGGGGCGAGGATGCCGGTGAGGGCCGCGCCCACGCCGACGACGCCGAAGAAGAAGCCGGCCACGGCGAGCAGGCTGACCCGGGCGGGGGCCTGGCGCACCGGCAACGGCTCGGTGACCTCGTCGGTGACCGGGGCGGCCACCGGCTCGCGGTCGATGCTGCGGCGCACGGTGGTCGCGTCGCGCTGGCGGTCCGTCGTGCGGGCCGCCGGGACCGTGGCGACCTCGGCGCGGTCGTCCACCCCGTTGCCGTCCTTGTCGTGCTTGGTGCCGAGGCGCCACGTGCTGGTCTCGGCGGCCGCCTCGCGGCGGTCGTCGACGCCGTCGCCGTCCTTGTCGTGCTTGCGGCCGAGACGCCAGGTACGGGTCTCCGTCGCCGCCTCGGCGCGGTCGTCCACGCCGTCCCCGTCCCGGTCGGTGACCGGGCGCCCGGTGCGGTCGTCGAGGCCGTCACCGTCGCGGTCGGTCGCCGCGCGACCGCCGAACAGCTGCCCGATGCGTGCCACTGTGAGCTCACCTCCTGGGATGCGCCCGGGTGCCGGGCGAATGCCATTCGGCTACCCAGGCACGAAGGTTCTCAATCTCCGGGTGCACCGTTTGGGGGGAGTTTGGCCGGGTACCTCCGCTTTTATGGATGCCATGCAGCGAGGAAACACGAAACACGGCGCTGTCGTGGACGACAACCTACGCCGTGAGGCCCAGTGGGAGGTGCGCCAGGTCGATCCCGAAGGGGAGGGCGCGCGCGGCGGCGGCGCCCCGGTGGGCATGACCGCCGACGACGTGGAGGCGCGCAGCAACCTGGGCCGGTTCATCCCGATGTCGAGCCTGCCCGGCGACCGCGACGACCTGATCGCCGGCGCCTCAGAGATGAACGCGCCGGACGAGGTGCTCGACGTGCTCGAGCGGCTGCCGGAGCACGTCGGCTTCGAGACCGTCAACGAGGTCTGGGCGGCGCTGGGCGGCCGGAACGAGGATCCGGCCCGGCGTCCCTAGCGCCGGCGGCCGCAGCGCCGGCGGTGACTGACTCAGGCGCGGCCGGAGCCGGCCGCGCGGCGGCGGCCGGCCCGATGGTCCACCAACGCATCGTGAGTTCCTCCTGCACGCGGGCCGGTCCCGGGAAGCCGCACGCCGCCGGGACCGGGTCCGTGGATGGGCACTGCGGGCCGTCAGTCGGCGAGGATGGCGTACAGCTTCCGGCGCGTCTCGGTGAGCACCTCGAGCGCCGCGGCCCGCTGCTCGCTGGTCCCGTTGAACCCCACCTGCCGCAGCGCGTCCATGATGCCGAAGGCGGCGTCGCGGAACTCCTGCGCCTGCGAGACGTTCTCGTCGCCGTACTCCTGCCACGGCGCGTTCTGCGCCGCGCTCTCGGCCTCCGGGCGGCCGGTGTCGGTGAGCACGAAGCGCTTGCGCCCGCCGCTCTCCTCGGCCTGGATGAGGCCCTCGTCCTCGAGCATCTGCAGCGTCGGGTACACCGAGCCGGGGCTCGGCCGCCAGATGCCCCCCGTGCGCTGCTCGAGCTCCTGGATCATCTCGTAGCCGTGCATCGGCCGCTCGTGCAGCAGCGCGAGGACGGCCTGCCGGACGTTGGGCCGCCCGCCGCGGGAGCGCCCGCGGCCGTGGCCGGGCCCGTGCCCGTGGTGTTGCCCCCAGCCGCGCCCGCCACCGGGCGGGAACGGCGGGATGAAGCTGCCGAACCCGCGTTGCCACGAGCCGGCGTCGAAGAATCCGTGTCGCGACCTCATGATCGCATCCCCCATTCGTCGAACCATCGTTTGATAGTTCGACGATATATCGGAAACCTATCGGCGACAACCCTTCCCGATAGTCGGAGTCCGCGAGCAGGAACGGGCACGGACCGTTAAAACGTGAAATGTCCGATAAGTCGTGGCGCGGCAGCGCCCGACTTATCGGACAAAAAGCACGAGACCTACAGCTCGATGACCGTTCGCAGCACCTCGCCCCGCTCCATCTTGTGGAAGGCGGCCTCCACGTCGCCCAGCGAACCGGTCTCGGTCACGAACTTCTCCAAGGGGAGGCGGCCCTGCCGGTACAGGTCGACGAGCATCGGGAAGTCCCGCGAGGGCAGGCAGTCGCCGTACCAGCTGGACTTGAGCGCCCCGCCCCGCCCGAACACCTCCAGGAACGGCAGGGTCAGCTGCATGTCGGGGCGCGGCACCCCCACGAGCACCACCGTGCCGGCCAGGTCCCGGGCGTAGAAGGCCTGCTCGTACACCTGCGGCAGCCCCACCGCCTCGACCACCACGTCGGCGCCGAAGCCGCCGGTCAGGGACCGGATCGCCTCGACCGGGTCGGTCTCGCGGGAGTTGACGACGTGGGTGGCGCCGAAGTCGGTGGCCCACTGCAGCTTGCGGGGGTCCACGTCGACGCCGATGATCGTCGACGCGCCGGCCAGGCGGGCGCCGGCGACGGCGGCGTTGCCGACCCCGCCGCAGCCGAAGACGGCCACCGAGTCGCCGCGCCCGACGTTGCCGGTGTTGACGGCGGCGCCGATGCCGGCCATGACGCCGCAGCCGAGCAGGCCGGCGACCGTGGCGGGGGCCTGCGGGTCGACCTTGGTGCACTGGCCGGCGGCGACCAGCGTGTGCTTGAGGAACGCGCCGATGCCCAGGGCGGGGGACAGCGGCGTGCCGTCGGTCAGGGTCATCTTCTGCTTGGCGTTGTGGGTGTTGAAGCAGTACCACGGGCGCCCCCGCAGGCAGGCGCGGCACTGCCCGCACACGGCGCGCCAGTTGAGGATCACAAAGTCGCCGGGGGCCACGTCGGTGACGTCGGGGCCGACCGACTCGACCACGCCGGCCGCCTCGTGGCCGAGCAGGAACGGGAAGTCGTCGCTGATACCGCCCTCGCGGTAGTGCAGGTCGGTGTGGCAGACGCCGCAGGCCTGGACCTCGACTCGCGCCTCACCCGGGCCGGGCTCGGGTACGACGATGGTCTCCAGGCTCACCGGGCGGCCCTTGCCCAGCGCGACGACGCCTTGCGTCTGAATAGGCATACCGACGGTCCTATCAGAGAATGTCGGCCATGACGGCGGATCAACTGCAGCAAGTTGCGAAAGAGCGCTTCGGCTGGGACCGGCTGCGGGACGAGCAGCTGCGGGCGATGGAGGCGCTCATGGCCGGGCGCGACGCCCTGGCCGTGCTGCCCACCGGGGCCGGGAAGTCCGCCATCTACCAGGTGCCGGCCCCGCTGCTGCCCGGGCCGACCATCGTCGTGTCGCCGCTGCTGGCACTGCAGCAGGACCAGATCGCCTCGCTGACCGCGCGTCACCACGAGTCCCTCGTCGCCGTGCGGCTGTCCTCCGCCGAGGGCAAGAGCGAGCGGGAGGAGGCCCTCGAGGCGCTGCGGGCCGGCGACGCCGAGTTCGTGTTCCTCACCCCGGAGCAGTTCGCCGACCCGGCCCGGGTCAAGCAGATCAAGGCGCTCAAGCCGAGCCTGATCGCGGTCGACGAGGCGCACTGCGTCTCGGCCTGGGGCCACGACTTCCGGCCGGACTACCTGCAGCTCGGGCAGTTCATCCGGGAGCTGGGCCGCCCGCCGGTGGTGGCGCTGACCGCGACCGCCTCGCCGCCGGTGCGCGAGGACATCGTCGAGCGCCTCGGCATGCGCGACCCGGAGGTCGTGGTCACCGGGCTGGACCGATCCAACCTGTACCTCGAGTCGGTCCACTGCCCCGACGAGGAGACCCGCTACCGGCGCCTGGTCGCGCGCATCCGGGAGTCGGCCCCGCCCGGCATCGTCTACGCCCCGACCCGCCGGGCCACCGAGGAGCTGGCCGAGCGGCTCACCAAGGAGGGCATCGAGGCCGTCGCCTACCACGGCGGGATGAGCGCCGGCGAGCGCGAGCGGGCCCACGAGGCCTTCCTCGCTGACGAGGTACCGGTCATGGTGGCCACCACCGCCTTCGGCATGGGCATCGACAAGCCGAACATCCGGTGGGTCAACCACGTCTCGCTGCCGGACTCCCCGGACTCGTACCTGCAGGAGATCGGGCGCGCCGGGCGCGACGGGCAGCCGGCGCACGTCCTGCTGCTGCACCGTACCGAGGACAGCGGCCTGCGGAAGTTCTTCACCAACGTGAGCGTGGACCGCGACGAGGTCGCCTCGCTCGCCGCCCTGCTGCGCGCGGCCGGCGAGCCGCTCACCCGCGACGAGCTCGAGGAGCGCACCGGCCTCGGCGAGCGCAAGCTCGGGCAGCTGCTGGCCCTGCTGGAGGAGGTCGGCGGGGCGCGCATGCTGCACGGGGGCAAGGTGAAGGCCCCGCGCTGGGCGCCCACCCCGGCGAAGGCGGCCGAGCTGGCCGAGGCGCAGGCGGAGCGGCAGCAGACGGTCTCCCGCTCGCGGCTGGACATGATGCGCGGCTTCGCGGAGACCGGGCAGTGCCGGGGCAGGACGCTGCTGGCGTACTTCGGCGAACACCTCGACACCACGTGCGGCCACTGCGACAACTGCACGGACGGCAGCGCCGCGGCCGGGCTGGCCGCCGCCGAGGACGCGCCCTTCCCGGTGCACAGCGAGGTCCGGCACGGCGAGTGGGGCAAGGGGATGGTGATGTCCTACGCCGGCGAGCAGATGACGGTGCTGTTCGAGCAGGTGGGGTACAAGACGCTCTCCGTGCCGGTGGTCAAGCAGCACCGGCTGCTGCGGAAGGCGTAGCGCCGCGCAGCACGCCGCCGGAGGAGGTGAGCACCTCGTCGAGGTCGGCGGCCGGCAGCGGGCGGGAGAAGTGGTACCCCTGCGCCTGCGGGCAGTCCAGCTGGCGCAGCCGCTCCGCCTGCTCCGGGGTCTCCACCGCCTCGGCGATGGAGCTCAGCCGCAGGCTGTTGCCGAGCTCGACGATGGCCCGGGTGAACGCCATCTCCTCGGCCAGCCCGCCCTCCGGCGTGAAGGCCCGGTCGATCTTGAGGATGTCGACCGGGAGGTGGCGCAGGTAGGCCAGGGACGAGTACCCCGTCCCGAAGTCGTCGACGGCCACCCGTACACCTTCGGCCCGAAGCGTCGTGAGCAGCGCCGTGACGTCGCCGGAGGACGGCCCGGCCGAGACCAGCACGGTCTCGGTGATCTCCAGGATCAGCGCGGAGCCGGGCAGCCCGGCCTCGCGCAGCGCCGAGATCACGGTGGCGGCGAAGTCGGGCTCGCGCAGCTGGCGGCCGGAGACGTTCACGGTGACGGAGATGCCGAAGCGCTCGTGCCACGTGCGCACGTCCCGGCACGCGCGGCGCAGCACCCAGGCGCCGATCGGGACGATGATGCCGTACTGCTCGGCCACCGGGATGAAGTCCAGCGGGGGCACCGGCCGCCCGTCGCGGGTCCAGCGCAGCAGCGCCTCGACCGCGGTCACCCGGCCCGTGCTCAGGTCGACCACCGGCTGGTAGTTGACCGTGAACTCTTCGTTGGCCACCGCCCGGCGCAGGTCGGCGGCGACGCGCATGTGCTCCGTGCGCTCGCGGGCGAGGCTCGGGTCGTAGGCGGCCAGCCGGTTCTTGCCGGCCGCCTTGGCCGCGTACAGCGCCAGGTCCGCGTTGCGCAGCGCCTCGGCCGGCGTGCTGGGCGCGGCGAAGAGCAGCGAGCCGACGGAGGCCGTCACCGAGAGGTCCCGCTCGTGCACCACGATCGGCCGCTCGAGCTCGTCGATGATCAGCTGCCCGGCCCGGGCCACGCGGGCCGCGGTGGCGTCCTCCATGAGGATCGCGAACTCGTCGCCGCCGAGGCGCGCGAGGGTGTCAGAGGTGCCGACCACCCCGAGCAGCCGGACCGCCACCTCGATGAGCAGGGCGTCGCCGGTCGGGTGGCCGTAGGTGTCGTTGACGTCCTTGAAGCCGTCCAGGTCGAGCAGCAGCAGGCCGTGCGGGCCGCCGGTGCGGGCCAGCGCGTGCTCGAGCCGCTCCTGCAGCAGCGCCCGGTTGCCCAGGCCGGTCAGCGCGTCGTGCAGCGCCCGGTGGCTGAGCTGCTGGCGCAGGGCCTCCTGCTCGCGCAGCGCCGCGGCCAGCGTGCCGGCCTGGGCGTCCAGGTCGCGGACCCGGCGGTTGGCCAGCCGGACCAGCTGGCTGAGCCGGGCGATGAGCAGCACCGAGGTGACGACGGAGGTGGCCAGCGGGACGAGCACCCACCAGCGCGACGGCAGCGGGTCGGCGACCAGCAGCATGGTGATCGCCACGGCCGGGCCGACGAGGGCGAGCACGGAGTACAGGTACACCCGGTGCGCGGGGATGACCTGCTGCACGCGCTCGGGCCGGCCGGCCGCCAGCGGCATCGAGGGGTGCAGGGCGGCGGTGCCGATGAGGATGTACGCGCACAGGTACAACGCCGTCGAGTAGCTGTCGCCGCCGGCGTTGCCGGTCCAGGCCAGGGCCACGTAGTAGACCACGTCGCCGGCGATGACCGCGCACAGCGCCGACGACACGAGCAGGTGCGCCGGGTTGCGCACGCTGCTGGTGAAGATCATGCGCGCGGTGAGCACCACGAGGACGAGGTCGATGGTGACGTACGTCAGGTAGTTCGACCCGTGCGCCCGGTCCACGTGCTGCTCGAACAGCAGCGGGTGCACGATGAACGTCCAGCACAGCGCGGCCACCCCGGAGGCCACGATCCCGGAGTCGATGAACCGCTCGGCCCGGGGCCGTCCCGGGTCCGGCCGCACCCAGGCCAGCGTGCCGACGGCCATGAGCAGGTAGGAGGCCAGGAACGGCACGTCCTTGAACGCGGGCACGCCCACGTGCCCGGTGATCTGGTACTGCACCGCCCAGGTGACCGCGGCCAGCACGGAGCAGCCGATCGCGCCGGCGAAGACCATCCAGCAGCGCCGGTCCGGCGGCCGGTAGCGGCGCACCCCGGCCAGCACGGCCGCCGCGGCGCTCACCCCGGCCAGGGTGTACAGCCCCTGCCGGGCGAGCACCGGCAGGAACCCGCCGGCGGCGACGGCGCCGAGGCCTACGGCCGCGTACCAGCGCCATGCGACCATCGGACTCCCTGGGACATTTTTCGCTGAAACGGCTGACGTCCTATCGGCAGCCGGGACGCGGAACTGAGGGCGGCCGGATGATGGGTGGCGGGATTCGCGCCGCGGCGCGGGGGTAGGGGGCTCCGATGAAGGTCGCACTGCTCGGCCCGATCGCCTGGCGCACGCCGCCGCGGGCGTACGGGCCGTGGGAACAGGTCGTGTCGCTGCTCGCCGACGGCCTCGTGGCCCGCGGCGTCGACGTCACCCTCTTCGCAAGCCTCGACTCGATCACCGCGGCCCGCCTCGACGGGGTCGTCGAGCACCCGTACAACGAGGACGCCAGCTACGACGGGCGCGTCTGGGAGGCGATACACGTCGCGCACTGCTACGCCCGCAGCGGCGAGTTCGACCTGGTGCACAACAACCTCGACTGGCTGCCCCTGGCGATGAGCGAGTTCTGCCGCAGCCGGCTCCTCACCACCGTGCACGGGTTCTGCTCGCCGTCGATCCTGCCGGCCTACCAGCGGGCCCGCTCGGCCTACGTGTCCATCTCCGACGCCGACCGTGGCCCCGGCCTGGACTACGCGGCGACCATCTATCACGGCATCGACCCGCGGCAGTTCCCGTTCCGCGCCGAGCCGGGGGAGGCGCTGGTCGCCTTCGGCCGCATCCACCCGGACAAGGGCACCGCGGAGGCCGTCCGGATCGCCCGCGCGGCCGGCCGGCGGCTGCTCATCTGCGGGCCGGTGCACGACGGGCGGTACCACGAGGAAGAGGTCATGCCGCTCGTCGACGGCGACCAGATCGTCTACGGCGGCAACGTCGGCCCGGCCGAGCGCGCGGAGATCCTGGGCGGCGCCGCCGCGCTGCTGCACCCGATCGGCTTCGCCGAGCCGTTCGGGCTCTCCGTGGTGGAGGCGATGGCCTGCGGTACCCCGGTCGTGGCCTATCCGCTCGGCTCGATGCCCGAGGTCGTCGACGAGGGCGTCACCGGCTACCTCGCGAACAACGCCGCCGAGGCGGCCAGCGTGCTCGACGACGCGCTCAAGCTCGACCGGGCCCGGGTGCGCGCCCGCGCCCTGGAGCGCTTCTCGGCCGACCGCATGGTCGACGACTATCTGCGCCTCTACCAGCGAATCCTGGCTTGATTCCCTCAAGCCCCCTGGCGGGTGGCCGAACCTTCACAGTGTGCGGCGCCCGCGGCTTCTGACGCGGTAACGCGGACGGCTCGGCTCCGGCAGCGACGTGGCAGGCTGCCGGGGCCGACGCCTTCCGTGATCGAATGCTGGCGCTGCGTCAACGGTGTCCCTAAGCTCCCAGGGCGGAGGGATACTGTGAGTGCTGTCGATGTCACGGACCGGCTGGACGCGGTCGAGCGGCTGATCGCCGCCTGGGACTTCCCGGGCGCCCGGGAGGTCGTCCAGGAGGTGCTGGACGAGCAGGACCTGAGCGACGACGACCGGCTGACCACCCGGCGCCTGCTCGCCGAGGTGCTGCGCGAACTGGGCGAGCTCGACCGGGCCTACGACCTGGCCGAGGCCGTGGCCGCGCAGGCCGAGCGCCGCTACGGCCAGGTCCACCCGGCCACCGTCCACGCCGTCGCCGTGCTGGCCGCCGTCCGGCACGACTACGACGAGTGGGACGAGGCCGAGCGGCTCTACCACCGGGTCCTGGACAGTGGCATCGACGAGGAGGGCGACGCGCCGGTCTGCCGGGCCGTGCGCCTGGCCCGGGTCAACCTGGCGCTGCTGCAGCGCGACCGGGGCGAGACCGGGCTCGCGCTGAGCATGCTCAATGCCGCCTACGTGATCCACCGGCGCGAGTACGGCGCCGACGACCTCGACACCATCCGCATCGCCGCCGAACTGGCCGGGCTGCAGCACGCGCAGGGCGACGTGGCGGCCGCGCGGCGGCTGTTCACGCTCGCCCACGCGGCGGCGCGGGCGCGGCTGGGCACCCGGCACCCGTTCACCAAGGCGGTGGAGTGGGAGCTGGCCGCGGTGGAGCCGCCGATGCCCTCGGCCCCGGTGACCGCCCCGCCCGTGATCGACCCCGTCCGGGTGGTCGCCGAAAAGCCGCCGCCGTCTCCGCGCCAGGCGTGGTCCGCGTGGCCGCTGGTGTCCGTGGTGGTCGTGCTCGTCGCCGCGTCGGTACTGGCCGTGCTCCTGCTGTGGCACCGCCCCTCCGGCGCGCCCGCCCTGCCGGCCGCGGCCTCGGCGCCGGTGTCCCTCTTCGCCGTCCCGTCGGTGTCCGTCTTCTCCGCCCCGCCGGTGTCCGTCTTCTCCGTCCCGCCGGGGGTGCGCGACCTACGGCTCGTCGACGGGCGGACGAAGCTCACGGTCACCTGGGCCGCGCTGCCGGTGACCGTGGTGATCGCCCTGTCGAAGGCGAGCGCGCCCGCGGTTGTGGTGGGGAACGCACCGGCGGGCACGGGGGAGTACGAAATCCGCGACATCGCGCCCGGAGTGCCCTATTGCGTGGTCGTCGGCCCGCTCGACGACAGGGCGTCGGTGACCCCCGCGGCCTCGGTGTGCACGGGTGTTCGCTGAGGGTGCCGGGAGCCCGGATTGCGTGACCTGGATGGGTATATCGCAAGCTTCGCCGGGTATAGTCCGGCCGATGCGGCTTACTGACCGGACCCTCAATCGGCTGCCGAAGCCCGTAGCAGAAATGCTGCGTAAGAACCGTGAGACGGTGAAGTTCATCATTGTCGGCGGCCTGTGCTACGTGGTCGCTCTGGTCTTCAACTACGCCCTGCGCCTGTCGGTGCTCGGCACCAAGCCGGTCATCGCCCTCACCGTGGCCAACATCATCGCCACGGTCGTCTCGTACTTCCTGAACCGCGAGTGGTCCTTTCGCACCCGCGGCGGCCGCCGCCGCCACCACGAGATGCTCCTGTACAGCGTCGTGAACGGCGTCGGCGTGGCCCTGAACTCCGCGCCGCTGTGGGTCGCCCGCTACGTCTTCGGCATTCACTACCCCAACGTCAGCCGCCTCGTCGAGGAGATCTCCGACTTCACCTTCGGCATGGTCATCGGCGTGGCCATCGCGATGGTCTTCCGCCTGTGGGCCTACCGGGTGTGGGTCTTCCCGCACGACGACGTACGGCCGGCGCCGAAGCGGCACGAGGTGCCCGCCCAGTCCGCGGCGGTCGCTACCCCGGCCACGGACTCCTAGGGCGCCTGAACCTTTCACGACTCCCACTGCTCGGTCGTGTGGCCAATCCGGCGCTCCGCGCCGGATTTTTCGCCTGACGGGCGTCATTTCCGACATGCCCGAATGATTGGGGCCCGCACCCTCTCTTGGGTCCGCGCTTCTCCCCAGGTCTGCGCCGATTTCTCTGGGTCTGCGGCCTCTCCGGGGCCGCGCTGCCTTTCCCGGGTCCGTGCCCTCTCCGGGTCCGCGCTGCCTTTCCCGGGCCCGTGCCCTCTCCGGGGCCGCGCGGGTCTCCGGGTCCGTGCCCTCTCCGGGGCCGCGCTGCCTTTCCCGGGTCCGTGCCCTCTCCGGGGCCGCGCGGGTCTCCGGGTCCGTGCCCTCTCCGGGGCCGCGGGTCTCGGGGTCCGTGCGGGTCTCCGGGGCCGCGCGGTCTCCGGGTCCGCGGTGGGTCGATCCGGCGCTCCGCACCGGATTTTTCGCCTGGCAGGCGGAATTTCGGGCATGTCCGAATCGGCGAGCGCTCGGGTCGGCGGCGGGGCCGACGGTCAGAAGACGATGCGGCTCGAGTCCTGCTCGCCCGGGGAGCCGAGGATCTCGTGGACGCCCGCGATGCGCAGCTGGCGCTGGACGAACGGGCTGGCCCGCGACACGACGACGCGTACGCCCTCGGTCCCGGCCTCGCGCTGGGCCGCCACCAGGGCCCCCACCGCGGCCGAGTCCAGGAAGGTCACCAGGCCCAGGTCAACCCGCAGCGTGCCCGGCCGGCGCTCGGTCGCCGCGGACACGATTTCCTGACGCAGTGTGGTCGCGTTGCTGTGGTCGATCTCGCCGCGCACGGTGAGCACAGTCGATCCGTCCATCGTGACGTTGGTCGTCACCGACATCGCCATGGCGCACCCACCCTCGTCACGCGAACAGCATAAATGCGCCGGGAGCGCAGCGCAGCGGGCGGGCGGGCCATGTTCACCGGTGCGTGCACGAAACCCGCGCCCGGGCGGGTCGCGGCGTATGCATTGCCGGCACGCAGCGTGCTTGTCGCTCGGCGGCGCGGTCGCGGCGCGGGGACGCACCGTCCTCGTCCGTCACAGGCCATGGCACGAGCCCTACCCTTTGGCGTCACCCGCGAAACCTCACCAGCCGCGCACAGCACAAAAAATCATGAAAAATCGGATAAATCTGGCGCGCCAGCGCCGGATTTATCCGGGCAAAAGCCGCACCGAGCTACGCAGAAGCCACGCCAAAGCCGCACCAAGCCACGCAGAAGCTACGCAGAAGCCGGGCCAAAGCCGCACCAAGCCATGCAGAAGCCGGGCCAAAGCCGCACCAAGCCATGCAGAAGCCGGGCCAAAGCCGCACCAAGCCACGCAGAAGCCGCGCCAAAACCGCGCAGGAGCCGCGCCGGCAAGCGCCGTCAGTAGGCGCGCGGAGGTGGATCGCCCGGGATGTGGTCGGGGCAGTGCAGCCGCAACTCCCGGTAGCCGAACGGGGCGTCGACGAACCAGCAGTGGTGCGGGGCCGGGGTGCCCGGGTGCCGGTACCCGTCGAAGAAGCGGCACGACAGGCACATACGGGTGACCGGGATCGTGCCCTGCTGCTGCATCAGCCCGATCTTGGCGGTGACCATGCGCAGGAGCCGGGCCTGCTGGTTGTCCGACAGCGTGCCGACCTCGGACAGGAGCTGGTCGGCCCAGTTGGCGGGGGCCGGGGTGGTGGCCAGTCCCTTGTCGGTGGCGGCGACGCGCATGTCGCGGGCGGCGTACGAAGGGGCGGGGCGCATCTCGACCAGGCCCTCGGCGATCAGCGGGGAGAGCAGGGCCATCGTGGCGGCGACCGTGGCGCCGAGGTCGCCGGCCAGATCCGAGAGGCGGTACTCGCGGTCGCGGCGGCCCAGCAGGAGCATGACCTGGCGGTGGGCCGGTGGGAGGCCGTGGTCGGGCTCCGGGCCGTCGGCGGGGGCCATCACGGCCACCCGCACCAGGCCGGCCACCAGCTTCTGGGTCTGCGCTTCCAGGGTCATGGGGCGACCTCCCGACAGGGCGAGGAGTGTGCGTAACAGCACACTAGTCCGGCTCATCGATCAACGGGGGACAAGACGCGGCCGAAAACGACAACCGTCGTACGCGAAAAATCGTAAATGTCCGAAAAGTCCAATGCAATGGCGTAGGCTCTGCGGACCGAGAGCCAGGACCAAGAGCCGGGATCGAGAGCCAGAACCGAGAGCCAGGCGTGACGGGGGAACGATGGGTGCGACACGGTTGATGGCCACGGCGGTGGCGCTGCTGGCGGCGGTCGGGGCGGCCGGGACCGCGCAGGCGGCGACGACCGGGCCGGCCGTCGCGCGGGAAGCCGCGGGCGACGCGGGCGCCCTCTACGGCGGCGGGGCGGCCCAGGCCGGGGCGCGGCCGGGTACCAGCCTGGTGCTCACCGTGGCCAAGGGGGAGTCGACCCGGCCGGTGCAGCGCCGCGCGGTGCTCACCTGCCAGCCCGCCGGCGGCAGCCACCGGCAGGCCCGCGACGCGTGCGCGCAGCTGGCCAAGGTCGGCGGCCGGTTCGAGCGGCTGCAGCTGGACGGCGGGGCGTGCACGATGCAGTACGACCCGGTGACCGTCACCGCGAACGGCTCGTGGAAGGGGCGCAAGGTCGCGTACCGCCACACGTTCGGCAACGCCTGCACGCTGGCGACGACGACCGGCGCCGTGTTCAGCCTCTGAACAGCGCGCTAGCCCTTGAAGACGCCCAGCGTCTTGAAGTCGTGGTTGGGGAAGATGGCGGCCGAGTCGGCCACGTTGAAGCGCTTCTTGAGCATCTCGGCGAGGATGTCGCGGTAGTCGTTGGCGCCCGCGACGTCGCCCTGGTCGAGGGCCGACGGGGCCAGGCCCGGCCAGTTGCCGTGCACCTTGCCGCCGTTGAGGCCGCCGCCGAAGAGCAGCATGGCGTTGCCGTGGCCGTGGTCGACGCCGGCGTTGCCGTTCTCCTGCACGCGGCGGCCGAACTCGCTCATCGTGATGATGGTCGTGTTCTCCAGCAGGGGGCCGATGTCGGTACAGAAGGCGCCGATCGCCTCGGACAGGTTGGTCAGCGAGTTCTTCATGTCGCCGCCGTCGACCCGGCCCAGGTTGGTGTGCATGTCCCAGCCGCCGACGTCGAGCGCGGCGACGCGCAGGCCCACGCCGGCCTTGAGCAGCTGGGCGATGTCGCGCAGGCGGTCGGCCAGGCCCCCGCCGGGGTACTGCACCCCCTCCGCCGGCTTGTACTGCGTCGTGGCCAGCTTCTGCGCCGTGCTGATGGCCTGCAGCGTGGAGCCGGCCGTGGTCGCCAGGGGATGGTCCAGCCCGGTGTACAGCGTCTTGAGGGCGTCCATCGTCTGGGTGCGCATGTTGTCGTTGTCGATGCGGAAGTCCCGCATCCCGTTGAGCACGATGGCCTGCTCGCCGCCGACGAGCGAGCGGGGCAGCGCCGAGCCCTGCGCGATGGCCCGGAAGGTGGTGCCCGGGCCGAGCTTGGACAGCACCCGGTCGAGCCAGCCGGTGCGCACCGCGACGGAGGCGGCCCCCCGCTCGAGCGCGTCCTGGGCCTGGAAGTGGCTGCGGCTGGCGTCCGGGGAGGCGACGGCGACGGCGGCCGCCATCTTGCCGGACTGCCACAGCGGGTACAGCGCCGTCATCGCCGGGTTGAGGCCGAACCCGCGGCCGGCGGGCATCATCGCGGCCATCGGCACGGCGATGCTGGGGCGCATCTGCTTGTAGTTGGGGTCGTCGCCGGGGGCGACGACCGACAGGCCGTCCATGCCGCCGCGCAGGAAGATCACGATGAGCGTGTTCTGGCCGTCCCCCGGGGCGGCGAAGGAGACGCGGCTGGTCACCAGCTGGGTGCCGAGCGCGGCGACGCCGACGAACCCGGCGCCCTGCACCAGCCGGCGGCGGGTGAAGCCCTTGCTCCACTTGTCGCGCTCGGCGGCCAGCTCGTCGCCGACCTTGTCGGCCTGCACGCGAAGGGCCGCCTCACACAGGTTGGGCCCGTGCCGGCGCAGCTCCTCAACGTTGCCGGGCCGCCGCTCACCGTCAGGAAGCGAGGGATTGGCGGGCCGCCGCTCACCGTCAGGAAGCGAGGGATTGCCGGGCCGCCGCTCACCGTGAGGAAGCGAGGGACTGGCGGGCCGCCGCTCACCGTCAGGAAGGGAAGAGTCGGTCATGTGCCTCACCGCAGCGCGTGGTAGACGGAGTCGAGGATCAGCGGGGCCACCAGGGGCAGCTTGCCGCCGAGGTTGTTGTCGGTGACGCGGGTGTCGGCCTTGGCGCCCAGGAACTTGATGAGCGCGTCCTTCTCGTTCGGCTGCATCGGCTGGAAGATCAGGCGGTTGGCGAGCACGTCGAGGTAGGTGCCCAGCGTCGCCGCGGGCTGCGTGACGAGGCTGTCGGCCTTGGGGTTGGTCAGGCCCTTCCACTGCCCGCCCACGAACGCCCGGTGCGCGTTCCAGGTCTCCAGCATGCCGGCCGCGGAGCTCCACGCCGTGGCCACGTCGGGGTACCCGTCCGGCGGCCCCCAGCCCAGCGGCGGCTGGCCCAGCTTGTTGGTGAAGTTGTAGAGGTCCTCGAGCGCCTTGGCGGTGTCCGCCCCGGGCTGGGTGCCGACCACCCGCGCCGTGGCCACGAAGTTCTCCAGCGGCCGGCGGGTCTTGAGCCCGGTGGCGATCCAGAACTCCAGCGAGCGGAACAGCACCTTGAGCACCGGCGCGATCGCCGAGCCGCTCTCCTGGTACGTCTTGGCCAGCCGGTCCACCAGCCCCTGCGGCGGGGTGTCGCACACGAACCGCACGCAGAGCTTCCGCGCGATGTAGCGCGCGGTGGAGGGGTGGGTGGCCAGGTACAGCAGGTAGGCGTCGCCGACGGCGAGGCCGTCCTTGGCGGACTTGTTGGCGTGCTGGAAGCCCAGCACCTTCACCGCACCCGTCCAGTGCTTGTTCTGGTCGTACTTGAACGTGCCCTCGCGCGTCGCGGTGCGCCCGGTCATGAGGTACGCCGAGTTGCGCACGTCCTTCTCGTTGTACCCGCCGTCGATGCCGACGGTGTGCAGCTCGAGCAGCTCGCGGCCGTAGTTCTCGTTGACGTTGCGCTTGTCCGACGACGTGTTGTCGAGGTACCGCATCATCGCCGGGTCCCGCGCGGAGGCGATGAGCATGTCGGAGAACTTGCCCAGCGCGTGCTGCCGGATGACGCCCACGTCGTAGGGGCCGCGCACGTCCCACCCGCCGTCGAACGGGCTCGTCACGTTGAGGTGGTTGTTCCAGAAGTCGACCATCACCTCGAGCAGCTGGCGGCTGCTCCACATCTGGCGGGCCAGGACGGCGCGGGTCAGCTCGTACTGCGGCTTGTTGTCCCCGTCCTTGACCGACGAGCGGATGTCCGCGGTCGACATCGTGGCGGTCGGCACGGCCTTGAGCGCCGCGTCGGCGACCGGGTCGTCGACCTTGGCCGGGTCGAGCTGCTGGTCGATCCAGGCGTCGATGCCGACCTGCTTGACCAGCGCGACGTCGCCGGGCGTGGGCCCGAACGTGGCCCGGCGCAGCAGGTGCAGCACCGGGTCGCGGTTGAG
Organism: Dactylosporangium salmoneum; assembly: GCF_039532525.1. Lineage (NCBI taxonomy): Bacteria > Bacillati > Actinomycetota > Actinomycetes > Micromonosporales > Micromonosporaceae > Dactylosporangium > Dactylosporangium salmoneum. The sequence continues at coordinate 325,753 of NZ_BAAARV010000033.1, forward strand.
CGGCGTCGGGAAGCGCGGGGTCGCCTTCATGGCGGCGACGGCGGCCGCCGACGGCGTGTCGGCCACACCGGAGGCGCCGAGGTCGTTGAGGTCGCCCTGGCCGCTGGTGTAGCTGGAGTCGCGGTTGGAGAAGGAGCCCGCGTCGCGGGGCGAGACGTTGCCGCCGCCGCTGCCGGTCTTGACGAACTCGTCGGGGTCGTCCGCGACCGGGCCGAACGCGGCCGCGGCGCCGGAGCCGAGCGCGCCGAGAGCGACCGCGCCGCCGCCGAGGGCCAGCAGCGCCTGGCGTCGGTTGCGCATCAGCTCGTGCAGGGCGGGCCGGCCGGTGCGCAGCCACGCGGGCGCGGGGCCGGCCGCCCGGCGCTTGGCGGGCGCAGCCTCGCCCGGGTCGTCCGGATCCGGCTGCGGCGACTGCAGGACACGCGGCATCGGGAACTCGCCGGTGTAGTCCGAGAAGAACGCGCCCTTCACCTTCTTGGGCGCGTCGCCCGGGTCATCCGAGAAGAGCCGTTCTGGCACGCTAGGGAATCTAGTGAGCGGGTCACCCGCCCTCAAGCCGGGTGGCGCGAGGACCGTTCAACTTTGTCTTTCTTCTTGCTTAAGTGCCGGGAATTCTTCGCGAATCCGGGAAAACCAGGCGATCACGCAAAGTCATCTCTTCCGCACGCAATGTCCGAGGTGTACGCATGAGTGACCGGACGAGGGCAGGGGGTTAGCGGTGATCGATCCTGCGCCCGACCGGCCCGTCGCCGTCAAGATCGGCCTCGCCCTGCTCGTGCCGCTGCTCGGCCTGCTCGGGCTGGCCGGCGTGGGCGCACACGCGTACGCCGGCGAGGGCCGGACCGTGCGCGACCTGCGGGTCGCGATCGCGGCCGGGATCGCCGCCGACCGGGCCGCCGGGGAGCTGTCCGAGGAGCGCCGGGCCGCGGCCGAGCTGCTGCTGACCGGCACCGACGCCGACCGGGCCGCGCTGGACGAGCAGGCCGCCGCGACCGACACCGCGGTGCTGGCCCTGCGCGCCGCGGCCGGGCCCGCCGGCCTGCTCGCCCCCGAGCTCTCCGCCGGCCTGGACGACCTGCGGCCGTTGCGTGCCCGGGCCGCCGCCGGCATGCAGGAGGAGGCGGCGGGGGAGTACCTCATGCAGTACACCCAGATCGTGAGCGACCTCGTCCGGCTGCGCCAGGCCGTCGCCGGCCGTCCCGGACCCGAGTCCGTGCTGACCGCCGTCCGCGCGTCGGGCTGGCTGGCCGTGGCCCGCGAGGAGCTGGCCCAGATCCAGCTGCTCGACCTGCGCGGCGCCGACACCCCGGCCCGGCGGGAGGACCTCGCCGCCCATCGCGCCGCCCACCTCGACGCGATGCGCCGCTTCGCCGACGCCACCACGCCCGCGCTGCGCGAGCGCCTGGCCCAGGTGCCCTCCGGCGTCGGCGGCGACGCCCAGCCCGCGCTCGACGCCCTGGCCGACCTCGCCGCGGACGCCGGCGCCGACGAGCTGGCCCGCGCCGACGCGGCCCGCGTGCGGATGGATGGCATCCTGCTCGGCGGGCTCGGCATCGTGCTCGCGCTGGCCATCGTCTCGGTGGTGCTGGCCGCCCTGGTCGCCCGCGCGCCGCGGGCCCGCCGCCGCCGGGCCGCCCCGCCCGGCGTGGACGAGGGCCCGGTCATCACGGTCACGGCGGCCCCGCCGGTGGGCGAGCCCGCCCTCATCAGCGTCGCCCGGCGCAGCGAGCGCCTCGCCGAGACGCTCGTGCAGCACCTCGACGCGGCCGAGCGCGACGAGGCCGACCCGGAGCGGCTGGCCCAGCTCTTCGCCTTCGACCACCTCGCCACGCTCATCCGCCACGACAACCAGAGCCTGCTCGTGCTGGCCGGCGCCGGCGGCACCCCCGGCCGCCGCGAGCCGGTGAGCCTGGTCGACCTGCTGCGCGCCGCGCAGTCGAGGATCGAGGAATACCCCCGCATCGAGTACTCCATCATCGCCCCCGACCTGCTCGTCGTCCCCGAGGCCGTGGACGACGTGATCCACCTGGTGGCCGAGCTCTTCGACAACGCCACCCGCAACGGCCCGCCCGACCGCCCGGTGCTCGTCGAGGGCCGCCCCGAGGCGCAGGGCGCCGTGATCGAGATCGCCGACCGCGGCCCGGGCCTCTCCCCGTCGCGCCTGGCCGAGCTCAACGCCTCCCTGCACGCCGGCGGCGGCCGCATCGGCGCTCGCCGCACCGGCCTCGCGGTGGTGGCCCGCCTGGCCGCCCGTCACGGCCTCGGCGTCACGCTGCAGCCCCCGCCCACCGGCAGCGGCGTGCGCGTCCTGGTGCGGCTGCCCCCCGCCCTGGTACTGCGCCTGCCCCCGCCACCGCCCGGCGCGCCGGTCCGCCGCCCGGTGCCGCAACTGCTGGAACGCAGCCAGGCCCTCCCCGGCGCGGAGCCGGTGGACGTGCCGCACCCGCGTTCGACCCTCGCCCCGGTGGTGGTGGCTCCCGTGCCCACCCCGGACGGTCCTACGGTGGACATCGAGCCCGAGGCCGTACGAGATCTCCTGGACAGCTACCAGCAAGCGCCCGCCGACCAGGTGGCCGCGGTGACCAACTTGGAAGGACGGCCTTCGGCATGACACCCACCACGGGGCTGGACTGGCTGCTGAGCGGCTTCACGCAACGCGTCAGCGGCGTGCGGCACACGGTCGCCGTCTCGGGCGACGGCCTGCTCATCGCCGCGTCGAACGAGCTGGCCCCGGAGCGCGCCGACCAGCTCGCCGCGATGGTGGCCGGGGTGGTGTCACTGGCCCAGGGCCTGTCGGCCTGCACCGAGGCCGGCCCCGTGCGCCGCACCATCGTCGAGATGGGCCGCAGCCTGCTGTTCGTGATGGCCCTGGGCGAGGGCGACACCCTGGCCAGCCTGGCGACGATGGTCCAGCCCGGCTGCGACGTGGGCCAGGTCGCCTTCGAGATGTCCGGCCTGGTGGAGCAGGTCGGCGCGGCACTCACCCCGACCACCCGCTGACCACGCCCGACAACCCGCCGCGGTGGTCGGGCTAGCCGCAGTACGCGGCCGGTGGCCGGCGGGATGGCCCAGGCGCCGGCCGGGCCGGGAACATCGACGGCATGCGAAGTGTCGAGCGGGTCCCGGTCGCGGTGCGAGCCGCACGCACGATGTGGTTCGTCGCGATCGGCGCGGGGGTCTTCGAAACGGTGCTGGTCGTGGCCAGCGGACGGGCGGGTGGTGACGCCGTCGCCGGCGTGACGGTCCGGGTCGCCGTCTTCGCCGCCGCCGCGTTCGTCGTGCTGCGGATGTCCGCCGGCCGGCGGTGGGCCCGGCTGGCCCTCGCCGTGGGACTGGGCGTCCTCGGCCTCCTGTCGCTGGTCGTGGATCCGGTGCTCTGGCTGGCGCACGGCAACTCCCTCACCGCGCTGATCCGCGAGTCCGGCCCCGTCGACCTGCTGTTCGGCGCCAGCCGCGCCGTCCACGTGGCGGCCGTGCTCAGTGCCTGTCTGCTGATGTTCCTGCCGTCGGCCAACCGGTACTTCCGCACCCGCCGACCAGATCCGCTGCCGCTCGCCGACGACGCCACCTGAGCGCGCGCCGCCGGGCGGCAAAAAACGCAGCTCAACCCTCCCGGGGTTGCCTCCGGGTGCCATGGGTGCGCCATCCGAAAATGCAGACACCCAGGCATGTACGTCAATATCTTCCGATGCTAGCTTCCGTCAGTGCCTCGTGGGTCCGGTCCGCGGATCGGCCCTCGTGGCGTTCCAGCAGCACGGGGGAGGCTGGCTACTTTGACGATCCAGGCGGCGTGGCGGGCGTTAGCCTGCGCCGCTCGCATCGACCTGTCCTCCGCTGCGGTGCCGTGTCCCATCGTGCCCGGAGGAACGCATGCCCAACCGTGACCCGCGCCTGCGTCTTGCCGGCCTGGCTGCCGTCGCCCTGATGGCTGTCCCGACCGCGGCGTTGCCGGTCTCGCCGGCGTTCGCCGGCGACGCCACCCCGACCGTCGGGCGCAACAGCGACCCGCAGTCGATCGACAACCTCGACCCGGCCACGCTCATGGTGATGCGGCAGCAGGAGAAGCTGCATCCGGCGCTGCAGGAACTCTGGGACGCCTACTACGCCGAGCCGGCCGGCAGCGGGTTCGCCGGCGTCGCGTTCGAGGGCGAGGGGCTCACCCTGTACTGGAAGGGCGGCTTGACGATGCGCATGCAGGCGTCGGTCGCCCGGGCGCGCAAGACCGGTGCCGTGGCGGTCAAGGCCGCGGCGTACTCCAGCGCCGAGCTGCAGGCCGAAGGTCAGAAGATCAAGGACGTCATCGGGAAGCGGTCCTCGGACATCCAGTCCATCGGCTACGAGCCCGACGGCTCGGGCCTGCACCTGAAGACGATCCCGTCGCAGCAGGCGGCGCGACTCGAAGGGAGCATGCGGGCCCGGGAGGGCAGGGCGCCGCTGGCCGCGGCCAAGCAGGTGCTCGCCGACGCCCACGTCGGCGTGCCGGTGACGATCGAAACGGCCGCGGAGCCGATCCGGCTGCTGAGCAGCCGCACCGACGACAGGTATCCGTGGAACGGCGGGGACCGGTTCGAGAGCTGGCGCGGTTCCTCCCACCGGATGAACTGCACGACCGGGTTCGGCGTCCACTCGGGTGGGCACAGCTGGGTGCTGACGGCCGGACACTGCGCGAGCACGGGCGACTGGGTGAACCAGGGCACGTCCGGCACGTCGGCGTACTACTCGATGGGCCCCGTCAACAGCGACGACTGGCGCTCCGACCTGCTGCTCATCGACGCGCCGGGCTGGCATGTCATCTTCGACGGCGGGCCGGTGAGCAGCTACACGAAGCCGGTGCACAGCTGGGGCTACTGGGCCGCGAACGAACAGGTCTGCCAGTCGGGCATGAAGAGCGGCGTCGTGTGCGGCCTCAAGGAACTCCGGTCTGCCGACAACATGGTTGACTGCGACCACCCGGACTCCGACGGCGATTGCAACTATCTTCACTACGGTCTCATCCTGTGTACTCAGGTCGACGGCAAGCTCTCCGGCCAGGAGGGCGACAGCGGCGGCCCGGTGTTCTCCCTGGACGGCGACGGGGTCCGGGCCAAGGGCATCACCTCCGCCGGCGGCGGCAGCGACTTCGAGTTCCAGGACTGGGCCGATGCGATCCGGGTGTTCGGCGTCTATCCGAATGTGTCCGGCAGCACCGCCTGATCCGCGGGTCACGAGGGCCGCGGCATGAACTGATCGGCGAGGCGAAGGGGTGTGCGGCGATGCGAGGCGTTGCGGTGCTCGTCGCCGGTGGGGCGCTTGCCGCGCTGGCGGCCTGCGGGAACCCGGCCGGGGAAGCGGCACCCGCGGCGAGCGGTCCCGTGGTCGCCGGGGAGTGCCCCGCCGTCTGGGACGGCACGGCGGTCAGTGCGACGCGCACCGGGGACCTGGTGCCCGCCGGTGCGCGCAGCGCCCTGCTGTGCAGCTACGCCGATCCGGACTACCGGCTGCGGGCCAGCCGGAGCACGGCCGGCGGGGTGGCCGAGCTGACCGGGTACCTCAACGGGCTGCCGACCTCGCGGCGGGCGGACTCGCTCTGCGATCTGGGCGCCGGGACCGAGCACGTCATCGTGTTCGAGTACGCGGTGCGGGCGCCGGCCGTCGTCGCCGGCCGTAACTGTGCCTGGGACCAGGAGGGGGCGGTGCGGTACCAGGCGGACATTCGCAGGATCACGGCGTACTGGTCGGTCACGTTCCCGGACTGAGCGCCGGCCGCTAGCCCGCCGTCGGGGCGGGGGCGGAGGGTGCCGCCGGGGCGGCGTCCGGGGCGTGGGTGCGAAACGACGGCGCCAGCGCCACGATCCCGGCCACCAGCACCGCCGGCACGACGAAGGCCCACCGCAGCGACCAGCTCTCCGCCACGGCCCCGATCAGCCCCGCGCCCACTACGAACCCGATGTAGTTGAAGAGGTTCACGCGGGCGATGGCCACGCCGGTGCCGGCCGGGTCGAGGCGCCCTGCGGCGGAGAAGGACTGCGGCACGACGAACGACAGGCCCAGCCCGACGATCGCGAAGCCCACGATGCTGAGCAGGGCCGTCCCGGAGGCCGCCACCAGGATGAGGCCCAGGCCGCCGACCACGCCGCCGACGGAGACGACCGCGGTCGGGCTGAAGCGGCTCACCAGGCGGTCGCCGGCGGTGCGGCCCAGCAGCATCGTCGTCTGGTAGGCGGCCAGGCCCAGCGCGGCCACGCTGGTGCCGGTGTGCAGGGCCTTCTCCATGAAGACCGAGCTCCAGTTGGACACCGCCGAGTCGGCGATGAACATCAGCATCATCGCGACGCCGACCAGGACGATCGGGCGCCACGGGATCGACGCGGCGAAGGCGTCCGGGTTGGCCTCGGCGATGGCTTCCTCGGTGCGGCGCAGCTGGCCGGGGCCCGCGGCCAGGGACAGCAGGATGCCCAGGGCGGCCACGGTGCCGAGGGAGGCGGCGATCGACCAGCCCAGGTGGGCGGTGCCCGAGGTGGCCAGGGCGCCCAGGATGGCGCCGGCGCTCCACACGGCGTGGAAGGAGTTGAGCACCGGGCGGCCGTAGCGGCGCTCCACGCCGACGCCCTGCATGTTCATGGTGGCGTCGACCAGGCCCAGCATCAGGCCGACGAGGGCCAGCGTGCAGTACAGCTGCCAGCGCGCGTCCGCCAGGCCGGTCAGCGCGATCGCGACCGCGACCCCGGGGCCTGCGCTGCGCAGCACCGCCGAACTGCCGAGGCGGGCGCTGAGCAGGCCCGCCACCACGCTGCCGACGCCGGCGACGACCGGGACGGCCAGCAGGACCAGTGACAGCTGCGTATCGTCGAAGCCGAACTTCTGCTGCAGCGCGGCGACCTGGGTCAGCAGGCCGGCGAACGAGAAGCCCTGGGCGAAGTAGGCACCGGCGACGGCGATCCGTGCCCGGCGGTCGCGCTGGTCCACTGGCCGGCTCCCTAATCCGAAATTATTTCGGAAGCATTGTCGACCGGGCGGTTGAACGCAAGAGTGGCGGCGTAACCCAGCGCCGCGAGCAGGGCGACGAGCAGCACCGGGCCGGCGGCCAGCAGCGGCAGCACGAGCAGGCGGCCGGCCCAGCCCGCCGCGGCCCCGCCGGGCGCGCCCGCCAGGCTCGCCAGCGCGCGGCGCAGGCCCTCGCCGTAGAGGGTGGCGGGGACCAGCGCCACGAGCGTCAGCCACCACGACATGCCGAGACCGGCGGTGAGCAGCACCTGCGCGCCGGCCGCCATCCGCTCGGGCATCGCGGCGACGATCGGCCCGGCCAGGTGGCGCACCCGGCCGGGCCCGGCGAGCGCGCCCGCCAGCCGGAGCACGAGCAGCGCGACCGGCACCACCGCGATCCCGCCGTAGCACGTGACCGCGGCCGCGTGCAGGTTGAGGTCACGGCCCCGGAGGAACCCCCGGAAGGCCCTGAGGAAGCGGACGATCACTCAGGCGAGGTACCCACCGGGGCGTCGAGCAGAACCGTGAGCAGGTCCCGGAGCAGGTCGATGCCGTGCTGGCTGAGCACCGACTCGGGGTGGAACTGCAGCCCGGCGAAGGTCCGCCCGCGCAGCGCGTGCACGTCGCCGTTGGCCGGGTCGCGGGCCAGCTCGACCGGGCCGAAGGCGGAGTCCAGCGACGGGCCGGGGTGGGTGGCCGTGAACGTGGAGTAGAACCCGACCTTCTCGGTCCGGCCGAACAGGTCGATGTCGCGCTGCATGCCCTGGTACGGCGAGGCCTTGCGCCGCAGCGGCAGCCCCAGCAGGCCGGCCAGCAGCTGGTGGCTCAGGCAGATCGCGAGCATCGGCCGGCCGGACTCGAGCTGGTCGCGGACCAGCCCGCGCATGCTGACCATCTTCGGGTCGTCCGTCCGCCGCGGGTCGCCCGGGCCGGGCCCGGGGATGACGATGTCGAACCCGGTCGTGTCGATGTCCCGGGTGTACGGCACCAGCTCCGTCGAGAGCCCGAGCACCCGCAGCTGATGCACGAGCATGCCGGTGAACGTGTCCTCGGCGTCCACGACCAGGGCCCGCCGGCCGGCCAGCGCCGGATCGGCCGGGCGCCCGTCCCGGGGCTGCAGCCAGAACGGCGCGAGGGTGGCGTTGCGGGCCACCAGCGCGGCCTGTACTTCGGGGTCGGCGGCCAGCGCCCCGCCCGCGGCGTCCACGGTGGACTGCCGGCCGTTCAGCCCGAGGGCACGCAGTACCGCCGCGGCCTTGGTGTGTGTCTCCAGCACCTCGCCGCCGGGCGTGGAATGGCGGACCAGCGTCGCACCGACCGGCACCCGGAGCCGTCCGTTGTGGTCGATGTCCGCGGTGCGGATGAGGATCGGCGCGTCCAGCGTCGGCCGGCCCTGCGCGTCCCGGCCGAGCAGCGCCAGCACCGCGCCGTAGTAGCCGCGGCCGCGCCGCTCGTGCCGGGCCACCACCCGGCAGGCGTTCTCGATCGGGCTGCCGACCACGGTCGGGGCGAACATCGTCTCGCGCAGCACGTCGCGCACGTCCCGGGAGCCGCGCCCGGCCAGCAGGTACTCGGTGTGGACCAGGTGGGTCATCTCCTTGAGGTACGGCCCGATCACCTGCCCGCCGAGGTCGGCCACGGTGGCCATCATCTTGAGCTCCTCGTCGAGCACCATGGACAGCTCGTCGATCTCCTTGCGGTCGGCGAGGAAGTCCAGCACCGCCTGCTTCTGCGGCGCGCCGCGCAGGGTGCCGCTGATCGGGTTCATCATGACCAGCCCGTCGTCGACGCTGACGTGGCGCTCCGGGGTGGCCCCGACGAGGGTGCGCTCGCCGGTGTGCACGACGAAGGTCCAGTAGGCGCCCCGCTCCCGGGCCAGCAGCCGGCGGAAGACGGTGAGCGCGGCCGCGACCGGGTCGCCGGAGAGGTCGGCCTCGAAGACGCGGTGGATGACGAAGTTCGAGCCCTCGCCGCGGCCGATCTCCTCGCGCAGCACGGTGTCCACGATGGACGCGTACTCGTCGTCGGCCACGTCGAAGCCCGCGTTGTCCAGGGTGAACGACTCGTCGGGCAGGCCGGCCAGCGCGTCGGCGACGGGCACCTCGCGGCGCGACTCGATGCGCAGCACCGACAGCGGCGTGCCGTCGTCGACGCAGTCGAAGCCGCGCTCGTGGACCTGGCGGAACGGCACGAGCGCGAGGCACTCGTCGGGGATGTCGGCGAGCGCGTCCACCGTGGACACCGGGCCGGTGAGCACCTCGACGGCGTCCCGCCCTTCACGGCGCAACAGCGCGAACGGGGCCTTCGGGTCGATCAGCATTGGGGTTTCCCTTCGGGATCGGTTGCCGCGTCTCGAAGCGGCCCCCGACTCCCCGGGAAAGCAGAACGGCCGCCTCGATGGGCGGCCGCGGTTGGTGTCGCGCGGAAGTGGGCCGCCTCGTCAGGCGGGCCACCACTGGTTACTGGGTCGCGCGGTCACGAGGGAGAGCGTACGGGCTCTCCCTCGTGCGCGCCAGCGTTACTTGCCCACCGACCCCATCTCGGCGTACCGGTCGCCGGCGACGTCCCGGCCGATGGAGAGCTTCTCGATGGCGGCCAGGTCGTCGGCGGTCAGCTCGACGTCCAGCGCGCCGAGGTTCTGCTCCAGGTACGTGCGCCGCTTGGTGCCGGGGATCGGCACGACGTCCTCGCCCTGCGCGAGCACCCAGGCCAGCGCCAGCTGGGCCGGGGTGCACCCCTTGGCCTCGGCCAGCTGCTTGACCTCGGTCACCAGGTCGAGGTTGCGCTGGAAGTTCTCGCCCTGGAAGCGCGGGTTGCTCGCCCGGAAGTCGCCCGGCTCGAACTGGTCCGGGCTGGTGATCTCGCCGCTGAGGAAGCCGCGGCCGAGCGGGCTGTAGGCGACCAGGCCGATGCCGAGCTCGCGGAACAGCGGCAGGATCTCGGCCTCCGGGTCGCGGCTCCACAGGGAGTACTCGTACTGCCCCGCGGTCACCGGGTGCACCGCGTGGGCGCGCCGCACGCTCTGCGGGCCGGCCTCGGAGATGCCCAGGTGGCGGACCTTGCCGGCGGCGACCGCCTCGGCGAGCGCGCCCCAGGTCTCCTCGATCGGCACGGTCGGGTCGACGCGGTGCTGGTAGTACAGGTCGATGTGGTCGACGCCGAGCCGCTGCAGGGACGCGTCGACGGCCCGCCGGACGTACTCCGGGCTGCCGTTGATCCGCCGCGTGCCGCCATCGCGCTGGATGCCGAACTTGGTGGCCAGCACGACCTGGTCGCGGCGCCCGGCGATGGCCCGGCCGACCAGCTGCTCGTTGGTGAACGGGCCGTACATGTCGGCGGTGTCGAGCAGGGTCACTCCGAGATCGAGCGCGCGGTGGATGGTGGCGATGGACTCGGCGTCGTCGCCGGCGCCGTAGAACTCGCTCATCCCCATGCAGCCGAGGCCGAGTGCGGAGGTGCTCAGTGCGCCAAGGTTTCTCGTTCGCATGTCACAACGGTCCTCCTTAGAGCGCGCTCGAAGTCAAATACACTGAGACGAGTGGAGACGGGTTACACCATCGCCGAGGTCTCGGACATCACCGGCCTCACGGCCCACACGCTGCGCTACTACGAGCGCGCCGGGCTGCTGAGCCCGCCCGGGCGGGGCAGCAACGGGCACCGCCGCTACGTCGAGTCCGACCTCGGCATGCTGCGGATCCTCACGCGGCTGAAGGCGACCGGCATGACGATCCAGGAGATGCGGCGCTACGCCGAGTTGTGCCGCAGCGGCGCGGCGACCTTCGAGGCCCGCCGGGTCCTGCTGGAGGAGCACCGCCAGTAGGTGCTCGACCGCATCGCGACGCTGCAGAGCGACCTGGAGCTGATCGAGAGCAAGATCAAGTTCTACGCCGAGGGGGACACCCGCGACCTGGCCAGCCCGTAGAGGCAGACCAGTGCGGCGAGCACCATGGGGGTCCCGTCGCGGATGAGGCCGTCGAGGCCGAGGAGCAGGTAGCACAGCGTCGGCTGGACCAGCAGGACGAATGCCGAGAGCATCGCCAGCAGCAGGCGGGCCCATCCGTGGCCCCACAGCGTGATGAAGCTGATGATGCCGGCGACCAGCCCGATCGCCAGCGCGAGCACGAACCAGGACACGACCAGCGGCACCGAGATCTCCGGCCGCAGGCGCGGGGTCTCGAACAGCGAGCCGAGCGCGACCAGGCACGGGACGAACATCAGCGCGGAGTACGACAGCGCCGCCACTCTCGCCGTCAGCACCCACGGCGGCACCACCCGCCGCGGCCGGCGCCGGGTCAGGTGCTCCTCGACGCCGGGGGAGCGGAACAGCTGCCACACCACCGCCGCGCACAGCGCCGCCACCACGACCAGCCCGGCGATGACCGGCCCGCGGGGCAGCAGCGCGCCCTCCTTCGGCTGCACCAGCCGGGCCGAGGCGAAGACCGTCGTCACCGACAGGATCAGCCCGAGCGGGCGGGCGGTGAGCCGGCCGTAGCGCACCTCGCGCATGAGGAACAGCAAGCCCGCCGCCCGCAGCGCGGCCCACACCGTGCGCACCCCCAGCCCCAGCCCGGCCTCGGCCGAGTAGCGCAGGTTGATCACGTCCACCACGACCGTCGCGAGCGCGGTGAGCAGCAGCAGGCGGCGCAGGCGCCGGCTGGCCGCGGTGGGCGGAGGCGGTCGTTCGAACCATCCTCCGCCGTTCATGGAACGGCACGCTAGCACCCGATACGCGGCATATCGTGAGGGCATGCTCGAGCACCTGCGCGTCCTGGTCGTCGACGACGAGCCGGACCTGTGCGAGATCGTGCGCAGGGTGCTCAGCCGGGCCGGCGCCGAGGTGCTGACCGCGTCCGGCCTCGCCGGCGCCGAGCGCCTGTGCGCCGAGTACCCCGGGGGCGTCGACCTGGTCCTCACCGACCTCAAGTTGCAGGACGGCTCCGGCGTCCAGGTCGCCGAGGCGGCCCGCGCCAGCAGCCCCGACGCCATGATCATGTTCATGTCCGGCCTGCCGTACTTCGACGCCGCCGTCATCGAGCTCGGCCCCGAAGCCTCCGTCATCGCCAAGCCCTTCCGCGCCACCGAACTGGTCGCGCTGATCGAGGCCGCGCTCGTCCGGGCGGGAAGGGTCGCGCCCGAACGTTAAGCGACAACGTTATGGGGGCATATGGACCGTACTTCCGACCCCCCCGGCGAGGTGGCGTGATGACTTCCGACGCGGACGATCCGACCACGGGCGGCCCCGACCGCCCGACCGAGCTGACCAAGCGCTCCTGGCTGGACGTGCTGAAGCGGACGGTCAAGGAGTTCAACAACGACAACCTCAGCGACTGGGCCGCCGCCCTGACGTACTACGGCGTGCTCTCGATCTTCCCGGGGATCCTCGTCCTGCTGTCGGTGTCCGGGATGCTGCTCACGGGCACGACCCAGGATGCGGTACTGAAGAACGCCCAGCAGCTGTTCCCGGGCTCCATCGCGGGCCCGGTCACCAGCGCCGTCGACGAGCTGAAGAAGGGCTCCCACGCGGCCGGCGTCCTGGCCCTCGTCGGCCTGCTGGGCGCGGTGTGGACGGCCTCGGGCTACGTGGGCGCCTTCATGCGCGCCGCCAACGCGATCTACGACGTGCCGGAGGGCCGCCCGATCTGGAAGGTCCTGCCGATCCGCCTCGGCATCACGATCGCGGTCGGCATCCTGATCGCCCTGGCCGCCATGAGCATCGTCTTCACCGGCCGCTTCGCCCAGCAGGCCGGCGGCTGGGTCGGCCTGTCGAAGCAGGCGGTCGGGATCTTCGACATCGTCAAGTGGCCGGTGCTGCTGCTCGTGGTGATGCTGATCCTGGCCATCCTGTACTGGGCCTCCCCGAACGCCCGCCAGCACGGCTTCCGCTGGGTCACTCCCGGCGGCGCCCTCGCCGTGTTCATCTGGCTGGTCGCCTCGGGCGCCTTCGCGGTGTACGTCTCGAACTTCTCCTCCTACAACAAGACCTACGGCACGCTGGGCGGCATCATCGCCTTCCTGGTCTGGCTGTGGATCTCGAACATGGCGATCCTGCTGGGCGCGGAGTTCGACGCGGAGCTGGAGCGGGGCCGCGCCATCGAGGCGGGCATGCCGCCGTCCGAGGAGCCCTACGTCCCGCTGCGCGACGAGAGCCATGTGAAGCCCGACCACGACATCGGCCTCTCCTAGTGGCCGAGCGCCGCCATCAGCGGCAGCGGGTTGATGTAGTCGCGGTAGGAGGCCACCAGGCCGTCGCGCACCCGCAGGACCGCGATCACCGTCTGCCGGAACGGGCCGCCGGTCGTCGCGAGGTGCCCGTACACCTCGTACTCCACGATGATCACCTCCGGGTCGGCGGTCTCATGGACGACCACGTCCCGGTACTCGTCGAACCGGATCGTCGCCCGCGCCGCGCCGGTCATGAACGCCCGGATCGCCTCCCGCCCCTCCAGTCGGCCCGGCACGCCCGGCGGGCGGAAGGGCCACTCGATGTACCCGTCCGGCGCCATCAGGGCCACGAACCCCTCCACGTCCTGGGTCCGCCCGACGTCCAGCACCCGCTCGACCACCTCGCGCGCCCCAGCGCTCATGGGGGTCCACCCGCCCTTCGTTCAACGACTGTTGATTGAACGAGCGTAGAACGAGCCGGGGGCGGCGGTCAACGGTCGTAGGATGAGCGCCGTGACGTCCCGGGCCGAGCAGCGCCGCCGCACCGAGGAGCGGATCCTTGCCGCCGCCCGGGCGATGTTCGCCGAGGTCGGGTACGAGCGCACCACCATCCGCTCGGTCGCCGCCGAGGCCGGGGTCGACGGCGGGCTCGTCATGCACTACTTCGGGTCGAAGCAGGAGCTGTTCGCGCGGGCCGTGCGGGTCGCCGCCGAGGAGCCGCTCGAAGGGTCACCGGCCGACGTCGCCGAGGCCCTGCTCGCCTCGCTCGAGCGGCGGCTGGCCGACGAGCCGGTGGGGTCCCTGGTGGTACTGCGCTCGATGCTCACCCACGACGAGGCCGCCGAGGGCTTCCGCGCCGCCGCCCTGCCACGGCTGGAGCAGATCGCGGCGGCGCTGCAGGGCCCGGACGCCCACCTGCGGGCCGGCCTGATCACCGCGATCGTCCACGGCGTGATCGTGGAGCGGTACCTCCTGCACCTCGCCGGCCTGGAGGAGGCCGACCCGCAGCGGGTCGTCGACCTCCTGCGGCCGTGCATCCGCCAGCTCGCCGGCGACTGAGCGATCGGGAGCGGCCGCCGCCGCGACCGGGCGTCGGTGCTCCGCTGCCGTGACCGGGCGTCGGTGCTCCGCTGTCGTGACCGGGCGTCGGTGCTCCGCTGTCGTGACCGGGCGTCGGTGCTCCGCTGTCGTGACCGGGCGTCGGTGCTCCGCTGCCGTGACCGGGTGCGCGGTCAGGAGGTGTGCGCCGCCGCGCTGACGTGCTCCGCCGCCGCCGCGACCGAGCCGCGCGTCGTGGCGGCCAGCCGCGTCTGCTCGGCCAGCGAGGCCGCCACCTCCCGCTGCGCCGTCGCCACCGCCCCGAGCCGGTCCGCCACCCCGCCGACCGCGCCCGCCGCCGCGGCCGCCCCCGCGGTCACGTGCCCGACCGTGGTCTCGATCCGGCCCGTGGCCGCCGCGGTCTGCGCCGCCAGCTCCTTCACCTCGCTCGCGACGACGCCGAAGCCCTTGCCCGCCTCCCCGGCCCGGGCCGCCTCGATGGTGGCGTTCAGCGCCAGCAGCTTCGTCTGGTCCGCGACCGCCTGGATCAGCCCGGCGACCGTGGCGATGTCGGCCACCGCCGACTCCAGCTCGCGGATGACGGCCGTCGCGTGGTTGGAGTCCGACAGGGCCGCCTCGACGTCGCCGACCGCGCCGTGCACGGTGGTGTTCATCCCCGCCAGGGCCGACTCGAACGACTCCATCGCGGCGCCGGCCTCGGCTCCCAGCCGTACACCTGCGGCGGCCACGTCGACGAGCACCGTCTCCAGCCGCCGGCCGAGCTCCTCGCTCCGCGCGACCTGCTCGGCGGCGTTGGTCGCGGCCTGCTCCTCGCGCCGGCCGGCCTCCTCGGCGGCGGCGCGCAGCTGCTCCTGGTTCTGCTGGGCCAGCCGTGCCTTCTCGGCGTCGGCCTCCGCCTCGGCGTGTGCGGCGAACCTCCAGTACGCCAGCTGCGTCAGGCACATCGCGAGCACGAATCCGGCGTGCAGCAGCACGAACAGGATCGGGTAGGCGCGCGCCTGCGGGCTGGAGAACAGCATCTCGGGCATGGTGACGGCGACCAGCAGGTGGTGCGCCGCCACCAGCAGCACGCCCAGCGCGAGCGGGATCCAGTCCTGGTACAGGCTCACCAGCGCGACCACGACGAAGAAGTGGAAATGCAGGTCGGTGAGCCCGTTCCCGGCGTGCACGAGCGCCGCGGCGGCCAGCAGCAGCCCCGTCGACACCGCGGTCGACCCGCCCCGGCGCGTCCGCGCGGTCCCGGCCGCGAGCGCGCAGAGCAGCACCCCGGCGTTGAACGACCAGACCAGCCACGCCGCCGAGTGCGCGTGCCTGCCGACCACGTCGTGCCCGTTGACGAGGCTGAGCACCACGAGCAGCGGGAGATGCAGCCACAGTACGGCGGTCAGCGCCCGGTGCCGCGAGCGGTACGCCGCGTCGCTGAGCGTGACCTTGGGCATCAGCCAGGACAGCAACGCCGGCATCTTCGAGCTCCCTACGTGCACGGTTATCCGCCCATCCCATCGGCAGCGAACCGGTCGTCTGTAGCGTCGGTTACCATCCGCACATGCCGCCGGAGCGCTCCCAGACCAAGGCGGACCAGGTCCACGAGCGCCTGCGCGCGGCCATCCTCTCCGGCTCCCTGCCGCCGGGCGCCCGCCTCAACGTCGACGCGCTCTCCCGCGACCTCGGCATCGGCAAGGTCCCGCTGCGCGAGGCGGTCCAGCGCCTGGCCGCCCACGGCCTGGTCACCCAGCCCGGCCCGCACTCCGGCGCCCAGGTCGCCACCCTGTCCCTGACCGAGCTGCGCGGCCTCCTCGTCACCCACGCGGCCCTGGAGGCCCTGTCCGCCCGCCTGGCCGCCGCTACCGTCGCCGACGCCGAGCTCGCCGCGCTGCAGGAGCTCCACGAGCAGATGCGCGCCGGGTCCGGTCCCGCGGACTGCCTGCCCGGGCTGAGCGACCGCTTCCACGCCGCGATCGCCGCCGCCACCGGCAACGCCCCGCTGTGCGAGCTGCTGGAGCGCACCCGCCTGCGCCTGCGCCACTACCGCGTGGCCGTCCGCCGTACCCCGCCGTGGCCCACCGTCATCGCCGAGCACGCGTCCCTGCTCGACGCCCTGCGTCGCCGCGACGCCCCGGCCGCCGAGCGTGCCGCCCGCGACCACGCCGAGTGGCACCTCCCCGCCGACCTCGACCCGGCCCTCGCCGACCTGGGCCGGTAGGCGCCGGGCCCGCCGCGCCCGTCAGTGCGCGGGCAGGCCTGGGCCGGTAGGC
>NZ_BAAARV010000034.1:0-10707 GCF_039532525.1 Dactylosporangium salmoneum
CGCCAGGCCGCCGTGCCGCAGGCCGCCAGGCCGCCGTGCCGCAGGCCGCCAGGCCGCCGTGCCGCTGGGTCGCCGCGCTGGGTCGCTGGGGCGGCGACGGGCGGGGTGACCGGTGGCTTGCAGGACGGGGCATCGGGTCGCCGCTCGGTGCGCTGTCGTTGGCAGGAAGGGCGGGGCTGCTTGGCCGGTGCCGGCCTGCGGGTAGGTGACGCCGGAAGCGGCCGTAGGCGTCGTCCGGTCAGTGGGCCGCGGGGCGCGGGGTGGGCTTGGCGTCGTGGGCGGTGCGGGCACGGCTCTTGGCCGGCTTGGCGGCGCTCTTGCCGGAGATGGCCGGGCTCGGCGGCGTGAAGTCGCGCACCGGCGTGCCGGCCAGCGCGTCCCGAAGGGTCTCCGCGACGGCCTCGCGGGGCTTGCCCGCGTTGCCGGAGCCGACGCGGTGCAGCGGATTGTCCGGGTCGGCGATGAAGCCGGCGATGGTGAGGTCGGGGGTCATGCCGACGAACCAGGCCGAACGATCGTCGTCGGTGGTGCCGGACTTGCCGGCGACGGGGCGGCGTACGGTCGGGTAGACCCGCGGGGCCGTGGACCAGCCGCCGCAGTCGCCGGTCGCGGCGCGGTAGCCGGTGACGCAGCGGGCCGCGTCGACCGCGCCGCGGGCCACGTCGGGGGACAGGATCTGGGCGCAGCGGGGCTTGGCGACCTCCACGCCCTTGTCGTCGACGGCCGGCTTGCCCTCGACGTCGGTGATGGACGTGACCGGGATCGGGTCGCAGTGCATCCCGTCGGCGGCGACGGTGGCGAAGGCGCCGGCCATCTCCAGCGGGGTCGTGTCGGCCACGCCGAGGGTGAAGGCGCCCCAGCCCTTCGCCTTGGCCGGGGAGGCCTGCAGCTTGTCGATGCCGGTGCGCCAGCGAAGGCCCAGGCGCTCGGCCATGCGTACCGCCGAGTCCGCGCCCACCCGCTGCTCCAGCTGGACGAAGTACGTGTTCACCGACTTGCCGAAGCCCGACCACATGGTCTGCCGGCCCGTCATCGAGTCCGAGGCGTTGGACGGGCACCAGGAGTCGTTGCCGCAGTGGGCCGGGGAGTTGCGGCCGGTCTTGTACTTCGACTGGAACGTCTTGGGCGCGTAGATCGCGGTCGACAGCGGCAGGCCCTGCTCCAGCGCGGCGAGCATGGTGAACATCTTGAACGTCGACCCGGCCTGGTACCCGGCCATGTCGCCGCCGCCCAGGAGCGGGTTGACCGTGTTCGGGTAGTTGCCGCGCAGGCGCTTGCGCTGCCTCGGGTCGGAGTGTGGGCCGTTGCTGGCGCGGTCCAGGGAGTACACCCGGTTGACGGCCATCGCCCGGATGCGCCCGGTCCCCGGCTCGACGGCGACCTGACCCAGCGCGTAGGGGCTGCGCGTCTGCTCCCGCTTGAGGATCTGCTGCTGGGCGATGTCCTGGGTGCGCGGGTCCAGGGAGGTCACCACGGAGTACCCCCCGCGGCGCAGCTTGTCGATGCGCTCGTTGGGGCTGGCGCCGAACGCGGGCTGGGCCGACCACCAGGTGCGCAGGTAGGAGCAGAAGAAGCCCCAGCCCGCGCGGGTGGCGAGGCAGTCGTTCGGGGGCTCGGACAGCTTCAGCGCGATCGGGGCGGCGTGCGCGGCGGCGGCGTCGGCGGCGGAGAGGTACTTCAGGTCGATCATGCGGTCGATGACGTAGTCGCGGCGGGTCTTGGCCGCCCGGGAGTCGGTGCCGGCCGGGTCGTACGCCGACGGGGCCTGCACCAGCCCGGCGAGCATCGCCGCCTCGGGCACGGTCAGGTCGGCCGGCTTCTTCGAGAAGTAGATCTCGGCGGCGGCGAGGATGCCGTAGGCGCGATGGCCGAAGTAGGCGACGTTGAGGTACCGCTCCAGGATCTCGTTCTTGCTCATGTGCTTCTCGAGCTCGATCGCGAGCTTCATCTCCCGCAGCTTGCGGGCGCCCGTCTGCTCGGTCGCCTCGTTGACCTCCGCCGGCGTGCGGGCGGAGTCGCGCAGGACGTTGCGCACGTACTGCATGGTGATCGTGGACGCGCCCTGCGACACGGCGCCGGACTTCTTGTTGGCCACGAACGCGCGGGCCACGCCCTTGAAGTCCACGCCGTGGTGCTCCCAGAAGCGCGCGTCCTCGGCCGCGACGATGGCCTGCTGCATGTTGTCCGACACCGTGGACAGGCCGGTGTACGTGCGGTACTCCTCGTAGAACTGGGCGAGCAGCGTGGTGCCGTCGGCGGCGTACACGTGCGTGGTCTGCGCCGGCAGCGACTGGCGCAGCTCGTCGGGGGACATGGCCAGGGCGTCGGCGCCCTTCTTCGCGCCGACCCCCGTGACGGCCGCGATCGGGTAGATCAGTGCGGCCACGGCGAGGCCGACGATGAGGCCGGTTCGCAGGAGGGTAAGGAGGCCGCCGGCCGCCCGCATGGTGCGCCTGATCACATTCTTAAGCTAGGACAAATCGCCGCGCCGTACGCGACGATCACGAGATGCTGCGCTTTCACGGCGACGCCGAGATCGCGCCGGGCCTCGTCGACCTCGCGGTCAACGTCCGGCAGGAGACCCCGCCGTCCTGGCTGACCGGGCCGATCGCGGCGTCGCTGGCGCATCTGGCCCGCTACCCCGACCCGGCCGAGGCCACCGCGGCGATCGCGGCCCGGCACGGCCGGCCGCCCTCCGAGGTCTTGCTCACCGCGGGCGCCGCCCAGGCCTTCACGCTGCTCGGCCCGGCGCTGCGCCCGCGCCGGCCGGTGGTCGTGCACCCCCAGTTCACCGAGCCGGAGGCGGCGTTGCGCACGGCCGGCCACGACGTGACCCGCGCAGTGCTTTCCGAAGCCCATGGATTCGTACTGAAGAATCTGGAAATTTCGCCGGAGGCCGATCTCCTCGTCATCGGGAACCCGACGAATCCAACATCGGTGCTGCACCCCGCCGAGGACCTCGCCGCCCTGACGCGCGACGGGCGGGTCACGGTCGTCGACGAGGCGTTCGCCGACACCGTGCCCGGCGAGCCCGAGTCCCTCGCCGGGCGCCGGGACCTGCCCGGCCTGCTGGTCATCCGCAGCCTGACGAAGACGTGGGGCCTGGCCGGCCTGCGCATCGGGTACGTGCTGGGCCCGGCCGAGCTGATCGAGCGGCTGCGCGAGCACGCTCCACTGTGGAGCGTGTCCACGCCGGCGCTGGCCGCCGCGATCGCCTGCGCCTCGCCGCGTGCCGTGGACATGGAGCGTGAGATCGCCACCCGGCTCGCCGCCGACCGTGCGCACCTCGTCGCCGCGCTGGAGCGGGCCGGCGTGGCCGTCGCCGGGCGCCCGGCGAGCTCCTTCGTGCTGATCAAGGTGCCGGGCGGCGAGTCGGTGCGCGCCGCGCTGCGTGAGCGCGGGTTCGCGGTGCGACGTGGCGAAACCTTCCCCGGACTGGGCCCGGACTGGTTACGTATTGCCGTGCGGGACACTGCCACGAGTGATGCTTTCGTCGCGGTGTTGTCAGACGTACTGGGAGGGTCAACATGCTGAACGAGACAATCGCCGCGATCCGGCCGCTCGATGACGAGGCGATCGCGGCCGCCCGGGCCTTGCAGGCCCGCCTCACCAAGCCCATGGGGTCCCTCGGCGCGCTGGAGACGCTGGCGGTACGGCTGGCCGGCCTGTCCGGCGCCTGTCCGCCGCCGATCCCGGAGCCGGCCGCGCTGGCCATCTTCGCGGGCGACCACGGCGTGCACGACCAGGGCGTCACGCCCTGGCCGCAGGAGGTCACCGCGCAGATGGTGGCCAACTTCGTCGCCGGGGGCGCGGTCGTCAACGCCTTCGCCCGCCAGGCCGGCGTGCGGGTGACCGTGGTCGACGTCGGCGTGAAGGCCGTGCTCGACCCGGCCGAGGGGCTGCTGGACCGCAAGGTGCGGGCCGGCACGCGCGACCTCAGCGTCGAGCCGGCGATGACCCGCGACGAGGCGATCCAGGCCATCGAGGCCGGCATGCAGGTCGCCGAGGACCTCGTCGCCGGCGGCGCCCGGGCGCTGCTCACCGGCGACATGGGCATCGCCAACACCACGCCCTCGGCCGCGCTGATCGCCGCCTTCACGCACGCCGACCCGGCCGCCGTGACCGGGCTCGGGACCGGCATCGACAGCGAGACGCACGCCCGCAAGGTCGCCGTGGTCACCTCGGCCGTGGTCGGGCTGGAGGCCGACGACCCGATCGACGTGCTGGCCGCGGTGGGCGGGCTGGAGCACGCGGCGCTGGCCGGGTTCATCCTGCGCGCGGCCGCCCTGCGCGTGCCCGTGGTCCTTGACGGCGTCATCGCCGCGTCGGCCGCCCTGGCCGCGCAGGCCCTGGCCCCGCTGTCGAGCGGGGCGATGGTGGCCGGTCACCGCTCGGCCGAGCCCGGGGCCACCGTGGCGCTCGGCTATCTTGAGCTCGAACCGCTCGTCGACCTGGGCCTGCGCCTGGGCGAGGGCACCGGCGCCGTCCTGGCGCTGCCGATCGTGGCCAGTGCTGTCCGCGTGTTGCACGAGGTCGCCACTTTCGACTCTGCTGGAGTAGCCCACAAGTGAACCCCTACCCCCTCGGTCTACAGCTCGACGGGTTGCGCGTCCTGGTGGTCGGCGGCGGCGCCGTCGCCACCAGGCGCGTGCCCGCACTGCTCGACGCGGGCGCGGACGTCGTGCTCGTCTCCCCGCACATCACCCCGGCGCTGCGGGCCCACGTGGACGCCGGCCGGCTCACGTGGCGGGCCCGCCGCTTCGAGCCGGCCGACGTCGACGACGTCTGGCTGGTCCACGTCGCCGTGAACGACCCCGAGGCCGGCCGCGCGATCAGCGAGGCGACGGCGGCCCGGCGCATCTTCACCGTCCGCGCCGACGACCGCCACGCCGCGACCGCCTGGACCCCCGCGGTGACCCGCCACGGCCCGGTGACCGTCGCGGTCCTGGCCGGCGGCGACCCGGTCCGCGCGGTAGCGGTCCGCGACGCGATCGGCGAGCGGCTCTCGGCCGGGGGGCTGGACACCGCCGGCGCCGAACCCCGGCGCGGCACGGTGGCCCTCGTCGGGTCCGGGCCGGGCGACCCGGAGCTGCTGACCGTGCGGGGCCGCCGCCTGCTCTCGGCCGCGGACGTGGTCGTCGTCGACCGCCTGGCCGCCGGCCTGCTGCTCGACGAGCTGCGCCCCGAGGTGGAGCTCGTCGACGCCTCCAAGATCCCGTACGGCCCCTCGGCGGCCCAGGAGGAGATCAACCGGGTCCTGGTCGACCGGGCCAAGGCCGGCAAGTTCGTGGTGCGGCTCAAGGGCGGCGACCCGTACGTCTTCGGCCGCGGCGGCGAGGAGGTGCTGGCCTGCGCCGAGGCCGGCGTGCCGGTGACCGTGGTGCCGGGCGTGACCAGTGCGATCGCCGTGCCGTCGGCGGCCGGCATCCCGGTGACCCACCGCGGCGTGGCGCACGAGTTCACGGTCGTCTCGGGCCACCTGGCGCCGGAGCACCCGGAGTCGCTGGTCGACTGGCCGGCCCTGGCCCGCCTGCGCGGCACCGTGTGCGTGCTCATGGGCCTGAAGAACCTGCCCGCGATCGCCGCCGTCCTGCAGGCGCACGGCCGCGCCCCGGAGACCCCGGTGGCGGTGGTGCAGGAGGGCACGACCCGGGATCAGCGCGCGGTGCGGGCGACCCTGGCCACGGTCGCGGAGGCGGCCAAGGAGGCGGCCCTGCGGCCCCCCGCGGTCATCGTGATCGGCCCAGTGGTCGACGCCCTGAACACGCCCTCGGACGCCCCGCCCCCGGCCGCTCCGCACACGCCCTCGGACGCCCCGCCCCCGGCCGCTCCGCACACGCCCTCATAAGGTCCGTCGGGCGAAAAATCCGATAAGTCGGGCGCGCCAGCGCCCGACTTATCGTGCAAAAGGGGCGCCCTGCCTCGCAAGGGAGAGCGCCCCGAAAGCAAGGCTTATCGTGCAAAAGGGGCGCCCTCCCTCGCAAGGGAGAGCGCCCCGAAAGCAAACCGTCAGGAGCGGTCGAGCTCCAGCGCGCACCGGATGAGACCCAGGTGCGAGTACGCCTGCGGGTGGTTGCCCAGCGCTCGCTCGGTCATCGGGTCGTACTCCTCCGGGATCAGCCCGGTCGGGCCGGCGCACTCGATGAACTGGGCGAAGAGCTCCTCGGCGTCGGCGCGGCGGCCCGTGCGCAGGTACGCCTCGATCATCCACGTGGTGCAGAGGTGGAAGCCGCCCTCCACGCCCGGCAGGCCGTCGTCCCAGCGGTAGCGGTACACCGTCGGGCCCTCGCGCAGCTCGGCCTCGACCGCCAGGACGGTGGCCAGGAAGCGCGGGTCGTCGTCCTGCAGGAGGCCGGAGAGGCCGATCCACAGCACCGAGGCGTCCATCTCCTCGTAGCCGTAGGCCACCGTGTACGCGCCGAGCTTCTCGTTCCAGCCCTTGTCCAGGACGTTGTCGGCGATGGTCTTGCGCAGGGTGTACCAGACGTCGGGGACCGGGCGGCCCTGGCGCTCGAAGAGCTGGATGCCGCGGTCCACGGTCATCCAGCACATGACCTTGGAGTACACGTAGTGGCGGGGCCGGCGGCGGGCTTCCCAGATGCCGTGGTCGGGCTCGTGCCAGCGGCGCTCGACGGCCTCGACCATGGCGTCCATGAGCGCGAAGTCGCCCTCCTCGGGCGGCCGCACGTCGGCCAGGGCGCAGAGCAGGTCGGCGACCGGGCCGAAGACGTCCAGCTGGACCTGGCCGTTGGCGGCGTTGCCGACGCGGACCGGGCGGGAGCCGGCGTAGCCGGGGAGCGCCTCGATCACGGCCTCGGGGCCGAGCTCGGTGCCGTCCAGGGTGTACAGCGGGTGGAGCCGCTCCGGGTGCCCGTCGGTGTTGTCGGCGACGCGCAGCGTCCAGCGGACCAAGGACTCGGCTTCCTCCGTCGAGCCGAGGTCGACCAGCGCCTTGGCGGTCAGCGAGGCGTCGCGCAGCCAGCAGTACCGGTAGTCCCAGTTGCGGGAGCCGCCGATCTCCTCGGGCAGCGAGGACGTGGCCGCGGCCAGGATCGCGCCGGTCGGCTTGTGCCACAGGCCGCGCAGGGTGAGCGCGCTGCGGCGGACGAGGTCCTTGGCGACCGAGGGCAGCTTCAGCGAGTCCGACCAGTCGCGCCAGGCCGCCTCGGCGGCGATCTGGCGCTCGTCGAGCGGGACCCGGGGGGCCTCGATCGAGTCGGTGCCCAGGCGCAGCTCCAGCATCGCGTTGCCGCCCATGGCGCCGAGGTCCACCGTGGCACGGGCCAGGTCGCTGTGGCCGTCGGAGGTGATCTCCCACTCGATGCCGGGGGAGTAGAGCGCGATCGGCTCGTTGGAGCCCAGCACCAGCAGGCCGTCGTCGCCGAGCGGCTGCAGGCGGATGTGCACCTGGCCGAAGTCGGGGCGCGGGACGAAGTCGATGCGCGCCCGGGAGCTGCCCGACAGCACGCGGATCAGCGAGTTGCCGGTGCGGTGGTGGTCGAGCCAGTCCGTGACGGTCAGGCCCGACCAGCGGGTCTCGACGGTCATGGTGCCCGGGCGGTATCGCTGGCCGAGCGGAATCCCGCCGCGCTCCGGCTGCACCGTGAAGTGCCCCGCCGCGGTGTCGCCGAGCAGGTCGGCGAAGACGGCGCCGGAGTCCGGCCTGGGGTGGCACAGCCAGGTGACCCGCGCGGCCGGGGTGAGCAGCGCGACCGTGTGGGTGTTGGAGAGCATCGAGTGGCGCTCGATCGGCACCGCCTGCTCGCCGAAGAGCCAGCGCCGCCGGGTGAAGAGCAGCAGCTCGAGCAGCGCGACGGCCTCCTGCGCGTCGCCGATGCTGAACCGGGCCAGCGTCTCCTCGCCGCCGCCGACCTTGATGCCGAGGTCCGGCCCGTGCAGGTGGGCGAAGGCCTTCTCGTCGGTGGTGTCGTCGCCGAGGTACACCACCGCGCTGGCCGACACCTGCATGCGCAGCGCGTCGACGGCCAGGCCCTTGTCGGTCGGCACCACCGACAGCTCGATGACCTCCTTGCCGGTGGTCACCTCGATGTCCGGCCACAGGGCCGCACCGCTGCGCACGGCGTCGAACACGCGCTGGGCGACGTCGCGCGGGGCCGCCCGGGTGTGCACGGCGATGCTCGCCGGCTTGACCTCCAGCCGGACGCCCGGCTGGTTGTTGCAGATGGCGTTGAGTGCGGCCTGCAGCTCGGCCCGGCGCTGCTGGCGCTCGGGCGGGAGCTCGTCGATGTAGCCGACGTCGAACTCGGAGCCGTGGCTGCCGACCAGGCGCACTTCGGCGGGCAGGCGCGACAGGGCGGCGAGGTCGCGGAGGGCCCGCCCACTGATCACGCCCACCGTCGTCTGTGGCAGCGACGACAGCGCGCGCACGGCGGCTACGGATTCAGCGGTCGGAGTCGCCTTGGTGGGGTCCGCGACGATCGGCGCGAGGGTGCCGTCGTAGTCACATGCCACCAAGAGGTTGGGCACGCGGGCGACGCGCAGCACCGCCGCGCGGAGGTCCGGGTCGAGCGAGAGGACGTTGCCTGTCGCCGAGGTCTGGTTCATGTCCGGCCTGTTCGTGGGATCGATGTAGGTCGTTGATGCATTCAGCTGGGTGTCGGGCATCCTGCATCGAGTGGTTCATGATGCCGCGCCGAGCGCGTCGAGGAACGCGTCCGCCCAGGTGCGCACATCGTGCGCGCGCAGGTGGGAATGCATAGCATGCATTCGCTTGCGCCCTTCGACCGGGTCGACATGGATCGCACGCATAAGTGCGTCTTTCACCCCGTCGAGGTCGTGCGGGTTGCACAGGAACGCCTGGCGCAGTTCGGCTGCCGCGCCGGCGAATTCCGACAGCACGATGGCGCCACCGCCGTCGACGCGGGCGCCGACGTACTCCTTGGCCACCAGGTTCATGCCATCCCTCAACGGAGTCACCATCATGACGTCGGCCGCGACGTACAGCGCGGCCAGTTCAGCCCGACTGTACGACTGATGGAGATAGTGCACCGCCGGTTGGCCAACTCGTCCGTACTCGCCATTGATCCGCCCGACCTCGCGCTCGACGTTCACCCGGAGCGTCTGGTAGTGCTCCACCCGCTCCCGGCTCGGCGTAGCCACTTGTACCATCACCGTCTCCGGCGCCGTCAGTCGTCCTTCCGACAGCAATTCCCTGAATGCCTTGAGCCTTCGCTCGATGCCCTTGGTGTAGTCGAGCCGGTCCACGCCCAGGATGATGGTGCGCGGATCCCCCAGTTCGGTGCGGATGGCGGCCGCTCGGGCCTGCACTTCGGGCGAGGCGGCGAGCCGGCGCATCTCCTCGGCGTCGATGGAGATGGGGAACGCCTCGGCCCGTACCGTGCGCCCCTCCCACTCGACGATGCCGCGGCGCACCCGGGTGCCCAACAGATGTCGGGCCAGTTGGACGAAGTTCTGTGCGCCGAGTGGCCGCTGGAAACCAACCAGATCGGCACCGAGCAGACCCTTGAGAATGTCGGCTCGGCGAGGTAGCTGCATGAACAGTTCGACAGGGGGAAATGGAATGTGGAGAAAGAAGCCGATCTTGAGATCGGGCCGGGTCTCGCGCAGCAGGGCCGGCACGAGTTGCAGCTGGTAGTCCTGCACCCAGACCGTGGCGCCCGGTGCGGCATCGTCCGCGACCGCTTTCGCGAACCGCTCGTTGACCAGGCGGTACGACTCCCACCAGCGCCGCTTGAAGATGGGCGTCTCCACGGCGTCGTGGTAGAGCGGCCAGAGGCTGGAGTTGGAGAAGCCCTCGTAGTAGCGCTCGATCTCGCCCGCGGTCAGGGGGACCGCGTGCAGCTGGACCCCGCCGGCCTCGAAGGTCTCCTCGGGCGTGTCGGCCTCCCCGGCTCCGCCCGGCCAGCCGACCCATGTGCCGTCGCGCTGCTGCAGCACCGGCTCGAGCGCCGTCACAAGGCCGCCTGGGCTGCGGCGATAGCTGACCTCACCATCCGGGCCGACCACCTTGTCGACGGGCAGCCGGTTGGCGACCACCACGAATGCACTGTTTCCAGCCACGTGTCGTGTCCTCCCCATGGGTGATCCACCCTCGTACTTTCAGCCTACTGATCCTCGTGGCCACCCGGCAGCATGCGGAGTGCTGGCTCACAGGTGCGATCCTGCTTTGCATGTCGCGCTACGAGGCCGGTCCCGGGCAGGGATCGCGCCGGACCTTCACCGTCGTGTTGCTCTCGTTGCTCATCCTCACGGTCGTCGGGGCGCTCTTCGGGTACGTGATCGGACGCCGCGACATCGATGAGGATAAGTCAGCATCCGGTGACGGTCCGTCGGCGGTGCCCCCGGGAGTGACCTCCGCCGCGGCGACGCGCCAGGCGCCGAGCCTGCCGCCGACGCGGTGCCCGGACTTCATCGGGGAGGCGGCCAAGGCGCAGGACGGGAATACCGCGCTGCCGTTGATGCTTGTGCAGTACATCCGCACGGCCAAGGGGCACGAGGTGTGGATCTGCCAGGAGTCCGACGGGTCGGGGCTGTGGTACCAGGGCCACGACCGCAAGCAGGACTTCTACGACGGCGGGGAGATTCCGCAGGAGGGCGTCAACGGCCTCCTGCGCCCCGGCGCACAGGCGCGGGGCAACCGCACGTGGACGGTAACCAACGAAGGTACCACCTACACGGTCACCCCCTCGGCGCTGAAGGTGACCGGCGGGCAGAACTTCACCGACG
>NZ_BAAARV010000034.1:10774-159965 GCF_039532525.1 Dactylosporangium salmoneum
CCTGGAAAGATTGGGCCCGGAACCAGCACAAAAAACAGACGAAACGTTCACCGGAGGTAGGGGCGCACCGTGGCGCAGTACATCTACGTGCTCGAGAAGGCGCGCAAGGCGCACGGCGACAAGGTCGTGCTCGACAACGTCACGCTGTCGTTCCTGCCTGGCGCGAAGATCGGTGTCGTCGGCCCGAACGGTGCCGGCAAGTCGAGCCTGCTCAAGATCATGGCGGGGCTGGACAAGCCGAGCAACGGCGAGGCCCGCCTCATGCCCGGCTACACCGTCGGCATGCTGCAGCAGGAGCCGCCGCTCAACGAGACCAAGACGGTCCTGGGCAACATCGAAGAGGCCGTCGCCGAGACCAAGGCCAAGCTCGCCCGGTTCAACGAGGTCGCCGAGCTGATGGCCACCGACTACACCGACGCGCTCATGGAGGAGATGGGCCGCCTGCAGGAGGAGCTCGACCACGCCGACGCGTGGGACATCGACTCCAAGCTGCAGCTGGCGATGGACGCGCTGCGCTGCCCGCCGCCGGACGCCGAGGTCTCCCAGCTCTCCGGGGGTGAGCGCCGCCGGGTCGCGCTGTGCAAGCTGCTGCTCGAGGCGCCCGACCTGCTGCTGCTCGACGAGCCCACCAACCACCTCGACGCCGAGAGTGTGCAGTGGCTGGAGCAGCACCTGCAGAAGTACGCCGGCGCCGTGCTCGCCGTCACCCACGACCGCTACTTCCTCGACCACGTGGCCGAGTGGATCGCCGAGGTCGACCGCGGCCAGGTCCACGGCTACCAGGGCAACTACTCCACCTACCTGGAGAAGAAGGCCCAGCGCCTGGCGGTGCAGGGGCGCAAGGACGCGAAGCTGCAGAGGCGCCTCAGCGAGGAGCTCGAGTGGGTGCGCTCCAACGCCAAGGCCCGCCAGACCAAGTCGAAGGCCCGCCTCGGCCGCTACGAGGAGATGGCCAACGAGGCGGAGAAGACCCGCAAGCTGGACTTCGAGGAGATCCAGATCCCGCCGGGCCCGCGCCTGGGCAACGTGGTCATCGAGGCCGCCAACCTGCGCAAGGGCTTCGAGGAGCGCGGCCTGCTCATCGACGACCTGTCCTTCACGCTGCCGCGCAACGGCATCGTGGGCATCATCGGCCCCAACGGTGTGGGCAAGACCACGCTGTTCAAGACCATCGTCGGGCTGGAGAAGCCGGACGACGGCTCGGTGCGGGTCGGCGACACGGTCCAGCTGTCCTACGTCGACCAGAACCGGTCGGGCCTCGACGGCGACAAGACGGTGTGGGAGGTCGTCTCCGACGGCCTGGACCACCTCATGGTCGGCAAGGTCGAGATGCCCTCGCGGGCCTACGTGGCCGCCTTCGGCTTCAAGGGCCCCGACCAGCAGAAGCCGACCAAGGTCCTCTCCGGCGGCGAGCGCAACCGGCTCAACCTCGCGCTGACGCTGAAGATCGGCGGCAACGTGATCCTGCTCGACGAGCCGACCAACGACCTCGACGTCGAGACGCTGTCGTCGCTGGAGAACGCGCTGCTGGAGTTCCCCGGCTGCGCCGTGGTCATCTCCCACGACCGGATGTTCCTGGACCGCGTGGCCACCCATATCCTGGCGTGGGAGGGCGACGACGAGAACCCGTCCAAGTGGTTCTGGTTCGAGGGCAACTTCGAGTCGTACGAGAAGAACAAGGTCGACCGGCTCGGCCCGGAGGCGGCGCGGCCCCACAGCGTCACCTACCGCAAGCTGACCCGCGACTGAACGAACCGCAGTGGCCCGCTTCATCTATCACTGCGCCCTGCGCTGGTCCGACCTGGACGCGTACGGGCACGTCAACAACGCGCGCTTCCTCACGCTGTACGAGGAGGCGCGCGTTGCCCTGATGTTCACCGCGGCCCGGTCGGCCGGCCTCGAGTCGTTCGAGAACGGCATCGTCATCTCACGTCATGAGATCGACTACCTCCGCCCGATCGACTACGGCGACCCGGTGCGCATCGAGTTGTGGATCGAGGAGATCAAGGCCTCCCGGCTGACGGTGGCCTACGAGCTCTTCGACGGCGAGGCGCTCGCGTCCCGGGCGCGGACCGTCTGCGTGCCCTACGACCTCGACGCCGGGCGGCCGCGCCGGGTCCGCGACATCGAGCGCAAATTTCTCTCTCCATGGCTTGGCTAGCCGATTCCGGCCGCTCCGACGCCGTGGCGTTCCTGGCCCGGGTGGCCCGCCTGGACCCCGGCGCGGTCGCCCGGTTGCGGCCCGCCGGGGAGGGCGCGGTGACCCTGTGGTCCCGCCTTCCCTGGGGTGTACTGGTGTGCCGCGCGCTGCCGGCCACGGTCGGCTCCGACCGGACCGTGGCGGCGGCCGAGCTGCTCGCGTCCGTCGATGGCGACCTTCCCGCATCGCGGGACACCGATTGGCGATGGTCCCTGCCCGCTGTCCCCGGGACAACGGTCGAGCGGATCCCCGCCGCGGACGTCGTGCGGGTCGGTGAGGCGGCCGCGCGGACCGTGCGGACCGCCGCCGCTGAGGGGGTCGGCGGGCGCGCGGTCGGCTCCCGGATGCTGCGCGACGCGCTCCTCGACCACGTGCCGATCACCGTCACCACCGACGGCGGCGCGGACATACCCGTTTCGCAGCGCCTCGTCCAGGCGGTCGTCCGGATGGGCTTCACCGGGAGCGGCCCCCGAGACTTCGTCGATGTGCGGATTTCGGGTCCGTGGACGGCTCTGGCCTGCGCATATGGCTCTGCCTGGCATCGTGGCGGCGGATCCACCCTCATCGGATAGACGGCTATAAGACCCTCACCCGAACGGGTGGGACGAGGGTGAAATTGGGGGCTGCTGAAACTCGACCGAACGGGTACCGTCCTCTTTCGGGTCCACCGCCGAGCGGAATCGGGCGGCGACGGACCGCACATGCGGGTGGAGGCGCACGGGGGAGCAGGGAGTCCGGAACGATGCCAAAGTGGCCATGGCGGGCCGAGCCGGCGAACGGGTCGAAGACCGACTCGACCGTCGCTCAGCTACCGCGGGAAGACGCGACCCCTACGCTCGACGGAGCGTGTGAGACGCCGCAGGAGGACGGCGCCGCAGGCATAGCCCCAGTGACGCTGCAGCGGGTGGCCGATGCCCTCGAGAAGCTCGAGATCCGATACCTGACCGACGGAGACGGCAGCCTGCTCGCGCTGTGGGAGCGCCACGCGGTGCTGTTCGCGCTGGAGGGCCCGTCGGACGAGATCCTGGTCATCCGCGCGCGGCCGCACGCGACGGTCCCGCCGGACTGGGCGGACCGCTCCTACCAGGTGGTCAACGAGTGGAACCACACGCGCCGCTTCTACAAGGCGTATGTCGGCGACCCCACCGACCGCAACCAGCTGCCGATCTACGCCGAGATGCAGGTACCGCTGCTCTCCGGCGCCCACGACGCGCTCATCGGCGAGCTCGTCGACTGTGCCGCCGTGGTGGCGCTGGGCTTCGTGGACTGGCTCCACGACGAGGGCGCACTGCTCTGAGGCTTCTAGCGGTTCGTCCGATTCGCAGGGGGTCGGGCGCCGCGTCCGTCCGATGAGGCTGACGTCCGTCCGATACGGGTCACCGGGATTCGTGGCCGCGCCGTGCCTGTTGGCGCGCACAACTCCCGGAGGCCCGTGCCGGACGGTGCCACCACTGACGTGGAGGCCACCTCACCGACCCCAGTGCCGGGCGCGGCGCTCGACCCGTCCAGCATGGAATACAACGCTCTCGATCTCCTCTCAGGTGGCTATCGCGCCCCTCTCACTGGCAGAATCCGGAGGCCGACGGCCGACGGCCGGGGGCCGGATTTCCCCGCGGGCGTGGGACGATGTATGAGATCCCCAGCCCGATGGAGAACGGACGCCTGTGCCACCGACGATCGACCCCGGCGCGAACCGACCCGGCGACACCGAGCCGGACCGGATCCGCAACTTCTGCATCATCGCCCACATCGACCACGGCAAGTCGACGCTGGCCGACCGGATGCTGCAGCTCACCGAGGTGGTCGAGGCCCGGCAGATGCGGGCGCAGTACCTCGACCGCATGGACATCGAGCGCGAGCGCGGCATCACGATCAAGAGCCAGGCCGTCCGCATGCCGTGGACCGTCCGCGAGGGCGACCGGACGGGCGAGCGGGTCGTCCTCAACATGATCGACACCCCGGGCCACGTGGACTTCACCTATGAGGTCTCGCGCAGCCTGGCCGCCTGCGAGGGCGCGGTTCTGCTGGTCGACGCGGCGCAGGGCATCGAGGCGCAGACGCTGGCCAACCTGTACCTCGCGCTCGAGAACGACATGCAGATCATCCCTGTGCTCAACAAGATCGACCTGCCGGCCGCGCAGCCGGAGAAGTACGCGGAGGAGCTGGCCCACCTCATCGGGTGCGAGCCGGACGACTGCCTGCGGGTCTCGGGCAAGACCGGCGTGGGCGTCCCGCACCTGCTCGACGAGATCGTCCGGCAGCTGCCGGCCCCGACCGGGGTCACCGACGGCGCCGCCCGCGCGATGATCTTCGACTCCGTCTACGACGTGTACCGCGGCGTCGTCACCTACGTCCGGGTGGTCGACGGCCGGATCGAGGCGCGCGACCGCATCCGGATGATGTCCACCGGCGCCGTGCACGAGCTGCTGGAGATCGGCGTGATCTCGCCCGAGCCGATCAAGAGCGGCGGGCTGGGCGCGGGCGAGGTGGGGTACCTCATCACCGGCGTGAAGGACGTGCGCCAGTCGCGGGTGGGTGACACGGTCACCATCAACGCGAAGCCGGCCACCGAGCCGCTCGGGGGCTACAAGGACCCCAAGCCCATGGTGTACTCCGGGCTGTACCCGATCGACGGCTCCGACTACCCGTTGCTGCGCGACGCCCTCGACAAGCTCAAGCTCAACGACGCCGCGCTGGTGTACGAGCCCGAGACGAGCGCCGCGCTGGGCTTCGGGTTCCGCTGCGGGTTCCTCGGCCTGCTGCACCTGGAGATCATCCAGGAGCGGCTGGAGCGCGAGTTCAACCTCGACCTGATCTCCACCGCGCCCAACGTGGTGTACCGCGTGATCATGGACGACGGCACCGAGGTCGCGGTGACCAACCCCAGCGAGTTCCCCGACGGCAAGACCGGCCAGATCTTCGAGCCGACGGTCCGGGCCACGGTGCTGACCCCGAACGACTACGTCGGCGCGGTCATGGAGCTCTGCCAGGGCCGGCGCGGCTCGCTGCTGGGCATGGACTACCTCTCGGCCGACCGCGTCGAGCTGCGCTACACGCTGCCCCTCGGCGAGATCATCTTCGACTTCTTCGACCAGCTCAAGAGCCGTACGAAGGGCTACGCGAGCCTCGACTACGAGCCCTCCGGCGAGCAGGTGGCCGACCTGGTCAAGGTCGACATCCTGCTGCACGGCGAGGCGGTCGACGCCTTCAGCGCCATCGTGCACAAGGACAAGGCGTACAACTACGGCGTCACCATCGCCGGCAAGCTGCAGAAGCTCATCCCGCGCCAGCAGTTCGAGGTGCCGATCCAGGCGGCCATCGGCAGCCGGATCATCGCCCGCGAGACGATCCGGGCCATCCGCAAGGACGTGCTCGCCAAGTGCTACGGCGGTGACATCAGCCGCAAGCGCAAGCTGCTGGAGAAGCAGAAGGAAGGCAAGAAGCGGATGAAGATGGTCGGCCGGGTGGAGGTGCCCCAGGAGGCCTTCATCGCCGCCCTGAACACCTCGGACACCGCCGCCCAGGAGAAGCCGAAGAAATGAGGCACTGCCCGCGCTGCGGAGGTCCCACCGAGGCCGCTCCGGCCATCTGCGCCGCCTGCGGCTACGCCGTGTGGGTCAACCCGCGGCCGACCGGCACGGTCATCATCGTCGACGGCGACCGCTTCCTGGCCATCCGCCGGGCGCGGGCGCCGCGCGAGGGCTGGTGGGACCTGCCCGGCGGCTTCTGCGACGGCTTCGAGCTGCCGGCCGACGCCGCCGTGCGCGAGGCACGGGAGGAGCTCGGGGTCACCGTCGAGCTGGGCGCCTTCGCCGGCATGTACATCGGCACGTACGACTATCAGGAGGAACGCCTCCCGGTCCTGGACTGCTTCTGGGTGGCCACGATCACGGCCGGGGAGATATCCCTGGACCCGGCCGAGGCCAGCGAGTTCACCTGGCTCGAGCTGGCGGATCCGCCCGAGATGGCATTTGCGACCATGGACCTCGCGTTACGCAATTCGATCGTTCGACAATCGTCGGTGCGTTTGGCTCTGTGAGTCCGCGGGCATTACCAGTTCAACCGCAAAGCACGAACCCCCTGGTTGAGTTGGTAAGAGGAGGACTCCAGTGACTGTCACCGGAATCATCACCGCGCTCATCGTCGGTCTGATCGTGGGTGCGCTGGGCCGCCTGGTCGTTCCCGGCCGGCAGAACATGTCGATCCTGCTGACGATGGTCGTCGGCGTGATTGCCGCCCTGCTGGGCACCGTTGTGGCCCACGCGATCGGGATCTCGACCGACACCCCGGGTGTCGACTGGGGCGAGCTGCTGATTCAGGTGCTGCTCGCGGCCGTCGGCGTGGCCCTGGTGGCCGGTTTCCACGGGCGTGGCCGCCGCGCCCTGTAATTTCCACCGAATACGCGATTGACCCCCGGTTCGTAACGAGCCGGGGGTCAATCGCGTTTCAAACGTTTTTTCTCAGCGCAGCCAGGGAATCGAACGGTCGAGCAGGCCGCGGGTCTTCAGCTCCTTACGGAGCGGAATCTCCTCGTCGATGTAACCGTTCCAGTTGATGCCCCAGTAGTTGGCCGTGTGCGATGCCTCACCGAGCAGCTGGCGCTGCACCGGGGTGCGGTTGGCCCACCACTCGCCGTCGAAGTCGATCGGCATGTCGTCGAGAATGCGGATCCACCGGTAGGTGTAGCCGACGAACAGCATCTTGCGCGTGATGTCCGAGTAGTTTGGCGACCGCGAGTGCCAGAGGCGGCGGTCGAAGATGAAGCAGTCACCCGGGTTCGCGGTGATCTCGATGGTGCCCTCGGGGTCGGGGTTGTGCACCGTCGTGTCGGCCGGGCGGGGCAGGGAGTTCCACAGGTGGCTGCCCGGAATGACCTTGGTGGCGCCCCGGCCGGTCTCCGAAAGGTCGGAGATGACGTAGGCGACCTTGAGCGAGAACATCGGCCGCGGGACGTTGGGGTCCATCGTCTCGGGGTCGGAGTTCTGGCGGTACCCGTCCTGGTGCCAGCCCCACGACGGCGGCTCTTCCTCGGAGGTGGGCGGGGTGACGTCCAGGTGGTTGTGGTGCGTGTAGATGTTCCACCCGGCCAGGCCCCACATGTACGGGAAGATGGTCGGCTGGGTCAGCAGGTGCCCGAAGAGCTCGTCCCGGTTGAGGAAGCCCAGCAGGTGCAGCGTGCCGTCCTTCTTCATGCTGGACGAGCCGGCCGCCTTCTCCTCGGCGTAGACCCGGTCCATGGCGGCCTCGAGCTGGGCCCGGTGGTCCTCCTTGAGGACGTTGCGGACCAGCAGGAAGCCGTTGTCCAGGAACTCCTTGCGATCGGTCTCACTGATCGGCTCGTAGCCGGTGAGACCGTCGTAGTCGGGTGCAGCGGACGTCATGTCCTCCCCTTACTTCTTGAACCTTGCTACTTGGCAGAACCCTTGCTCAGTAATCCCGAACGCCCGATCGTAACGCGAGGTGCATGCCGATCCGACTCGGGAGTTGGCCACCGGACAATGGCCGAAAGGGCGACAACCCGCTGGTCGCGCGGAACGTCAGTGCCTCAGTAGACCTCGGCGACGACCCGTTCGCCGGCTGGACCGGCGTCGATACCACCACGCTCCGTCACGTGCGACCACGCTCCGCTGGATGCGGTCCACTGCATGTCGGCATAGACCACCCGCTTTACGCCGTGGTCCTGGGCGTGGGCGACCAGCCAGTGGGCGTACTGCCAGCCGGACTTCGTCTCGCGGACCTTGAGCGCCACCCCGACGAGGTTCTGCACGTCCGCGGTGCTGATGGTGCCCCAGTCGAGCTTCAGGCTGTCGCCGAGCGAGCGGGCCGCCTCCGGCCCGTGGCTGGACGCCTCGCTGACGGTGCAGGCCACCGCGCTGGTCACGTCGCCGGACAGCGCGCGGACCATGATCTCGGACTCGTCGGCCCACTTCTCGTAGGCCTCCGGGTGGGCGCTGCGCTGCACCTCCTGGGCCGCGTCGGTGACCCGCATGTCCTGCCAGCCCTTGACCTTGAGCAGGGCGGTGAAGAACGCGTTGGCGGCGTAGCGCGGGTCGGCGATCTGCTCCGGCTTGCCCCAGCCCTGGCTGGGCCGCTGCTGGAACAGCCCGATCGAGTCGCGGTCGCCGCCGGTGAGGTTCTCCAGCTTCGACTCCTGCCACGCGGTGGCCAGCGCGATGACCAGCCCCTTGTGCGGGACCTTGCGGGTCAGCCCGACCGCCGTGATCGTGGCCGCGTTGGCCAGTTGCTCGGCGTCCAGCTGTACCTCGCCCGCGTCATTTGTCGCGCTGACCGACGCGTTGCCGGCGTTGACCACGCAGGCCTTGCCCGCGATGATCGGCAGCTGCAGGCTGTCGCCGATGCGTTGGATCACGACGTAGGCGCACACGGCCACGGCGACGGCGGCCACCACCGCGATCGTCACCAGTGTCCGCGCACGCATCGTGAGTCTCCGCTCCGCTCGTTCGTCGGCTTAGTGGACGTTCATCACGCTCAGGTCGAACAGAGTACGTGCTCGATGCCACTCAAGGCGCTCAGGCGGCGCCGTCGGGCACCCAATTTGGGTCGCGTTTGTCCCGGAATGCCATGATGCCTTCCATCCCTTCGGCGGATCCGAAGAATCGGACGGACAGCTCGGTCATGGCCGCCACCTCGTCACGGAACGTATCGGGTTCCCGGCTGCGCAGCAGCTCCTTGGCCCCGGCCAGCGCGCCGGGGGCGCCGCGCACGAGGTCGCGCACGTAGCCCTCGACGGTCTCGTCGAGCCGCTCGGCCTCGACCGCGGCGGTCACCAGCCCGATCCGCTCGGCCCGCGCGCCGTCGAAGGTGGCGCCGGTGAGGTACAGCTCGGCGGCCGCCCTCGGCGCCAACCGGGGCAGAACTGTGGTCGAGATCACCGCGGGGATCACCCCGATGCGTACCTCGGAGAATGCGAAGGTCGCCGCGGTGGTGCACACGGCGATGTCGGCGGCGGCGATGAGCCCCAGGCCGCCGGCCCGGGCCGGCCCACCGACCCGGGCGAGGACCGGCTTGCGGCTCTCCCAGATCGCGGCCAGCACGTCGCCGAGCCGGCTCACCGGCGGCTTGCCGCTGCCGAACGCGGCGGCGGTCTCCTTGAGGTCGGCGCCGGAGCAGAAGACCGGGCCGGTGTGGGTCAGCACCACGGCGCGGACGGCGTCGTCTGCCTCGGCCGCGGCCAGGGCGGCCAGCAGCTCCTCGATGAGGGCGGTCGACAGCGCGTTGCGGTTGGTCGGGCTGTCGAGGGTGAGCGTCGCCACGCCCCGCCGGGTCTCGGTCGTCACAAGTGGCATGCGGGCACACTAGACAAGTGCCGGGAGTACTACCAGAAGGCGAGCCGATGCCGCGCGACGGCGCCCTGCCCGACGAGGCAGCGCAGCGCGCCGGGCAGGCGGGCTTCGGCGTCTACGTCCATGTGCCCTTCTGCGCCACCAGGTGCGGATACTGCGACTTCAACACCTACACCGCGGGCGAGGGCGTGCTCAGCGCCGGCTACGCGGAGCAGGTGCTCGACGAGCTGGCCCTGGCCGCGAAGGTGGTCAGCCCGCCGCGGGTGGACACGGTCTTCTTCGGCGGCGGCACCCCGACGCTGCTGCCCCCGGCCGAGCTCGGCCGCATCCTGGAGGGCATCGACCGCACCTGGGGGCTGGCCGCCGGCGCCGAGGTGACCACCGAGGCCAATCCCGAGTCGGTCGACCTGGCGGCGCTGCGCGAGCTGCGGGCGGCCGGGTTCAACCGGCTCTCGCTCGGCATGCAGTCGGTCGCGCCGCACGTGCTGGCCGTGCTCGACCGCCGGCACACCGCGGGCCGCCCGGCGCAGATCGCCGGTGAGGCCCGCACGGCCGGGTTCGACCGCGTCAGCCTGGACCTGATCTACGGCACGCCGGGGGAGCGGCCCGAGGACTTCGCCGCCTCGCTGCGCACGGCCGTGGACGCCGGGGTCGACCACGTCAGCGCCTACGCGCTCATCGTCGAGGACGGCACCCGGATGGCCGCGCGGATGCGGCGGGGCGAGCTGCCCTTCCCGGACGACGACGTGGCCGCGGACCGGTACGTGGCCGCCGACGAGGCGCTCGCCGCCGCCGGGTTCGCGTGGTACGAGGTGTCCAACTGGTCCCGGGACTCGCCCTGCCGGCACAACGAGCTCTACTGGTGCGGCGGGGACTGGTGGGGCTTCGGGCCGGGCGCGCACAGCCACGTCGGCGGCGTGCGCTGGTGGAACGTCAAGCACCCGCACGCCTATGCGGCGCGGCTGGCCGACTCCGCCTCGCCGGGGCAGGCTCGGGAGGTACTGACGCCGGAAGAACGGCACATGGAGGACGTCATGCTGCGCATCCGGCTGGCCGACGGGCTGCCGCTGGACGCGCTCGACGCGGCCGGGCTGGCCGGCGCGCGGGACTGCCTCGCCGACGGGCAGCTGGAGGCGGGGGCGTTCGCGGCGGGCCGGGCCGTGCTCACCCTGCGCGGCCGGCTGCTCGCCGACCACGTGGCCCGGGCACTGACGTGAACATATGCGGGGCGGTCGCCTCCGAGGTTGGCGACCGCCCCGAGATGACTGCGGGTCTTACTTGATCAGGCGCAGGGTGGCCGGGTAGCGGTACAGCTCACCGTTGTTGGCCTTCATGCCGCCGAGGATGCACATGACGACGACGTAGATCCACAGCAGGAGCGGCACGAAGATCAGGATGATCGTGCAGGCCCCGATGATCCACGTGATGATCAGCGCGATCCCGTAGGTGATCTGGAAGTTGAGCGCCTCGTTGGCGTGCGCCTTGACCGTCGGCGACTCGTTGCCCTTCACGAGCAGCGCGATGAGCGGGGCGATGAAGCCGACCAGGATGCCGCCGAAGTGGGCGATGAGCGCCCACGTCTTCTCGTCGCTGTTGTTGTAGCCGACGGGGGCCGGGCCGCCCATGCCGGGCGCGCCGTACTGCCCCGGCTGCTGGTACCCGGGCTGCTGATACCCGGGCTGCTGGTAGCCCGGCTGCTGGTACCCGGGCTGCTGGTACCCGGGCTGCTGGTAACCCCCGCCGGAGGTCGGCGGCGGCGTGTACCCGCCACCCGAGACGGGCGGCTGGGGCGGGTACCCGGAGTTGGGGTCCGACGGCATGCCGTATTCCCCCGGGGGACGAGGTGGTTCTGTCATGGGGGTCACGGTAGGTGCATCGATCAAGTGGCGCCAGCGACACGACATGACGTCTTTTAGACATCTTTTGCCCAGTCCAGCGGCCATGCCGTCTATCGTGCGCGAAACGATCATCGCGTGCCCCCGCGCGACTGACGTAGACTGGCACTCACTAGTTGGGAGTGCCAGTCGACGAGGAGGTGCCATGGCCCTTGACGAGCGCAAGCTGGAAGTGCTGCGCGCCATCGTCGAGGACTACGTCGCCACCCAGGAACCGGTCGGCAGCAAGGCGCTGGTCGAGCGGCACAACCTTCGGGTTTCCCCGGCGACGGTCCGCAACGACATGGCCGTGCTGGAGGAGGAGGGGTACATCAGGCAGCCGCACACCAGTGCGGGCCGGGTGCCCACCGACGCCGGCTACCGGCTCTTCGTCGACAAGCTCTCCAGGGTCAAGCCGCTCAGCCAGGCCGAGCGCCGGGCGATCGAGCGGTTCCTGATCGGGGCGGTCGACCTCGACGACGTCGTGCACCGCACGGTCCGGCTGCTCGCGCAGCTCACCCGGCAGGTCGCCGTGGTGCAGTACCCGAGCCTGTCCCGGGCCAGCGTGCGGCACTTCGAGCTGGTGCCGATCTCCACCACCCGGCTCATGGTCGTGATGATCGCCGAGACGGGCCGCGTCGAGCAGCGCCTGGTCGACCTGCCCGGCCCGATCCTCGCCGACGAGGTGACGGAGCTGCGGCGGCTCATCAACGAGAAGCTGGTGGGCAAGCGGCTGGTCGACACCCCACCGCTGGTCGCGGCGTTGGTCGAGGAGGCCGCGCGGAGCCTGCGACCGCCGATGACGGCGCTGTCGACGGTGCTGCTGGAGACGCTGGTCGAGCGGTCCGAGGAGCGCATCGCGCTCGCCGGCACCGCCAACCTGGCCCGCGGCGGCCTGCTGGACTTCCAGGGCTCGCTGCGGCCGATCCTCGAGGCGCTCGAGGAGGAGGTCATCCTGCTCAAGCTCTTCGGCGAGGTGGAGCCCAGCATGACGCGGGTCCGCATCGGCGACGAGAACGAGATCGAGGACCTGCGCACCGCGTCGATCGTGGCCACCGGCTACGGTCCGGGCACCATGGTTGTCGGCGGCATGGGCGTTCTCGGCCCGACCCGGATGGACTACCCCGGGAACATCGCGACCGTACGCGCCGTGGCACGCTACGTCGGCGACCTGCTGGCACAGAGTTGACATCTATCTCAGGGGCATAGGACTCAGTGGCGAAGGACTATTACGGGATTCTCGGCGTCAAGCGAGACTCCACGGCCGATGAGATCAAGCGGGCCTACCGTCGGTTGGCCCGCGAATTCCACCCGGACGTCAATCCCGACCCGGCGGCGCAGGAGAAGTTCAAGGAAATCAACGCCGCGTACGAGGTCCTGTCCGACCCGCGCAAGCGCGAGATGGTCGACCTGGGCGGCGACCCGCTCGCCCCGAACGGTGGCGGGGCCGGTCCCGCCGGCGGCGCGTTCGTCGGCTTCCAGGACATCATGGACGCCTTCTTCGGCACCCAGTCCGCCCGCGGGCCCCGCCCGCGCGTGCGCCCGGGCGCCGACGCGATCCTGCGCCTCGACCTCGACCTGCACGAGACGGCCTTCGGCGTCGAGGCGCCGATCCAGGTCGACACCGCCATCGTGTGCAACACCTGCCAGGGCGCCGGCACCTCGCCGGGCACCCACCTGCAGACCTGCGAGATCTGCCAGGGCCGCGGTGAGGTCCAGTCGGTGCAGCGCACCTTCCTGGGCCAGGTCGTGTCCGCCCGCCCCTGCTCCGCCTGCCAGGGCTTCGGCACGGTCATCCCGCACCCGTGCGCGACCTGCGGCGGCGACGGCCGGGTCCGCACCCGCCGCCAGCTGACCGTGAAGATCCCCTCCGGCGTCGAGGACGGCATGCGCATCCGCCTCGCCCAGCAGGGCGAGGTCGGCCCCGGCGGCGGCCCGCCCGGCGACCTCTACGTCGAGATCCATGAGCGCCCGCACGACGTGTACTCGCGCAAGGACGACGACCTGCACTGCCGCGTCACCGTGCCGATGACCGCCGCCGCCCTCGGCACCCGCCTGACCATCAAGACCCTCGACGGCGAGGAGACGGTCGACGTGAAGGCCGGCACCCAGCCGACCTCGACGCTGCGCATCCGTGGCAAGGGCGTGCCGCACCTGCGCGGCGCCGGCCGGGGCGACCTCTACGTCCACCTCGACGTGCGCACCCCGACCCGCCTGGAGCCGGAGCAGGAGCGCCTCCTGCGCGAGTTCGCCCGCAGCCGCGGCGAGGAGGTCGCCGAGCTGTCCAAGCAGGGCGGCTTCTTCTCCCGGATGCGCGACGCCTTCAACGGCCACGCGTGAGCGGTCCGGAGCGAAGCGGAGGGGCCGCTCACCATAAGTTCAGCTTGTTCGCGGCGTCGCCGGAGCTTGCGGAGGTGGCGTCGTGAGCGGTCCGGAGCGAAGCGGAGGAGCCGCTCACCATAAGCTCAGCCTGTTCGCGACGTCGCCGGAGCTTGCGGAGGTGGCGTCGTGAGCGGTCCGGAGCGAAGCGGAGGGGCCGCTCACCATAAGTTCAGCCTGTTCGCGACGTCGCCGGAGCTTGCGGAGGTGGCGTCGTGAGCGGTCCGGAGCGAAGCGGAGGGGCCGCTCACCATAAGTTCAGCTTGTTCGCGACGTCGCCGGAGCTTGCGGAGGCGGCGTCGTGAGCCTGCCCCTCTTCTTAGTCGCCGAGCTGCCTTCGGAGTCTCTCTGGACGCTCGACGGCCCGGAGGGGCACCACGCCGCCGACGTGCAGCGCCTCACGCCTGGCGAGGCGCTGCTGCTCGCCGACGGCCGTGGCGGCCTGGCCCAGTGCGTGGTCACCGCGGCCCGCAAGGGCGCGCTGACGCTCGACGTCTCCTCGGTCTCGCAGGTGCCCGCGGCCGACCCGGCCATCACCGTGGTGCAGGGGATCGCCAAGGGGGAGCGGGGCGAGCTCGCGGTACAGCTGCTGACCGAGGTCGGCGTGGACCGCATCGTGCCCTGGCAGGCGGCCCGCAGCATCGCCCGCTGGAAGGACGACCGCCCGCTGGAGCGGTGGCGTTCGACGGTGCGCGAGGCGGTGAAGCAGTCGCGCCGGGCGTGGCTGCCCGAGGTGACGGCGGCCTGCACGACGCGGCAGCTCTCCCTCTCCGGCACCGTGCTGGTGCTGCACGAGGAGGCCACCTCGCCGCTCTCCACGGTGCCCCTGCCCTCGTCGGGGGAGATCACGCTGGTCGTGGGGCCGGAGGGCGGAGTGGCGCCGGAGGAGCTGTCGGCGTTGGGGGGCACGCCGGTCCGCCTGGGCCGCGAGGTCCTGCGCACGTCGACGGCGGGTGCGGCGGCGGTTGCCGCCCTGTCTGTGCGCCTCGGCCGCTGGTAGGCCCACGTTCGCACGTCGACGGCGGGCGCGGTGGCGGTTGCCGCCCTGTCTGTGCGCCTCAGCCGCTGGTAGGCCCACGTTCGCACGTCGACGGCGGGCGCGGTGGCGGTTGCCGCCCTGTCTGTGCGCCTCGGCCGCTGGTAGGCCCGCGTTTGCACGGATATGTCCGGATGCTGGCGCATCCGGACATATCCGATTTTTCGCCCGACACCGTATAAGTCAGATAAGTCGCGGCGCGGAGCGCCCGACTTATCGCGAAATCAGCGGAAGTAGCTCGCCCCGTTCAGATCCAGGATGGCGCCGGAAGACCACTCGGCGGCGGGAGAGGCGAGGTACAGCACCGCGGCCGCGATCTCCTCCGCGGTGGCGACCCGGTCGAACGGGCTCTGGGCGCGGATCGCCACGCCCTCCTCCGAGGACAGCAGCGACTCCACGAGATCCGTCGCCACGAAGCCCGGCGCGACCGCCGAAACCGCGATGCCCCGCGGCGCCAGGGCCCGGGCCAGGCTCTGGGTGAGGGAGTTGAGGCCGGCCTTGGCCGCGCCGTACGCCGGGTGGTCGGGCTCGCCCCGGAACGCGCCGCGCGAGCTCACGTTCACGATCCGGCCGCCCCGCGGCAGGTGGCGGGCGGCGGCCCAGCAGACGTTGGCCGGGGCGAGCAGGTCGACGGCCAGGGTGTCGCGCCAGGCGGCCTGCCAGGCGGCGTAGTCGGTGTCGAGGATCTTGTGCTCGACGTAGATCGCGGCGTTGTTGACCACCACGTCCAGGCCGCCGAGGGCCTCGGCGGCGGCGTCGACCAGGGCGAGGGTCGCGTCCGGGTCGGACAGGTCGCCGGTGACGACGAGGTCGTCGTCGCCCGGAGAAGGGGCGCGGCGGTGGAGGGCCACGCGGT
This sequence comes from Dactylosporangium salmoneum, assembly GCF_039532525.1. Taxonomy (NCBI): domain Bacteria; kingdom Bacillati; phylum Actinomycetota; class Actinomycetes; order Micromonosporales; family Micromonosporaceae; genus Dactylosporangium; species Dactylosporangium salmoneum. The sequence continues at coordinate 26,424 of NZ_BAAARV010000034.1, forward strand.
CGCCGTTGGCCTTGAACGCGGCGGCGATCGCGGCGCCGATGCCGCGCGCCGCGCCGGTGACCAGGACTCTGCGGGCTGTCATGACCCGTACCCTAATCGTCAAGATCGACCCGATGCGACCCCTAAGATGCGTTGGTGACGAGTGACTGCCTCTTCTGCCGCATCGTCGCCGGTGAGATCCCGGCGACCGTCGTGCACGAGACCGACGCGACGCTGGCATTCCGCGACATCGCGCCAAAAGCGCCGGTGCACGTGCTGGTCGTCCCCAAGGCGCATTACGCCGACGTCGCCGAGCTGGCCAAGGCCGATCCGGCGCTCGCCGGGCAGGTGCTCGCCGCGGGGGCGGCGGTGGCCGATGCCGAGGGGCTGACGCAGGACGGGTTCCGGGTCATCTTCAACGCGGGCGAGCACGGCGGCCAGGAGGTCTTCCACGTCCACGCGCACGTGCTCGGCGGGCGCCCGCTCGGGCCGATGGTCTCGTCATGAAGCCTGTGCAGCGGTACGAGAGGATGGCCCGAAGGGTCCAGGCGGAGGCCCGGGTCCCGGCCGTGAGCGTGGCGGTGCACCGCGCCGACCGTCCACTCTGGACCTTCCAGGTGGGCGAGGGGGTCGACGCCGCCAGCCAGCTGCGGATGGGGTCGATCACCAAGACCTTCACCGCCGTGCTGGTGATGCAGTGCCGCGACGAGGGGCTGCTCGACCTCGACGACCGGATCGCGCGCCACCTGCCGGTCAAGGCGCACGGGGAGCTGACCGTCGGGCGGATGCTCTCGCACCTGTCCGGGCTGCAGCGCGAGCCCTTCGGCGACGTCTGGGACACCATGCAGGCGCCCGACGTGGAGACGCTGCTGGCCCAGCTGGACCGGGCCGAGCAGGTGCTGCGGCCGGCCCAGCGGTTCCACTACTCCAACCTGGCGATCGCGCTGCTCGGCCACCTCGTCGGGCGGCTGCGCGGCGGCACCTGGGAGGAGGTGCTGCGGGCGCGGATCCTGGAGCCGCTCGGGCTGCACGACGTGGCCGTCACGCCGCAGCGGCCGGTCCCCGGCTACCAGGTCGACGCCTGGTCCGACTACGCCCACCCCGAGCCGCCCGATGACTTCGGCGCGGTCGGGCCGGCCGCGCAGCTGTGGAGCACCGCCGCCGACCTGGCCCGCTGGGCCGCCTTCCTCGCCGATCCGCGCGAGATGGACCCCAACGGGACGGTGCTGGCCGCCTCGACCGTGGAGGAGATGCGGGTACCGCAGGCGGTCACCGAGGACGTCCTCTGGGCCCGCGCCTTCGGCCTGGGCCTCATCCTGCACCCGCAGGCCGGCGCCGAGCGCGTGGTGCACGTCGGGCACGACGGCGCGATGCCGGGCTTCCTGGCCGCCGCCTACGGCCGGGTGGGCGGATCGGGCACGCCGAAGGGCCTCGGGGTGGCCTCGCTTGGCTCATCCGGTACCGCGGGAGAAGTCTGCGACCTCCCGCACGAGCTCCTCGCCGCCGTGGTGGAGCACGACCCGGCCGACATCGCGCCGTGGGTGCCCGGGCCGGGGGCGCCGCAGGAGTACCGCTCGGTCCTCGGCCGCTGGTGGGGCGAGGGCTCCGAGTACATCTTCAGCTGGCGCGACGGCGGACTGCACGCCCGGGCCGTGGAGGCGCCGGGCAAGCGCCCGCCGGCGGTCTTCGCGCCGATCGAGGGCCGGCCCGACGTCTTCCGGACCGTCTCCGGACGGGAGGCGGGGGAACTGCTGCGCCTGACCCGGGACGAGGACGGCACCGTGGTGCGGATGCACTGGGCGACGTACCGGTTCACGCGCGGCCAAGAGGCGTTCGACGGGTACCGCTTCTAGCCTTGCGGCGCCTTCGGCGCGGCGCCTCCGGGGGGTCCCACCCCGGACCCCCCATGCCGCTTCGCGGCACTCGGGCCTGCCGCTAACGGGCGATCAGGGTGAACACGGCCCCGTTCGGGTCCTCGATGACGGCCAGGCGGCCGTGCGGGGAGTCGAACGGGCCGTGCTGCACCCGCCCGCCGGCGGCCAGCACCCGCTCGACGGCGGCGTCGGTGTCGGCGGTGGCGAAGTACACCGTCCAGTGCGCCGGCACGCCGTCCCACTCCGAGGTCATGGTGAGCCGGCCGGCCACCGGGTCGGCGTCGCCGAGGCTCCACGCGGAGTAGTCGAACGGCTCCTCGGCGAGGTCGGACGTGTTCGGGACGCGGGTCTGCCGGTAGCCGAAGAGGCCGTGGTAGAAGAAGTCGGTCACCGCCGGCTCGCGGGTCGTCACCTCGGCCCAGCACAGGGAGCCGTCCTCGTCGAAGAGCTGCGAGCCGGTGTGCTTGCCCGGCTCCCAGGCCCCGAACGCGGCGCCCGACGGGTCCATGGCGAACAGCATGCGGCCGTTGCCGGGGATCTCCATCGGCGCGACGAGCAGCTTGCCGCCGTGTTCCTCGATGCGGTTCGCCGTGCCGGCCAGGTCGTGCGACATGAGGTACAGGCTCCAGGCGGCCGGCAGCGACTCGGACCCGGGCATCGGCGGGCTCATCCCGGCCACGATCCGCCCGTTCTTCAGGCACATGACGTAATGCCCGAAATCTGCGCCGGTGTCCGCGTACTCCCACCCGAACAGCTGTGCGTAGAAGTGCTGCGCGGCGGGTACGTCGGCCGCCACCACGTCAGCCCAGCAGGGCTCGCCGTCGATGTATCCGGTGCGCTCGACCATGGCTGGGGCCTCCAATTGAATCGGTCATCTGCCTCCCTACCAGCACGAGGGGGTCCTGCGCGGGCGAATGGCGGCGAACCGCATGATCGGCCGAACCGGGAAGTGGATGGTGTACGGGCAAAAATGGGAACGGCCGGGCGGGCGGTCAGCCGATACCATGAAGAGCCTGGACATGAGCCCAGGCTGGATTGAGCCCGGAAGCAGGTGCTTGAGGCCCACCGCGGCCAAGGTATGACCGAGACCCCGAACCCCGCGCCGGCTGCGTCGTCGGAGCAACCCGTGCGGGCCATCAGCAAGATCACCGTTCCCGACCCGCACGTCATGGTCAGGCTGCTCGGGGCCGGCGACGAGATCCTCAAGCTCGTCGAGCGGTCGGTACAGAGCGATGTTCACGTGCGGGGCAACGAGATCACCATCACCGGTGCCGCCGCCGACAATGCGCTGGCCGAGCGCATCTTCAGCGAGCTGATCGAGCTGGTGCGCAAGGGCGAGACGCTCACCACGGACAACGTCCGGCGCACCGTCGGCATGCTGCAGCAGAACACCAGCGAGCGGCCGGCCGAGGTGCTCACCCTCAACATCCTGTCGCGCCGTGGCCGCACGATCCGCCCCAAGACGCTGGGGCAGAAGCGCTACGTCGACTCGATCGACCAGCACACGATCGTGTTCGGCATCGGGCCGGCGGGCACGGGCAAGACGTACCTCGCGATGGCCAAGGCCGTCCAGACGCTGCAGGCCAAGCAGGTCAACCGGATCATCCTGACCCGGCCCGCGGTCGAGGCCGGCGAGCGGCTCGGCTTCCTGCCCGGCACGCTCTACGACAAGATCGATCCGTACCTGCGGCCGCTGTACGACGCGCTGCACGACATGATCGACCCGGAGTCCATCCCGAAGCTGATGGCCGCCGGGACGATCGAGGTCGCGCCGCTGGCCTACATGCGTGGCCGGACCCTCAACGACGCCTTCATCATCCTCGACGAGGCCCAGAACACCACGCCCGAGCAGATGAAGATGTTCCTGACCCGGCTCGGCTTCGGCTCCAAGATCGTCGTGACCGGCGACGTGACGCAGGTCGACCTCCCCGGGGGGACCCGCAGCGGCCTGCGAGTCGTCCGTGAGATCCTCGACGGCGTCGAGGATGTTCACTTCGCCCTGCTCGGCAGCGCCGACGTGGTGCGCCATAGGCTGGTCAGTGACATCGTCGACGCCTACGCCCGCTGGGACGAAGCGCAGGAGGCTCAGCAGCCGGTGCGCGCCGTCCCGGACCGTGCCGCACAGGGCGGCCGGCCCGGGCGCCGCCGATAGCCACGGGAGCGCTGTTGTCCATCGAGATCGCCAACGAGTCCGGCGCCGACGTCGACTCCGACACCATTCTCGCGGTGGCGAGGCACGCCCTCGACGAGATGGGGGTCAACCCGCTGGCGGAGCTGTCGGTGCTGCTCGTCGACGTGGAGTACATGACCGAGCTCAACCACCGCTGGATGGACGGCGACGGTCCGACCGACGTGCTGGCCTTCCCCATGGACGAGGGCAGCGTCGACCACGGGCCCGGCGAGGGCTCCGGCGAGCCGGCCCTGCTCGGCGACATCGTGCTCTGCCCGGAGGTGGCCGCCAAGCAGGCCGCCACCGCCGGGCACTCCACGATCGACGAGCTGGCGCTGCTCACCGTGCACGGCATCCTGCACCTGCTCGGGTACGACCACGCCGAGCCCGAGGAGGAGGCTGAGATGTTCGGCCTCCAGGCGCGATTGCTGGAGAGCTGGCGAAAGTCGTGAATACATGAGTGACGTCACTCTGCTGACCACCGTCGCTGGGCTGGTTGTGTTGGCGGGGCTGTTCGCCATGACCGACGCCGCCCTCAACGTGGTCTCCCCGGCCCGTGCGCACGAGCTCGCCCGCGAGGGCAAGCCCGGCGCCGGGGCGCTGGAGGTCGTCGCGGCCGACCCCGCGCGGTACATCAACCTGCTCCTCCTCCTGCGCCTGCTGTGCGAGCTCACCGCGACCACGCTCGTGGCCCTGGAAACGGCGGCGGCGGTCGGCGGTCATCGGGACTGGCTCGCCGCGCTCATTACCGCCGGCGTCATGACCGTCGTCAGCTTCGTCGTGGTGGGCGTGGCGCCGCGCACCATGGGCCGCCAGCACGCGTACAACGTGGCCCGGTTCGCCGCGCCGCCGGTGCGCTGGCTCGGCACGGCCCTGGGCCCGCTGGCCCGCCTGCTGATCCTCATCGGTAACGCGGTGACGCCCGGCAAGGGGTACCGCGAGGGCCCCTTCGCCACCACCATCGAGCTGCGCGAGCTGGTCGACATCGCCGAGCAGCGCGGCGTGGTGGAGCACGGCGAGCGGGACATGATCCACTCCGTCTTCGCGCTGGGCACCACGATCGCCCGCGAGGTCATGGTGCCGCGCACCGAGATGGTCTGGATCGAGGCCCACAAGACCGTCCGTCAGGCCCTGATGCTCGCGATGCGCGGCGGCTTCTCCCGCATTCCGGTGGTGGGGGAGAACGTGGACGACGTTCTGGGGATCGTGTACCTCAAGGATCTTGTCCGCCGTACCGCGGGAGACGACACCACCGCCGTGGACATGCCCGTCGCCCAGGTCATGCGCGACGCCACCTTCGTGCCGGAGTCCAAGCCGGTCGACGACCTGCTCCGCGAGATGCAGGCCAAGCGCACCCACATGGCCGTGATCATCGACGAGTACGGCGGCACGGCCGGCCTGGTCACGATCGAGGACATCCTCGAGGAGATCGTCGGCGAGATCACCGACGAGTACGACGTGGCCGAGCGCCCGCCGATCGAGGAGCTGCCCGACGGCGCCGTACGGGTCACCAGCCGCCTGCCGATCGAGGACCTCGGCGAGCTCTTCGGCGTGGACCTGCCCGCCGACGAGGTCGAGACCGTGGCCGGCCTGCTCGCCCAGGCCCTCGGCCGCGTGCCGATCCCGGGCGCGACGGCCGTCGTCGGCGGCCTGGTCCTCGTGGCCGAGGGTGCCACCGGCCGCCGCAACCGCATCGAGACCCTGCTGGTGCGCCGGGCCGACCCGGAGGACGAGCAGCAGACCAGCCACGAGACCGAGAGGCAGCACGCCGATGCCTGACCTGACCGCCGAGGACACCAAGCTGGTGACCCTGGCCCGCGCGGCCCGCGCCCGCATCGGCGCCGTGGAGGGCGCCGCGGTCCGCGACGGCGACGGCCGCACGTACAACGCCGCCTCGGTGGCGCTGCCGTCCTTCTCGCTCACCGCCCTGCAGCTCGCGGTGGCCTCGGCGGTGGCGTCGGGCGCGACGAAGATCGAGGCGGCGGCGGTGGTGACGGAGGCTTCGACGCTGGACCCGGCGGGGCACGCGGCGGTGCGTGACGTCTCGCCGGCCGCCCCCATCCACCTGGCCGGCCCGGACGCCTCGGTCCTCACCACCGTCGAGGACTGAGGGCTCGGAGGGACGAAAAATCCCGATGCCTGATACGTCGGATAAATCTGGCGCCGCCAGGCGCCGGATTTATCCGGAAAAAGGCCAGCAGAAGACCCCGTCAGGTGGTCAGGGTCGGGACCACCGGGTTGGGGATGGCGCCGCCGAAGCGCCGGTCCCGCTTGGCGTACACCTCGCAGGCGTACCAGAGGTGGCGGCGGTCGAAGTCGGGCCACAAGGTGTCGATCGAGACGAACTCGGCGTAGGCCGCCTGCCAGATCATGAAGTTCGAGGTGCGCATCTCGCCCGAGCTGCGGATCATCAGGTCCACGTCCGGGAGGTCGGGCTCGTCGAGGTACCGCGCGAAGGTCTTCTCCGAGATGCGGTCGGCCTTGAGGCGCCCCGCGGCCACGTCGGCGGCCAGGCGGGCGGCGGCGTCGGCCACCTCGGCGCGGCCGCCGTAGTTGACGCACATCGTGAACGTCAGCAGGTCGTTGTGGCGGGTCAGGTGCTCCGCGTACTCCAGCTCGTTGATGACCGAGCGCCACAGGCGGGGGCGGCGGCCGGCCCAGCGGACCCGGATGCCCATCTCGTGGAACTCGTCGCGGCGGCGGTGGATCGTGTCGCGGTTGAAGTTCATGAGGAAGCGGACCTCGTCCGGGGAGCGCTTCCAGTTCTCGGTGGAGAACGCGTAGGCGCTGACGTACTTCACGCCCAGCTCCAGCGCGCCCTCGATCACGTCGAAGAGGGCCGCCTCGCCGGCGGTGTGGCCGGCGGTGCGGGGCAGGCCGCGCTGCTTGGCCCAGCGGCCGTTGCCGTCCATGATGATCGCCACGTGCTTCGGGATGGCCTCCTTCGGCAGCGCCGGCGGGCGGGCACCCGTGGGATGCTGCGACGGCGGGCGGAAGTTGCTCACGAGTGTTCCTTTCGCAGGGGTCGTTCATCGCGGTCGACCAGCGGGAGCGAGCGTAGTGCCCGCTCCAGGTGCCACTGCAGATGCGCGGCGACCAGGCCGCTGGCCTCGCGCTGCTGGGCCCCGGGGGCGGCGTCGGCGATGGTCCAGTCGCCCTCGGCGAGGGCGCTCATCAGCTCGATGGTCGCGGGCGCGGGATGGGCGGCGCCGGGCGGGCGGCAGTCCGGGCAGACGGCGCCGCCGGCCGGGATCGAGAAGCCGCGGTGCGGGCCGGGCGTGCCGCACACCGCGCACTCGCGAAGGGCCGGGGCCCAGCCCGCCACGCTCATCGCCCGCAGCAGGTAGGCGTCCAGCACCAGGCCGCCGGCGTGCTCGGCCTTGGCCAGGGCGCGCAGGGCGCCCAGCGTGAGCTGGAAGAGCCGCAGCGACGGCTCCTGCTCGATCGGCGTGAGCCGCTCGGCGGTCTCGGCGATGGCGCTGGCCAGGGTGTACCGCGAGTAGTCCTCCAGAAACCGCCGGCCGAACAGGTCGACGCCCTCGACCTGGCTGATCACGTCGAGGGTCCGGCCCTCCAGCAGCTGTACGTCCACGTGCCCGAACGGCTCCAGCCGGCCGCCGAACTTGGAGGTGGTGCGGCGCACCCCTTTCGCGACGGCGCGGATGCGGCCGTGGTGGCGGGTGAAGAGCGTGATGATGCGGTCGGACTCCCCGAGCTTCTGCACGCGCAGCACGACGGCGTCATCCCGGTACAGCTTTCCGCGGAAGCCTGACCCGGACATCAGAAGCCCAGGCGGCGCAGCTGCTTCGGGTCGCGCTGCCAGTCCTTGGCCACGCGGACGTGCAGGTCCAGGTAGACCCGGCCGCCGAGCAGGTCCTCGATCTCGCGGCGGGCCCGGGTGCCGACCTGCTTGAGCCGGCTCGCCTGGTGGCCGATGACGATCGCCTTCTGGCTCGAGCGCTCGACGTAGATGTCGGCGTAGATGCGGGTGAGGCCGCCCTCTTCGGGAAGTACCTCCTCCACCAGGACGGCGATCGAGTGCGGCAGCTCGTCGCGGACCCCGTCCAGGGCAGCCTCGCGGATCAGCTCGGCCATGAGGACGTGCTCGGGCTCGTCGGTGAGCATGCCGTCGGGGTACAGCTGCGGCGAGCGCGGCAGGTGCCCGATCATGACGTCGACCAGGGTGCCGACCTGCGCGCCGGAGACGGCGCTCACCGGCACGATGTCGGCGAACTCGCCCAGCTCCTGCACGGCCAGCAGGCGCTGGGCCAGGGTGGCCCTGTCGACCAGGTCGGTCTTCGTGACCACCGCGACCAGGGTGGCCTTGAGCTCGGCGATCTCGCCGCTGATGAACCGGTCGCCGCGGCCGATCTCCTCGTCGGCCGGCAGGCACAGGCCGATCACGTCGACCTCGCTCCAGGTGGAGCGGACCAGGTCGTTGAGGCGCTCGCCGAGCAGCGTGCGCGGGCGGTGCAGGCCGGGCGTGTCGACCAGCACCAGCTGGCTGTCCGGGCGGTGCACCACCCCGCGCACGGTGTGCCGGGTCGTCTGCGGCTTGGGCGAGGTGATGGCGATCTTCTGGCCGACGATCGCGTTGGTCAGCGTCGACTTTCCAGCGTTGGGTCGGCCGACGAAGCATGCGAAGCCTGCGCGATAGTCACCATTGGTCTGCACGATGTTTCAGCGTACTCAGACTTCCAGCTGCAACTGGCGGGGGCGTTGTGAAGGTGTCGTGGGCTTCACCGCCGGCGCCTCGGGCGCGGCCGTGGCCACCTGCAGCTCGATCGTGCCCTCGACGAGCCCGCGCCCGCCGGAGCGCAGCACGATCCGTCCGGGCATCAGCCGGGCCAGGGAGGTCGGCACGGCGCTGCGCTGCTCGGTGGCCAGCACCAGGTGCACGCCGACCGCCTTGCCGCCGGCGGCCACCAGGGTCAGGGCGTCGTTGAGCATCGGGTCGTGACCGTCGACGAGCACCAGCACCCGGGCGCCGTCGTGCTCGGCCAGCGCGGTGCGCTCGGCCACCAGCTCGCCGATGGTGCCCAGCAGCGCGGTGGCGGCCGGCAGGGCGGCGGCGTCGACCCGGTACATCCGCAGGGCCGCCCCGTCGAAGCGCCGCCCGAAGGAGGCCGCGATCGTGTCGAGCAGGGTGGTCTTGCCGGCGCCGGCCGGGCCGTACACCAACAGGTGCCCCAGCTCGTCCAGGTCGAGCGGCCACACGTGCACGGTCTGCGAGCTGGGCAGGTCGACCATCCCGATCGGCGCCGCGAACGCCGCCCGGGCCCCCAGGGGGCGCACCTCGTCGGCGCCGGGCGCGGTCCCCGCGATGCTGTCCGATAGCTCCGACAGCTCGTACGTGGGCAGCATGGGCGGCTGCCAGGCCTGCGGCTGATCCGGCACCCGGGCCTCCCGGTGCGCCGCGGTGATGGCCGCCACGAGCCGCCGCAGGTCGGTGATCTCGCCGGGGACCGGCACGAGCTGCGCCCCGGACGACTCCTCGGCGACCTCGGGCGCCGGGTCGGGCATGTGCAGGCCCGACTCGAAGCGCCACTCGGTCACGAGCGTGGGGCCGTGTGTGCGGTCGGCGGGGGAGCGGGCGCCGCCGTAGGCGACCTGCACGGCCTCGGGCTCGGCCGCGCCGGCCCGCACGAACGCGCGGCCGGGCAGCAGCGGGGACAGGTGGGCGGCGTCGGGGCGCTCGAGGACCTCGAGGCTGTCCTGCTCCTCGTCCACCCGCAGCGCGATGCGCAGCGGCGCCTCGGCCCGCAGGTCGTCGTCGACCAGCCCGTGCGGGTGGGCCGTGGAGAGCAGCAGGTGTACCCCGGCGGGGCGCCCCCGCCGGGCCAGCTCGCGCAGCCCGGTCACGAAGTCCGGCGGCGCGGCGGCCAGCTCGGCCACCACGATGAGCAGGTTGGCCGGGGCGGCCGCCGGGTGGCGCCGCTCCATCTCCACGATGTCCTTCACCGAGTGCCGGCGCAGGACCCCCTCCCGGCGGCGCACCTCGGCGCCGAGGGAGATCAGCACGCGCCGGGCCTGGTAGCCGTCGTCGCCGGTGAAGACGCCGACGGTGTGCGGCAGGTCGGCGCACTCGCCGAACGTGGTGCCGTCCGGGTCGACCAGGACGAAGGTGAGGCGGTTGGCGGGGTACGTCGCGGCCAGGCCCGCCAGGTAGGAGCGCAGCAGCCAGGACCGCCCGGAGCCGGGGGCGCCCGCGATGAGCCCGTTCGGGCCGTCGCGGCGCAGGTCGACCACGACCGGCCCGGTGCTGCCGAGCCCGATCGGGGCGGCCAGGCCCCGATCGCGGGTGGACGGCACCCAGCGCTTCACGATCGAGCTGGGGGCGGGCTCGCCGCCGAGGCTGAGCACCTCGCCCAGCGGGGCCAGGCGCGGGGCGGCGTTGCCGGCCGCGTCCCGGGTGGCGGCCAGGGCGTGAGCGACCCGGTCGGCGACCGCGGCGGCGAGGCCCTCGCCCTCCAGGGCGACCACGCCGGGCGGCAGCGACAGGGCCTCCGGCGCGGCCGTGAGCAGGCTGATCCCGCCCCGCGGGCCGTCCTCCACGAGGCGGGCCAGCGACTCCTGCGGTACCGAATCCGGGTCTGGAAGCACCACCACCACGTGCGGCGTGAACTGCTCGGCGATCGCGTGCCGGCCCAGCCGCCGCTGCCGCAGCAGGGCCTCGACCAGGGCCAGCACCCGGCGGCGGTCGTCCTCGCGGGCCGCCACCGTGCGCGCGCCGGGGGCGAAGGCGGTGGTCAGCGTGCGGGTGTGGGGCAGCCAGCCGGTCCACGTCCAGTGCTCGGCCTCGTCCGGTGTGGTGAGCACGACGAGCGCCAGGTCGTTGGGGCCGACGAGGGTGGCCAGCTGCACGACCCACGAGCGCAGCACCGCCCGGCGGGTCTCGTCCGGGCCGGTGGCGCCGAGCGCGCCGAGCCCGCGCAGGTCGGCCTCGACGGGGACGTCGGGGTCCAGGGTGTACCGCTGCCGCAGCGCCGCGATCCGGTCGGTGTGCGCGGGGTCGAAGTCGCCGGTGGTGGGCGCCTGCTCGAAGCGCAGCCGGCTGGGCTGGTCGTCGGTCGCCACCCGCAGCGTGAGGAAGTCCCGGTCGTCGGGGCGGCGGGCCGGCTTCTCCTGCCGTTCCGCGGCCCGCGCCAGGTGGGCCAGGCTGGGCGCCTCGGCCCGCCGCGCCTGCACCACGGCCCGGTGCTTGATGGCCGCGTCGGCCTCGGCCCGGTCCATGGCCGCGGCGAACTCGGCGGCGGGATCGGCCGCCCGGCGGCGCAGCGCGAGACGGCGGCGTTTCTGCGGCTGCGGTACGACGGGCAGCCACACGGCCGGCGGCGGACCCTTGGGCGCGGGCGGATCCGCAGGCACCTCCTCGATCGTGATCAGCGTCGTCCCGAGGCGCAGCAGCTGCCCGCCGCTCAGCGTCACGGTCCCGGTCAGCGGCGCGCCGTCCAGCCGGGTGCCGGCGGGTGAGCGCAGGTCGGTGGCGGCCACCTCGTGGCTGCCGATGCCCAGGTGCAGGTGGCGCCGGCCGGCGGTGGCGTCGGAAAGGACCAGGTCGCCGGCCGGATCGGTGCCGATGACGAACTCGCCGGGCGGCAGCGGCAGCCAGGTCCCGGTGTCCGGGCCGGCCACCACCAGCAGCTCGAAGCGGTGCCCCTCGGCCCGCACCGGGCGCTCCGGGCGCTGCTCCGGCGGGGCCAGCAGGATCGCGTCGCCGCAGCGCAGGCCCTGGTCGCCCAGCGAGCGGTTGGGGTCGAGGCGCCGGCCGGTCCGCATCAGCCAGGCCCACGTCGTCTGCTGCGGCCGGTCGGCCGGGTCGAGCAGCCCCAGCAGGGCCGCGATCAGGTCGGCGACCACGCCACCCGGGTCGGCCCGCAGCCGCACCGTGCGGTCCAGTGTCGCGGTCGAATCTCGCCTCGCCACTCGCACGTCGATCAGCAGGTCCATCGACCGGCCCCTTCCTTCCCGCGCAGCATCGATCCGTCGTCGGTCTCCAGAAAGCCTGGTGGCGGGGCGGGCGCACTGCAGGGCTCCGCCCTTGACAGTAAGCGCCGCAACGCCGAGTGGATCGCATCGACGCGCGCCAGGATTTCGTGCTATACGCGAGTAAAACGGGCGGAACGGCGAGTGGGTTACCCTCGTGCACCATGACGGTGCGTGTCGCGATGTGGTCAGGCCCCCGCAACATCTCCACGGCGATGATGCGCAGCTTCGGCGCGCGGCCCGACACGGTGGTGGTCGACGAGCCGCTGTACGCGCACTACCTGCAGGAGACCGGCCTGGACCACCCGGCCCGGGAGGAGATCCTCGCCTCGCAGCCACGCCGCTGGCAGGACGCGGTCGCCGGGCTCCTGGGGCCGGTCGGGGCGCAGGTGTACTACCAGAAGCACATGACCCATCACCTGCTCCCGCAGGTGGGCCGGGACTGGCTGGCCGAGGTGACCAACGCGTACCTGATTCGCGATCCGGCGTACGTGGTGGCCTCCTACGCGAAGGTCCGCGGGGAGCCGACGCTGGAGGATCTGGGGTACCCCCAGCAGGTGGAGATCTTCCGCGCCCACGGCGGCCCGGTGGTCGACGCCGTCGACGTGCTGCGCGCCCCGGCGGGCACGCTGTCCGCCCTGTGCGCGGCGCTCGGCCTGTCCTGGGACCCGGCGATGCTCTCCTGGCCGGCGGGGCAGCGGTCCACCGACGGGGTGTGGGCGCCGCACTGGTACGCGGCGGTGGAGCGCTCGACGGGGTTCGTCCCCTACGACCCGGCGCCGGCGGAGGTGCCGGACCGGCTGCGGTCGCTGGTGGATCGGGCGCGGCCGCTGTACGAGGAACTGGCCGCGCACCGCATCACGCCACAGGGCTGAGAGGCGCCGGACACGTGTCCGGCGTTCGCCGGCCGTTCGCCAACGGGGCACCGGCGGGACGCGTGCAAGCGGTCGAATCGTCTCCTTCGACGAAGTGGAGGGGGACCACATGCGCCGATCCGCGAGCGCAACAGCACTGTCGTTACTCCTGACGTCCGTCGTCACGGCGGCCGGCGGCCCGGCGTGGGGCGCCGCCCACGCCCGGATCGAGGGCACCGGATCCTCGATGGCGGCCAACGCGATGAGCCAGTTCGTCGCCGACGTCCAACAGAAGGGCCTGCAGGTCGTCTACACCGCGACCGGCTCGGCGGCCGGGCGCAAGGACTTCGCCAACCAGGTGAACGACTTCGCGATCAGCGACCTGCCGTTCAGGGGCTACGATCCGCGCACCGGCGAGGACGACTCCAGCCGCGGTCGGCCGTTCGCGTACCTGCCGCTGGTCGGCTCGGCCACCACGTTCCCCTTCCACGTGGTGGTCGACGGCGCGCTCGTGCGGGACCTGAAGCTCTCCGGCGACACCCTGGCCAGGATCTTCACGAACCAGATCACCGAGTGGAGCGACCCGCGGATCACGGCTGACAACGGCGGGCGGGAGCTGCCGGCGCTGCCGATCACCCCCGTGCTGCACGCCGAGGGCTCCGGCGCCGGCTGGCAGTTCACCTCCTACCTGGCCGACCGGTTCCCGGCGCTCTGGGGGCCCTTCGCCGGCGCGAACGCGCCGACCGAGTACTTCCCGCTCCGGGGCAACGCGATCTCCGCGAACGGCTCCGACGGCGTGATGCACCAGATCGCGTCGGTGAACGGCGCGATCGGCTACGACGAGTACTCGTACGCCCTCGCCGTCGGCTATCCGGTGGCCTCGGTGGGCAACGCGTCCGGCGCGTTCGTGGCGCCGACCCCGCAGGCCACCTCCGTCTCGCTGACCTACGCGAAGGTCAACAACAATCCGGCCTCGCCGGACTACCTCACGGCGGACCTGAGCCGGCTGTACACCGCGACGGACCCGCGGGTGTACCCGCTGGCGTCGTACGTGTACACGATCCTGCCGACGGGTAGCGGCGCCGACGAGCGCCGGCTGACCACCGCGAAGCGGCAGACGCTTGTCGACTTCTTCCACTACGCGCTGTGCGCCGGCCAGACCACGATCGAGCACATCGGCTACGCCCCGCTGCCGCCGAACCTGGTCGCGGCCGGCTTCGACCAGCTGCGCAGGCTCCACGACGCCGACCCGGCCGTCGACGTGTCCGCTCTCGCGAGCTGCGACGCCACCGGCAGCGGGACCGGGGGCGGGGTGCCGCTCGACGCCAGCGACGAGACGGCCCCCTACGAGGGCGCCGTGGCGCTGCAGGTCGCCGGCGGCACCGCGGTGCACCTGCGGCAGCTCGACCCGGGCACGCCGGCCGGCCACCCGGTGCAGGGCACGGACCCGACCGGGCACCGGCACGCCTGGGTCTTCACCGGGTCGCTGTCCGGCATCTCGGTCGGCGACTCCCGCCCCGGCCAGCCCGGCTGGACGCTGAGCGGGCAGTCGACCGACTTCGTCAACGGCGCCACCACGGTCTCCGCAGCGCACTTCGGCTGGACACCGGCGCTGGTCGCCGCAGGCAGCGACGCCGAGGGCCTCCCCGTGGCCGGGCCCGCGATCGCCCCCAGGATGCAGGTCCCGGACAGCCTGGGCCTCGCCGGGGTGTCCATGCTGGCCGGCGCGCCCGGCGGCAGCGGCCTGGGCACCCAGCACGTCCGCGCGGACATGGTGCTGTGGATCCCCGACACCTCGCCGACCGGCACCTACACCGGCACGCTGACGCTCACGCTCATCAGCGGCTGAACCGGCGCGCCCGGCTACAGGGCAACAGCGTTGGCTCGGGCGTGGTCGCGGTAGAGCTCGGCGATCTGCCGGGTCACCGGGCCGACCTTGCCCGAGCCGATCGGGCGCCCGTCGATCGTCACCACGCCCGCGATCTCGCCCATGGTGCCGGTGCAGAAGACCTCGTCCGCCGTGTACATCTCCACCTGGGCCAGGTCGCGGACCTCGACCGGCAGCGGGGCGATGCGCAGTACCGTGTCGCGGGTGATGCCCTCCGGGCAGGCCACCGCGCGCGGGGTGAGCAGCCGCCCCTCGGCCACCGCGAACAGGTGGGTGGCGTTGGTCTCGGCCACGAAGCCGCGGGCGTCGAGCATCATCGCGTCGTCGGCCCCGGCCACGTTGGCCTCCATCTTGGCCAGGATCGAGTTCAGCAGGTTGTTGTGGTGGATGCGCGGGTCGAGCACGTCCGGGCCGGGGCGGCGCACGCTGCTGGTGATCAGGGTCAGGCCGCCGGTGTCGTAGACCGGGGCCTTGAACTCGGCCAGCACGATGAGCGTGCAGCCGTCGCGGTTGAGGCGCGGGTCCATGCCGCTGGTCACCTTCACGCCGCGGGTCAGGGTCAGGCGCACGTGGACGCCGTCGCGCATGTCGTTGGCGGCCAGCGTGGCCCGCAGCGCGGCGATGACGTCCTCGTCGGCGGGGATGCCGGCGAAGCCCAGCGCGATGGCCGATCGGCGCAGCCGGGCCAGGTGCTCGTGCAGGCCGTAGATGCCGCCGTCGTAGAGGCGCAGTCCCTCCCACACCGCGTCGCCGCCCTGCACCACCGAGTCGAAGGGCGAGATGCCCGGCTCGTCGCGGTGGCGGAGGGTGCCGTTCACCCAGTACCGCAGGTCGGCGTTGCGCTCGTCGTATCGCTGCAGCATCAGTCGTCCTCCTTGGCGATGTCCCCAAGCGCGATCAGCACCTCGCGCAGCCCTTCGGCGGCCGAGCCGACCAGCGCCTCGGGCGCGGCGGCGAACTGCCGGGCCTGCGCCGCGGTCACCGCCCGCACGATCTTCTCGGCGGCCGGCACCCCGCGCTCGCTGAGCCGCACCCAGGCGACCCTGGCGTCGCCGGGGTCGGCGGCGCGCTCGATGAGCCCGTCCTGTTGCAGCCGGCGCAGCACGTTGCTGATCCCGCCGGACGTGAGCAGCAGGCCGGAGGCGAGCTCCGAGGGCTTCAGCGCGTAGGGCGGGCCCACCCGGCGCAGCGCCGAGAGCACGTCGAACTCGGCCGGGGTGCGGCCCGCGGCGGCGGTCTCGGTGCGGACCACCTCCTGCAGGCGGCCGGCCAGGCGGTGGATGCGCTTACCCAGCTCCATCGGCGGGCCGACCACGTCGGGCAGCGGGGTGCGCCACTCCTCGACGACGGCGTCCACGTGGTCCCTGGGCATGCCCGAAAGCCTAATAGGGGCCCGCCGCGAAGCGACGGGCCCCAGGAACTCCGGGAACTCCAGGAACTAGTGGTCGGTGCAGCAGGGCCGGTTGTTCGGCGGCTCGAAGGGGACCAGCACGCCGTTGCGGGCGAACTGGGTCACCAGCGTCAGGACGCCGTCGCGCCAGATCGGCCGGACGAAGTCGCGGGTGTCGACGAGCATCTCCGGCACCGCCGCCATGCCGCCCAGGATCACGACCTTCTCGATCGCCGAGCCATCGAGGATGGCCGAGACCGCCATCGTGCCCTTGAGCTGCTCCGCGCCCTCGAACAGCACCTGGCGGGCGCCCTCCGGGGGCGCGTCCGCGCCGGCGTCTCCGAGCAGACCGACGGCGACCTGGCCGCCGTCGAAGTACGTGAACGCGGGGCGGCCGGCCGTCAGGATGTGATGGTCGGCCGCCTGTACGTCGGGGAACTGCGTCATTACCGCGTGTAGACCCAGATCGGGTTGGCGTAGAACCACAGGTCCTTCCACGGGTCGGCGTCGCCGAGGACGTCGATGGCCGGGCCGGCCGGGTCGATCGCCGCGCCGAGGTAGCCCGGGGCGGTGCGGTTGCCGTCGGTGCCGCGCAGGCGCACGTAGAACGCCTTGTCCACCGCGCCGAGGTCGTAGGTGAACGACACGGTGCCGGTCGACTTGTTGACCTCGAAGCTCTTGACGACCTTCGTGTTCGGCGCCTTCATCGAGTCCTGGTCGCTCACCGCGCCGGTGACCTCGCCACGGATGACGTCCACCCGGGCCAGGGTCGGCACGAAGTTCGCCCAGTTCGGCGTGTTGGCCAGGTTGATCTTGATGACCAGCTCGGCGCTCTGGCCGCGGCGCACCACCAGCGAGTCACCGAGGGTGACGCCGGTCGGGCTGCCCTTCACGCGCACCTGCACGTCGAGGCCGCTGATCAGGCCGCCGTGGTCGACCCAGACGCGGCCGGCCCGCAGGCCGTCCATGACCGAGGCGTAGCTGAAGTCGCGCGAGCCGACGTGAGTGCGGCTGTAGTAGCCGGGCCAGAAGTCGCCGGGCGTGAGGCTGGTCGGCTGACCGTAGACCGGGTCGAAGTGGTAGCCGTTGGTGTTGAAGTCGGTGTTGCCCGGGCGGGCCGCCGTCTCCTCGTACACCACGTGCGAGTCCGAGTTGGCGGTGATCCACCAGGCCTTGCCCTCGGCGAGGAGGCTGTCCCAGAGGCCGCCGACGGTCGCGGTCATCCAGTCGAAGCCGCCCCAGGTGCGGTAGCTCTCCAGCGGGAAGCCGGGGAACGACTTGGCGTTGGGGGCGTTCTCGTAGTAGCCACGGCCGGCGCCGCCGCCGTTGGGCTTGGCGATGCCCGCGGCCTGGTGGCCGGGGGCGCCCTCGAAGCCGATGGCGATCCTCGGGTTGGCGTCGCGCCAGCCGCGGATCTCGTGCGGCGAGTCGATGCCGTTGCGGGCCGGGTGGTTGGCCAGGAACAGCGCGTCCTGGACCCGCCGCTTGGTGACCTGGTCGCCGAGGAACTTGATGCCGGCGATGGCCAGCGCCTCGGTGACGGCGTTGGGGTCGACCGCGCCGACGACGGAGCCGTCGAAGGTGTTCTCGAACTCCTTGAGGACGGCGACCTCGTTGGCCCCCGGGTGCACGAAGACGGTGCCGTGCTCCGCCTGCGGGATGTTCCACTCCAGGCCCTGGAAGACGAGCATGTCCTTGTAGTCCGCGCGGGCCGCGCGGATCAGTGGGTTGACCTTCTCGACGCCGATCTTGGAGTGCTGCACCGTGCCGTGGTCGGTGATGACCATCCAGTCCAGGCCGTACGCCGAGGCGTGCTTGACCTGGTCGCCCGGGCGGTACATGCCGTCGCTGGAGAACTGGGTGTGGATGTGGTGGTCGCCGGCCAGCCACTTGTAGTTGCCGGACGTCGGGCGGCCGTGGCCGTGCCGGTCCCAGCCGTTGAAGTCGTGCTGCTGGTCGTCGTCGTGCGCGTGGGCGACACCGGCGTTGGCCAGCGCGCCACCCGCGGCGGCGGCCGCGCCCAGCAGACCGGCGCGGCGCAGGAAGCCGCGGCGCGAGACGTCGCCGGGGGAGAGCTCACTGTCGGGGATCGAAGCGTCGAGAACCGCGGGGACGTCGCCGGTGGTGTGCGGCATGTCCTCGTGGTGGTGGTGATGGCCGTGGCCCATGAGGGAAGGCTCCGTTTCGCTCGGTGGTCCTCATGGCCGACCCTCGACGTTGTCGGAGAACAACAGGTAGCGATACGACTATGCGTACGCGAACTTCAGCACGATCACCGCGATGGCAATTGCCACCCCAGCGACCACCACCAATGCGTCCGGCCAGCCGAAACGGGTCTCGCGGGCGATCGTGCGGGGGCCTTCCCGGTCGAAGCCGCGGGCCTCCATCGCCGTCGCCAGCCGGATGCCGCGCCGGATGGCCGCCACGAGCAGACCGAACAGGGTCGAGAAGGGCCCCGCGCGGGTACCGCGGGCCCGCCGCGCCAACCGGATCAGCCGGTACTCCTCGGCCAGCAACGGCGCCAGGCGCAGCGCGGCCAGCGCCCCGATCGCGAAGCGCGGCGGGACCCGCAGGTGCGCGACCAGCGAGTCGGCGAGGTCGGTCGGGTCGATGGTGGCGAAGACCACGATCCCGGGCAGCGCCACCGCGAGCAGCCGCAGCGCGTAGCCGAGCGCGTCCTGCCGGATGTCGAGCCCGGCGACGTGGGCCAGGACGGGGGAGTGCCGCTCGCCGAAGAGCACGCCGAAGGCGAAGACGCCGGCCGCCGAGGCCAGCAGGGGCCAGCCGCGCCGCCACAGCACGGCGGGGGCGACCCCGGTCAGCGGCAGCGCGGCCAGCAGCGCCCCGATGGCGGTGAGCGCCACGACCGGCTCGAGGCTCGTCATCAGGGCCACGGTGACCAGCAGCGTGGCGAGCAGCTTGGCGGTCGCGTCCCGCCGGGCGAGCCACCCGCCGGCCCCTCGACCGCTCACCGGGTCAGCTCCAGGCGGCGGTCGCCGATCGCGTCGACGAGCTGCGGGTCGTGGGTGACCAGGACCAGTGCCCGGCCCTCGTCGCGCAGGTCGGCCAGCAGCGTGACCAGCTCCCGCCAGGTGCGCAGGTCCTGGCCGAAGGTCGGCTCGTCGAGCACCAGCACCCGCGGCGCCGCGGCCAGGGCGGTGGCCACGCTGAGCCGCCGCTGCTCGCCGCCGGAGAGGGTGAACGGGTTGGCCAGGGCCAGCTTGTCCAGGTACAGGCGCTCCAACAGCTCGTCCACGGCGGCCGGGGACGCCCCGCACAGGGCCAGCTCCTCGCGCACGGTCGCGGTCACGAACTGGTGCTCCGGGTTCTGGAACACCGAGCCGATCCGTCCGGCCAGCCGTCCGGCCCGCCAGCGGTGCGGCGGGCGGGCGGCGTCCCGGCCGGCCAGCTCGGCGGCGGCCGAAACCCGGCCGCCGGCCGGGCGGGCCAGCCCGCCCAGCAGCAGGGCCAGGGTGGTCTTGCCGGCGCCGTTGGGCCCCTCGACCGCGAGGGCCTGGCCCGCCAGCACCTCCTCGTCGACGACCGTGCCGGTGTGCGGCAGGACCAGCCCCTGCGCGCGCAGCAGCGGCCCGCCCGGCGCGGCGGCGGCCTTGCGAGCCGGCAGCGCGGCGCCCGGCGCCCACACCGCGTCCGGGTGCTCGCCGATCACGACGGCCCGGTCGACCAGGGCCAGCGCCTCCTCGACCCGGTGCTCGACGAGCACCATGGTGGCGTCGAGGTCGGCCAGCGCCTTGGTCACGGCGGTGCGCACCAGCCGGGCCCCCTCCGGGTCGAGGTTCGCGGTCGGCTCGTCGAGCAGCAGCAGGCCGGGGCGCAGGGCGATGGCCCCGGCGATGGCCAGCCGCTGCTGCTCGCCGCCGGAGAGCGCCGAGGTGTCGCGGTCGCGGCCGTACGGGAAGCCGACGGCGGCCAGGGCGGCGTCGACCGCCGGCCAGATCTCGGCCCGCGGCACGCCCCGGTTCTCCAGGCCGAAGGCGACGTCGTCGCCGGCCCGGCGCATGACCAGCTGGGTCTGCGGGTCCTGGAACACGATCGCGGTCCCGGCCCGCGCCTCGCGGGCCGGGCGGCCGTCGACGAGGACCTCGCCCTCCTGCTCGCCGGAGTCCTCGGCGAGCAGGCCGGCGAGCGCGGCGAGCAGGGTGCTCTTGCCGGCGCCCGAGGCGCCCTGCAGCAGTACCCGCTCGCCGTGCTCGATGCGCAGGTCCAAGCCGCGCACGGCCCAGGCCTTGCGCCCGGCGTGCCGCCAACCGAACCCGCGGAACTCGACGGAACCCATTGCTGTGCGTATCAGACCGCGACGCGCTCCCGGCCCGACGGGAAGCGGTCGAGCACGCCCGTGCGGGAAAGCGCCCGCTGCAGGGCCCAGCTGCCCGCGCCCGCGATCACCGCGCTGCTCACGATCACCAGGATCGCGTACGTCCAGCGCTGGCCGGTCGTCATCGGCGGGAGGTACTGCAGGACGCCCAGGTCCATCAGCGCCGCCCCGGCGCCGGACAGTGCGCCGCCGACCACGGCGTTGACCAGCCCGAAGCGGCGGTAGCCGGTGGCCGCGAAGGCGAACTCGCCGCCGATGCCCTGCACCAGGCCGGACGCGATGATGGTGAAGGTCCAGGGGGAGCCCATGACGGCGGAGATGGTGGCGGCGACGAGCTCGACGAACAGCCCGGCGCCGGGCTTGCGCACGACAAGCGGGCCGAGCACGGCGGGGATCAGCCACACGCCGTAGATGGCGGCCCGCCACGGCAGGGCGAAGCCGTTCAGCGCCGCCCACAGGTTGTTCCAGGCGTAGAAGACGGCGGCGAAGGCCACGGCGATGACGGCGGCCACGACGATGTCGACGGTGCGCCAACGTGTCTGCATTGCGAGATGCCTCCTAGTTCGGGGGTGAACCAGAAGGAGACGCGACGCCACGCGACCACGGATGGACGACGTGACGACTGGCGTGAGGTGACCGAACTCCCTGCGCTGGCATTACCCAGATCAGGTTCGAGGGTCTGCGCCGCCGTGGTCCGGCGGTCACACTCTCAGCGCTGTGCGCTCCCCTGTCGGATGTGCAGTTGTTCCCTGAAGGTAACAGTGAATCTTCTTCGCTCGTAGGCTCGGGTCATGAAAATCACGGCGCGCGATCTCACGTTCGACGTGGTCGAAGGTGGGCCGGCGGATGGGCGCGAGCCCGTCCTGCTGCTGCACGGCTTCCCCCAGCACAGCGGCGAGTGGGCGGCGGTGACCCCGCACCTGCACGCGGCCGGCCTGCGCACCTACGCCCTCGACCAGCGCGGGACCTCGCCGGGGGCCCGGCCCGAGGCGGTCGAGGCCTACCGGATCACGGAGTGCGCCCTGGACGTGGTGGCGGTCCTCGACGCGCTGGGGCTTGCCTCGGTACACCTGGTGGGGCACGACTGGGGGGCGGTGTGCGCCTGGAACGTGGCCCTGCGCCACCCCGAGCGGGTGCGCACCCTCACCGCCGTGTCGCTGCCGCACCCGCACGCCAGCGCCCACGCGACCTCGACCGATCCCGACCAGAAGGCCCGGTTCGGCTACATCAAGCTGTTCCGCCAGGCCGGCGTGGCCGAGGAGCGGCTGCTCGCCGAGGACGCGCGGCGCCTGCGCCGGCTGTTCGACGGCTCGGGCCTGTCCGCCGAGGCGGTCGACGGCTACGTGCGGCCGCTGCTGGAGCCGGGGGCGCTGACCGCGGCGCTGAACTGGTACCGCGCGATGAGCCCCCTCGACCTCGTCGGGCTCGGGCCGTGCCAGGTGCCCACGACGTACCTGTGGAGCGACGGCGACCTGGCCGTCGGCCCCACGGCGGCCCGCGCCTGCGCCGAGCACGTGGCCGCGGACTACCGGTTCGTCCCACTTGCGGGCATCAGTCACTGGATTCCCGATCAGGCGCCATCCGAGGTTGCGGCGGCCGTGCTGGCCCGCTCGCTCGGCTGAGGCATAGCGCACCCTACCCGCGGGTAATAACCTGGCTTGTAGGCCCGATCACCTGGGGGTGGCCATGGTTTCCACGTCGGTGCGCGCCGAGCGGGAGGCGCGCAAGGTCATCGAGGAGAGTCGCGAGACCGAGTGGAGGAAGCCCAGCTTCGGCAAGGAGCTCTTCCTGGGCCGGTTCCGCCTCGATCTCATCGACCCGCTGCCGGAGCTCGACCCGGTGGCCGAGGCGCGCGGGACGGAGTTCCGCGCGAAGCTCGCCGCGTACCTCTCGGCCGAAGTCGACGGCCAGCAGATCGAGCGCGACGCGCGCATCCCGGACGAGGTCCTGCGCTCCCTCGGGGAGCTGGGCGCCTTCGGCATGAAGATCGACGAGAAGTACGGCGGCCTGGGCCTCACCAACCTGGACTACTGCCGCGCGCTCATGCTCACCGGCTCGGTCAGCCCGGCGATCGGCGCGCTGCTGTCGGCGCACCAGTCCATCGGGGTGCCGCAGCCGCTGAAGCTGGTCGGCACCGACAAGCAGAAGCGGGAGTTCCTGCCCCGGCTGGCCGCCGGCGAGGTGTCGGCCTTCCTGCTCACCGAGCCCGAAGTGGGCTCCTACCCGGCGAACCTGCGCACGTCCGCGGTACCGACGCCGGAGGGTGACTACCTGCTCAACGGGGTGAAGCTGTGGGCGACCAACGGCACCCTGGCCACGCTGTTCGTGGTCATGGCGCTGGTGCCCAAGAGCGAGGGGCACCGCGGCGGCATCACCGCCTTCGTGGTGGACGGCGACGCGCCGGGCGTGACGATCGAGCGCCGCAACGCCTTCATGGGCCTGCGCGGCCTGGAGAACAGCGTCACCCGCTTCCACGACGTGCGCATCCCGGCGGCCAATGTCATCGGCGGCGAGGGCCAGGGCCTGCGCATCGCGCTGAGCACCCTCAACACCGGCCGGCTGTCGCTGCCCGCGATGTGCGTCGGGGCCGGCAAGTGGTGCCTCGGGGTGGCCCGCGAGTGGGCCGCCGAGCGGGTGCAGATGGGCCGGCCGATCGGCACGTACGAGGCCATCGCCAAGAAGGTCGCGTTCATCGCCGGCTCGACCTACGGCATGGAGGCGATGCTCGAGGTCGCCTGCCGGCTGGCCGACGACAACCGCAACGACATCCGCATCGAGGCCGCGCTGGTCAAGCTCTACGCCAGCGAGCTGGCCTGGAAGGTCGCCGACGAGCTGGTGCAGATCCGCGGCGGCCGCGGCTACGAGACCGCCGAGTCCCTCGCCGCGCGCGGCGAGCGGGCCATCCCGGCCGAGCAGATCCTGCGCGACCTGCGGATCAACCGCATCTTCGAGGGCTCGACCGAGATCATGCACCTGGCCATCGCCCGCGAGGCGGTCGACGCCCACCTCTCCGTGGCCGGCGACATCATCGACCCGGAGGCCGGCCTCGGCCGCAAGGCGAAGGCGGCCGGCAACGCGGGCGCCTTCTACGCCAAGTGGCTGCCGACGCTGGTGGCCGGCAAGGGCCAGCTCCCCGGCGGCTATGGGGACTTCGGCCCGCTGGCCGGGCACCTGCGCTACGTCGCGCGGGCCTCCCGGCGGCTGGCCCGGGAGACCTTCTACGCGATGGCCCGCTGGCAGGGCAAGCTCGAGCACAAGCAGGGCTTCCTCGGCCGGGTCGTGGACATCGGGGCGGAGCTGTTCGCGATGGCGGCCGCCTGCGTGAAGGCCCGCACCGAGCTGGCGGCGCGGCCGGAGGGCGTGGAGCTGGCCGACCTGTTCTGCCGGCAGGCCACGCTGCGGGCCGAGGCGCTCTTCCGCGACCTGTGGGACAACGCCGACTCCGTGGAGCTGTCCGCGGCGAACCGGGTGCTGCAGGGGCGGTACCTCGGCCTGGAGGAGGGCGTCGTGGCCCCGCCTGCCGCGGGCGAGTGGACGTCCGGCTGGACCCAGGGCCCCTCGCAGGCCGAGGACGTCCGCCGCCGCTTCTAACGCAGTCCCAGCCCCTTGAGCTCCAGCCTCGCCAGGGCCTCGACCGCCTCGGGATCGCCGCGCCGCCACAGCGCGGCGATCTGCGGGTCGAGGCTCAGCAGGCGCTTGAGCGGCTGGGTGGCCAGGGCCCGCAGGGCGAGCAGGTCCTTGCCGGCCGCCGCGGTGCGCAGCCGGGCGGCCGAGCCGGCCCGGCGGACCCAGCGGATGCGCAGCGGCAGCCAGACGCCGATCACGAGCAGCACGGGGACGACGACCACCACCACGGACAGGACCCAGGCCAGGTCGTTGATGATGGTCTGCTGCTCCCGCCCGGCGTCGGCCAGCGACGTGGCCGCGCCGGCCGCGTCGCTGAACGGCGAGGCGACCGAGTCGGGCACGCCCGGCAGGTCCTTGATCTTGTCGCCCGCCGAGGTGAGGTTGCGGGCCAGGCCGTCGCCGGCGCCCTCGAGCTTCTGCCCGGGGACGGCCAGCTTCTGGATCAGGTCGAGCAGCGCCATGCCCAGCCTCACCCAGGCGTACACCCACACGACGACGAAGGCGTCGGTGACGAGCTGCCGGATGGCGACGGGGGCGCGGTCGGCATAGAGCTTCATGCCTTCAAGCGTGGGGCACGACCGTCGATCCCGCTGGGCTCGCCGGCCCCGGGTGCCGTCAGTGTCCTTCGCGGGCGTGACTCACGGCGTCGGCCACGATGTGGGCCACGTGCTCGTCGATGAGCGAGTACGCGATCTCCCGCCCCCGCCGCGACCCGCGCACCACGCCCGCGCCGCGCAGCACGCGCAGGTGCTGCGAGACCAGCGGCTGCGGCGCGGCCAGGGTCTCGACCAGCTCGTGCACGCAGCGCGGCCCGGCGGCCAGCTCGGTGACGATCCGGATGCGCAGCGGGGCCGACAGCGCCCGCAGCAGCTCGCCGGCCGCCTCGTAGCCGTCAGGCGCCGGCATGCGCGTCGCTCGCCACGTCGTCGAGGGCGGGGGTCTCCTGCCGGTGGCGGGCACCGCGGGCGGCCCGGACGGCGGCGACCCCGACGGTGACGGCGAAGAAGCCGGCGATGGCCAGCAGCACCACGGTGGCGCCCGGGCCGGTGTCGATCGCGGTCGACAGCCACACGCCGCCGCCGGAGACGACCAGGCCCAGGCCGATGGCGGCGAGCATGGTGGCCCGGAAGCCGCGGGTCATCTGCTGCGCGGTCGCCACCGGCACCACCATGAGCGCGCTGACCAGCAGCAGCCCGACGGCCCGCATGGCCACGGTGACGGTGACGGCGGTGGTGACCGCCAGGATGAGGTTCAGGGTGCGCACCGGGAGACCCGAGACGCGGGCGTACTCCTCGTCGTGGCACACCGCGAAGAGCCACGGCCGCAGCAGCAGCGCGACGGCGAGCACGGCGACGCCGAGGATCAGCATCACCGCCAGGTCCTGCCGGCTGGTGGTCAGGGGAGAGCCGAAGAGGTACGTCACCAGGCTCCGGCTGCTCTGCGCGTCGGACAGGTTGACGAGGACCACGCCGCCGGAGATGCCGCCGTAGAAGAGCATCGACAGGGCGATGTCGCCCGACGTGCGGCCCCGCTCGCGGACCAGCTCGATGACCACGGCGCCGGCCGCGGCGGCGAGGACGGCCATGATGACGGGGGAGCGGTGCAGCAGCAGCCCGAGCCCGACGCCGGTGAGCGCGACGTGGCCGAGGCCGTCGCCGATCAGCGACAGGCGCCGCTGGACCAGGTAGACGCCGATGGCCGGGGCCGCGGCTCCGGTGATGAGCGCCCCGAGCAGGGCACGGATCATGAAGTCGTACGCGAAGATGCCCATCGGCGCGCTCAGGCCGCCGCGGCGTGCGGGTGCACGTGGTCGTTGTCGGTCGCCGGCGGGGCGCCGTCGTGGACGATCGCGCCCCGGCTGACCACGACGGCCCGGCTGATCAGCGGCCGCAGCGGGCCCAGCTCGTGCGCGACGAAGACGACCGTGCCGCCCTGGGTCACGAACCGGCGCAGGCAGTCGGCGAAGAGATCCTGGCTGACCGCGTCGACGCCGGCGGTGGGCTCGTCCAGCACCAGCAGCTCCGGGCCGCCGGCCAGGGCGCGGGCGATGAGCACGCGCTGCTGCTGGCCGCCGGAGAGCACGGAGACCGGCTCGCGGGCGCGATCGGCGAGGCCGACCGCGGTCAGGGCCTCCTCGACGGCCTGCCGGTCGGCGCCGGAGGCGGGACGCAGGAAGCCGCGCCGGGCCAGCCGGCCCTCGGCCACCACCTCGCCGACCGTGGCCGGCACGCCGCTGCCGGCGCCGACGCGCTGCGGCACGTAGCCGATGCGGTGCCAGCCGCGGAAGCGCCGCAGCGGGGTGCCGAACAGCCGCACCTCGCCGCCGGCCAGCGGGGCGAGCCCCATCGACGCCTTGACGAGGGTGGACTTGCCGGAGCCGTTGGCGCCGAGGATGGCGACCACCTCGCCGGCCCGCACGCTGAGCGAGACCCCATCGAGGACGGGCCGGCCATCGTAGGCGACGACCGCCCGTTCGACCTGGAGAACCACACTCCGAGCGTGCCTGATAATGGGAATCGTTGTCAACTTGCCTTGTATATAGCGGCCGCCACCACGAGTGCGAGAATGAGCATCCGGGGGACCCGCCCCGCCGCCGGGGTGACGGACCACGTCACGTACTGCAGCCACGCCAGCCCCGCGGCCAGCACCGACAGCACCGCCGCGCCGACGATGCCGGGCAGCAGCAGCCCGAGGAACACGAGCGCGGCTGTGACCAGGAAGACCAGCGTCTTGTTGAGCCGGGCCAGCCGGATCAGCACGCGCTCGGGCATGGGGCGGGGTCCTTTCCGTATGCTCGGCGGCATGCTCGTGATGACCAGGTTCGTCGTCGATACCGCCGATGAGGCTTTCGTCGGGCGCGCGCACGCCGCGCTGGCCGCCCTGGCGGCGTGCCCAGGGTACCTTCGGGGCCGCCTCGGGCGGGCCTTCGACGACCCGGCGCACTGGAGCATCGTCACCGAGTGGGAGTCGGTCGGCTCCTACCGCCGCGCGCTGTCCAACTTCGACGTGAAGGTGCACGCCACGCCGCTGCTCGCCCAGGCGCTCGACGAGCCGTCGGCGTTCGAGGTGCTGGCCGAGTGCGAACCCGGCGGCGGGCTGACGGTCGCGGCGAGTGACCGCGCCTGACGTTGGATAGGCTGATCACATGATGCCGCCCCAGCCGCAGTGGCCGGCGCCCGGGGAGGTGCCGCCACCGCCGCGCGGCCCGGGTGTGCTCGCCCCGTTCGCGTCGCCGCCGCGCGACCGCGACCTGCGGGGACTGTGGATCAGCCTCGTCGTGGGCGCGCTCGTCGTCGTGCTGTGCTGCGTCGGCGGGGTGGTCGGCGTCGTGCTCCTGGTGCCGTATGCGGACGGCGTCGCCAAGAAGCAGGTCGTCTCCGAGGTCCAGACTTACCTGGTCGCCGTGCGTGACGAGAACTTTGCCGAGGCCCGCAGGCAGCTGTGCGCGCCGGAGCAGCGCACCCACTCCATCGGCTGGTTCGAGGACCACTACGGCAGCAACCCGGTGATCGACTACCGGGTCTCCGTCGAGGACGTGACCATCGCCGACTCGGTCACCGTCGCCGTGCAGATCGAGCACACCGGCGGCCGGTGGGAGACGCAGCAGTACATCATGGAACAGTCCGGCAGCCGCTTCGAGATCTGCGGCGGGATCGATTAGCCCGACCGCGCGGCGGGCCGGGCGACCCGGACGGTTAATCTGGTGCGGCTCGCCCCGGCGTAACCGTACCGTCGATGGTGACGTTTGACGGTTTGCCGCATTTTCCCTATTTGGACAAACCCCGACAACCTGCCTTGCCGACAGCCAGTCGCCGTGAGGCCGAGGAGGAACCATGGCCGCAGATCGCATCGATTCCGTCGTCAGCCTCGCGAAGCGCCGCGGCTTTGTCTTCCCGTCGAGCGAGATCTACGGGGGCACGCGCTCGGCCTGGGACTACGGCCCACTCGGTGTGGAGCTCAAGGACAACGTCCGCCGCCAGTGGTGGAAGACGATGGTCCAGCAGCGCGACGACATCGTCGGCCTCGACTCGGCCGTCATCCTCGCCCGCGACGTGTGGGTCGCCTCCGGCCACGTCGACGCGTTCGTCGACCCGCTGACCGAGTGCGCCTCCTGCCACAAGCGCTTCCGCGCCGACCACCTCGAGGAGGCCTGGGTCGAGAAGCACGGCGCGGGCAAGCCCTTCGTGCTCGGCGACATCAACTGCCCGAACTGCGGCAACAAGGGCACCTTCAGCGAGCCGCGCATGTTCAACGGCCTCATGAAGACCTACCTGGGCGCCGTCGAGAACGACGAGGGCCTGCACTACCTGCGCCCCGAGACCGCCCAGGGCATCTTCGTCAACTACAACAACGTCGCCGGCGCCGCCCGCAAGAAGCCGCCGTTCGGCATCGCGCAGGTCGGCAAGAGCTTCCGCAACGAGATCACCCCGGGCAACTTCATCTTCCGGACCCGCGAGTTCGAGCAGATGGAGATGGAGTTCTTCGTCGAGCCCGGCAGCGACGAGCAGTGGCACGAGTACTGGCTGCAGGAGCGCTGGAACTGGTACATCGACCTCGGCATCTCCACGGACAACCTGCGCTACTACGAGCACCCGAAGGAGAAGCTCTCCCACTACTCGAAGCGCACGGTCGACATCGAGTACCGCTTCCGCTTCGGTGGCCAGGAGTTCTCCGAGCTCGAGGGCATCGCCAACAGGACCGACTTCGACCTGACCACGCACTCCAAGCACTCCGGCGTCGACCTGTCGTACTTCGACCAGGAGAAGAAGGAGCGCTGGGTCCCCTACGTCATCGAGCCGGCGGCCGGCCTGACCCGCGCGGTGCTCGCCTTCCTGCTCGAGGCGTACGACGAGGACGAGGCGCCGAACACCAGCGGCTCGGTGGACACGCGCACGGTCATGCGGTTCGACAAGCGGCTCGCCCCGGTCAAGGCGGCCGTACTGCCCCTGTCGCGCAACGCCGACCTCTCGCCGAAGGCCCGCGACCTCGCCGCGCAGCTGCGCAAGCGCTGGACGGTGGACTTCGACGACGCCCAGGGTATCGGCCGGCGGTACCGCCGCCAGGACGAGATCGGCACCCCGTTCTGCCTGACGGTGGACTTCGACACGCTCAACGACAACGCGGTGACGGTGCGCGACCGCGACTCGATGGCCCAGGAGCGGGTCTCGATCGACCAGGTCGAGCGGTACCTGATCGAGCGCCTCCCGGGTTGCTGATCATCCGAAGCTGAACCCGCCGGGCCGGTCGTTTCTGTCGGCGACCAGCCCGGCGAGGGTCGCCAGGGCGATCTCGGCGGGCGTGCGGGAGCCGATGTTGAGCCCGATCGGGCGGTGGACCCTCGCGATGTCCGCCTCGTCGACGTCGAGCCTGCGCAGGGCCTCGATGTGCGGGGCCGGGTGCCTCGGGCTGCCCATCACGCCGATCCAGCGGGCCGGCGTGGCGAGAGCGTCCCGCAGGACCTCGCCCAGCTCGGGGCGATCATGGTCCGTCACCACGATGTCCGTGTTCGCCGTGATGTCCAGGCCTTCGAGGCCCGGCTCGGCCAGCGCGACCCGGTAGCCCAGCGTCGCCGCGAAGTGCAGCAGGTGGGTGGCGACGGGGGAGTCGAAGACGGCTACCACCGCCCGGCCGTCCGGCGCGAGCTCGACCGCGCCGTGGGCCAGGGCGCACGCCTGTGAGTCGAACATCGCTCACCCTCCGAAGTGTTCGTCCGCGCTTCATGCCGACGGTACCAATCGACGCGGTAGCCTCCTGGGCGTGACGCTGACCGAGCACCCACCCCAGTCCCCTCCCGAGGCCGCCGCGCCGCAGAAACGGTGGCGTCCCGGGTCGGTCGAGGTGCTCGCCGTCGTGCTCGTGCTCGTGGTCGTGCTGCGCGGGCCGATCATGCGCTCGCTGGCCGCGCCGGCGCTGCAGACCTGGCTCACCGTGTTCGTCTCCGTGCTGACCCAGGCGATCCCGTTCCTCGTCTTCGGCGTCGTGCTCTCCGCGATCATCGCCGTCTTCGTCCCGCCGTCCTTCTTCGCCAAGGCGCTGCCGCGGCACCCGGCGCTCGCCGTGCCGACGGCCGGCGTCGCCGGCGTCGTGCTGCCCGGCTGCGAGTGCGCGTCGGTGCCCGTGGCCGGCGCGCTGGTCAGCCGTGGGGTCACGCCCGCCGCCGCGTTCGCGTTCCTGCTCGCCTCGCCCGCCGTCAACCCGGTCGTGCTGGTCTCCACCGCGGTCGCCTTCCCCGGTCAGCCCCGCGTGGTGATCGCCCGGGCCGTGGCCAGCCTCGTCGTCGCCTGCCTCATGGGCTGGCTGTGGCAGGCGTTCGGCAAGGGCAGCTGGCTGCGCATACCGTCGCGGGCCCACCTGGACGGGATGGGCAAGTGGCCGGCGTTCTGGGCGTCGGTGCGCCACGACGTGCTGCACGCCGGCGGCTTCCTCGTCATCGGGGCGGCGTCGGCCGCGGTCATTGCCGTGGTGGTGCCCAAGAGCTGGCTGGAGCACGTGGCGGCCAACCCGTTGCTGGCCATCCTGGTGCTCGGGCTGCTGGCGGTGCTGCTGTCGATCTGCTCGGAGGCCGACGCCTTCGTGGCCGCGTCGCTCACCCAGTTCTCGATGACCGCCCGGCTGGCCTTCCTGGTCGTCGGCCCGATGATCGACCTGAAGCTCTTCGCGATGCAGGCCGGGATCTTCGGCCGGCGGTTCGCGCTGCGCTTCGCCCCCGCCACCTTCGTGATGGCGATCCTCGTCTCCGCGCTCCTGGGACCGGTGCTGCTGTGAACAAACAGGCTCAGGCCGTGATCCTGCTGCTCGTCGGCGGGGCGGTGCTGCGGGCGTCGCTCACCGGGCAGTACCTCAACTACGTCAAGCCGGGGCTGCAGCCGTATCTCGTCGTCGCCGGGGGCATCCTCCTCGTCGCGGGCGGCTTCACGCTGTGGTACGAGCTGCGGGCGCGCGGCGCGGCCGCGCAGGAGCACGACGACGGCCACGGGCACGCGCACGGCGGCCCGAAGGTGGCCTGGCTGCTGCTCGCCCCCGTGCTCGGGCTGCTGCTCTTCGCGCCGCCGGCGCTGGGCTCCTACGCGGCCGGTCGGTCGGGGTCGGCGGTGACGGCGAGGTCGGAGTACGCGCCGCTGCCGGCCGGGGACCCGCTGGCGCTGCCGATGCTCGACTACGCCTCGCGGGCCGTGTTCGACCGGGGTGCTTCCCTCGGCGAGCGGCGCATCCAGCTCACCGGCTTCGCGATGCGCGGCCCGCAGGACTCGTGGCTGCTGGCCCGGATGATGGTGAGCTGCTGCGCGGCCGACGCGCGGCCGGTGAAGGTGGCGCTGGGCGGGGACCTGCCCGACGGCCTGGCCGACCAGCAGTGGCTGCAGGTCGTCGGCAAGTACAGCAGCCGCGAGCTGCAGGACCAGGTGAACGGCGAGGCGATCCCGTACATCGAGGTGTCCGAGGTCACCTTGATACCGGTGCCGCAGGAGCAGTACGAGTCATAGGTGACCGCCTTGACCCCCGCCCTGCTCGTCCTGGTCCGCCACGCGGAGTCCGCGCGCAACATCGCCAAGAAGGGCAGCGTGTACTTCGCCGACGACGCGGCCCGGCAGGTCGTGCGGGGCGTGCCGGACCACCTCATCGAGCTCACGCCGGACGGGCGCAAGCAGGCCGCGCAGACCGGCCAGGCCATCCGCTCGCGGTTCGGCGCCTTCGACTACGTGTTCACCAGCGGCTACGCCCGCACGGAGCAGACCGCCGCGGCGATCCTCGACGCCTACCCCGAGGTCGAGCGCTCGCGGATGCGGGTCAAGACGGAGCTGTTCATCCGCGAGCGCGACCCGGGCTTCGCCTACGACATGACGACCGCCGAGGCCGAGGCCGCGTTCCCGTGGCTGAACGAGTACTGGCAGACCTTCGGCGGCTTCATGGCCCGCCCGCCCGGCGGCGAGAGCCTGGCCGACGTGACCGGCCGCGTGCACATGTTCCTCAACGCCATCGCCCGCGACCACGCCGGCCAGAAGATCATGGTGGTCACCCACGGCGGGACGCTGCGCTGCTTCCGGTTCCTGCTCGAGGGCTGGAGCTACTCGCAGGCCCAGTCGTGGCCGGAGGGCGGCTCGCCGGCCAACTGCGGCGTGACCACCTACCGCGCCGCGGACGATCGGCTGGAGCTGCAGGACTACAACCAGGTCTACTGGACCGTCGGCTCCCCGGCGGACGGGATCTGAGCGCTCGGCGTCGATCTGCGGCCCGGCGGCGTGCGCCCGGGATTCCCCACCGCGGCACGCCATCGTCCTCGTTCCCCGGGCTCGGGTGCCGCGCGGAGGAGTGATCGGCGATGGCGTACTGTCGCGGCAGCAATCGATGAACGGGGGGCGATGCACATCAGCCTGACGGTCCAGCCGGACCGCGGCCGCACCCGCAGGTCGGTGAAGGCCCGCATGCGTGGCAGCCTGCGTTCATGGCGCCTGGTCGGCGGTGGGCTGGCCGCGGCGGGCCTGAGCGCGTTCGCCATGGGCACCCCGGTCGGCGCCGGCGTCCTGCTCGCCCCGGGCGTGACCCTGCTGGTCGGCCCGTGGGTCCTGACCCGCGCCGCGGCCAAGGCCCGCACGGGCGTCTTCGTCGAGACCGCGACGTACGAGCTGACCGACGAGGCGGCCCGCGTCCGCACCCCGAGCCTGCGCGCCACCTACCGGTGGTCCAGCGTGGAGCGGGTCGAGGACAACGGCGAGTTCTGGGTCGTGATCGTGAAGGGCACCGGCGTGCTGGTCCTGCCCTGGACCCTGCTGCCGGAGCCCGACGCCCGCAACGCCCGCGACTTCCTGTCCGGGCGCGGTCTGCTGGTCGCCGTCTGACCGACCCGGCCGACGGCCACCCGGTCCGGCGCGCCAGGGCGAAGAAGACGCACCCGGCCGACGGTCACCCGGTCCGGCAGGCCGGGCGAAGAAGACGCACCCGGCCGACGGTCACCCGGTCCGGCGGGCCAGGGCGAAGAAGACCGCCCCGCCGTCGTCGTAATCGGTCAGGGCCCAGCCCGTGGCCGCGCACAACGCCTCGAGCCGGTGGCGGGACAGCGGGTCGTCGGGGTGCAGGGTGCGGCCGTGGCGGGCGGCGAGGGCGGCCCGGCCCGTCGGGTGGAACAGGATCAGGCGGCCGGCCTCGGCCGTGGCCCGGGCCAGCTCGCGCAGGCCGTCCGCGGCGCTGGGCAGGTGCATGATCAGGCCGGCGGCGAAGACGGCGTCCAGGGTGGACGCGGCGAAGGGCAGGCGGCGGGCGTCGGCCATGAGGAGCGGCTCGCCGTGCTTGCGGGCGACCTCCAGCATCTGCGGGGTGTGGTCCAGGCCCAGCACGCGGCCGGTCGGGCCCACCGCCTCGCGCAACGGGAGCAGGGCGCGCCCGGTGCCGCAGCCGACGTCCAGGACCGTCGAGCCGGGGGGAATGGCGGCTCGGCGCACGGCCGCGGCGTAGGCGGGGGCGTCGTCGCCGAACTTGGCGTCCCAGGTCGCGGCCCGGATGCCGAAGAAGGCGCGGGACTCGCGCAGATACCAGCTGGCGTGGTCCAGCAGGGC
Organism: Dactylosporangium salmoneum; assembly: GCF_039532525.1. NCBI lineage: Bacteria > Bacillati > Actinomycetota > Actinomycetes > Micromonosporales > Micromonosporaceae > Dactylosporangium > Dactylosporangium salmoneum. Next base: position 60,076 of record NZ_BAAARV010000034.1, read on the forward strand.
CGGGTTCACGTGGCGGACCACGGGCCAGTCGCGGTCGTGCACGTCGACCACGATGTCGGCCGAGTCGGCGGTGGGGGACGTCCGGGACGTGCGGAGCCAGATCGTCAGCTCGACGGGGGTGCCGCTGCCGTCGATGGTGATGGTGTCGGGGGCGCTGGGCCGCGTGCGCAGCGCCGAGGCGAGGCGGGCCGTCGTCTCCGCCACGACCGAAGGGTCCGGCCCGTCGACCACGATGCGGGCCGGGCCGCCGGCCCGCCCGGCCGCGCCGGCGAGCAGGCTCAGGACCTCGGGCCACCGCTGTGCCATGCCCCCTATCATGCCCCAGGCGCCTTTCCTTGGGCAGATGCGAGACCTATCGGCGATTTATCCCCGCAACTGCAGGGGCTAGGCTTTCGGCCATGACCAACTTTCGCATCGGGGAGGCGGCCGAGCTGCTCGGGATCAGCGCCGACACGTTGCGGCGCTGGGTGGACGGCGGGCGGCTGCCGGCCGGGCGGGACGAGCACGGGCACCGGGTCATCGACGGGGCGGATCTCGCGGGGTTCGCGCGTGAGCGGGCCGCGGAGGTCGAGGGCCTGGAAGGGTCCTCGGCGCGCAACCGGCTGCGGGGGATCGTCACCGCGGTGGTCAAGGACACGGTGATGGCGCAGGTGGACATCCAGGCCGGGCCGTTCCGGATCGTGTCGCTCATGAGCCGCGAGGCCGCCGACGAGCTGGACCTGCAGGTCGGCTCGGTCGCGGTGGCGGTGATCAAGTCGACCACCGTCGTGGTCGAGCGCGCGGACAAGCAGACAAAGTAGACAAGGGGAGGACCATATGAAGCGGGTGGCGCTGGCGGCGCTCCTGGCCGTTACGGTCGGGCTGGCCGGGTGCGGCAACGACGAGCCGTCGAGCACGAGCACCCCGGCCGCGAGCGGCGGGGCCACGGGCGTGACCGGGACCGTCACCGTGTTCGCGGCGGCCTCGCTCACCGAGTCCTTCAACAAGATCGGCAAGGACTTCGAGGCGGCGAACCCCGGGGCGAAGGTGACGTTCAACTACGCCGGCAGCTCGCAGCTGGCGACCCAGATCAACCAGGGCGCGCCGGCCGACGTGTTCGCCTCGGCGGCCCCGGCCAACATGAAGACCGTCACCGACGCCGGCAACGGGTCCGGGTCGCCGACCACCTTCGTGAAGAACCAGCTGGTCATCGCGGTGCCCAAGGGGAACCCGAAGGGCGTCAAGGGGCTGGCCGACCTCACCAAGCCCGGCGTGAAGGTGGCGCTGTGCGCGGAGCAGGTGCCGTGCGGCGCGGCGGCCAAGAAGGCGCTCGACTCGGCCGGGGTCAAGCTCACGCCGGTCACGCTGGAGCAGGACGTCAAGGCGGCGCTGTCGAAGGTGAAGCTCGGCGAGGTGGACGCGGCGCTGGTGTACCGCACCGACGCCAAGTCCGCCGCGAGCGACGTCGAAGGGGTCGAGTTCCCCGAGTCGTCGGGGGCGATCAACGAGTACCCGATCGTCGTGCTGAAGAGCGCGCCCAACGCGAGCGGGGCGAAGGCCTTCGTCGAGTACGTGCTGTCGGACAAGGGCAAGACCGTGCTGTCGGATGCCGGCTTCCAGGCGCCGTGACCGGTCCCGGCGGGTACCGGCCGCGCTGCTGGTGCCCGCCGGGCTCGGCCTGGCGTTTCTCGTCCTGCCGCTGGCGGGGCTGCTGATCCGCGCGCCGTGGACGACGCTGCCGCAGCGGCTGGCGCAGCCGGGCGTGCTCACCGCGCTGCGGCTGTCGATGGTGTGCGCAACGCTGGCGACGCTGGTGTGCCTGGTGCTCGGGGTACCGCTGGCCTGGCTGCTGGCCCGGGTCGACTTTCCCGGGCGGCGGCTGGTGCGGGCGCTGGTCACCGTGCCGCTGGTGCTGCCGCCGGTGGTCGGCGGCGTGGCGCTGCTGCTGGTGTTCGGCCGGCGCGGGCTGCTCGGGGAGTGGCTGGACCAGACCTTCGGGATCACGCTGCCGTTCACCACGACCGCGGTCGTGCTGGCCGAGGCGTTCGTGGCGATGCCGTTCCTGGTCATCGCGGTCGAGGGGGCGCTGCGCGGGGCCGACAGCCGCTACGAGGAGGCCGCGGCGACGCTCGGTGCCGGGCGGTGGACCACGTTCACGCACGTCACGCTGCCGCTGGTGGCGCCCGGCATCGCGGCCGGCGGCGTGCTGTGCTGGGCGCGGGCGCTCGGCGAGTTCGGGGCGACGATCACGTTCGCCGGCAGCTTCCCGGGCCGGACGAGGACGATGCCGCTCGAGGTGTACCTCGCCCTCGAAACCGACCTGCAGGCGGCGATCGTGCTGAGCCTCATCCTCCTGGCCGTGTCCGTCGCGATCCTGGCCTCGCTGCGGGATCGGTGGATCACGGCATGACCTTCCTCGAAGCGCACCTCGTCGTCGAGCGGGGGACGTTCAGGCTCGACGCCCGGTTCGCGATCGGCGCCGGGGAGGTCGTGGCGCTGCTCGGGCCCAACGGCGCCGGGAAGACGACCGCGCTGCGGGCGCTCGCCGGGCTCACCGCGCTCACCGAGGGCCACATCACGCTCGACGGCGGCGACCTCGACCGGCCCGCCGCAGGGGTCTGGACGCCGCCGGAGCGCCGGCGCATCGGCGTGGTGTTCCAGGACTACCTGCTGTTCCCGCACCTCAGCGCGCTGGACAACGTCGCCTTCGGGCCCCGCCGGAAGGGCGCCGACCGGCGCGCCGCCCGGGCCGAGGCGCAGGCCTGGCTGGGCCGCGTCGGGCTGGCCGACCTCGCCAAGCGCAAGCCCCGCCAGCTCTCCGGCGGGCAGGCCCAGCGGGTGGCGCTGGCCCGGGCTCTCGCCGTACAACCGCGCCTGTTGCTCCTCGACGAGCCCCTCGCCGCGCTGGACGCCGGCACGCGCGCGGACACCCGGGCCGAGCTGCAGCGGCACCTCACCGAGCACCCGGGCGCCACGCTGATCGTGACCCACGACCCGCTCGACGCGCTGGTGCTCGCCGACCGGCTGGTGATCCTGGAGCAGGGCGGCGTGGTGCAGGAGGGCGACGCCGCCGAGATCACCGCGCGGCCGCGCACCGAGTACGTGGCCCGGCTGGTCGGGCTCAACCTGTACCGCGGCCGCGCCGACGGGCACACCGTCGAGGTCGGCGGGGTCGCGCTCACCGCCGCCGACGCGCTGCACGGCGACGCGTTCGTGGCGTTCCCGCCGTCCGCGGTGGCGCTGCACCCGGCCCGGCCCGACGGCAGCCCGCGCAACGCCTGGCCGGCCACGATCGCCGCGATCCAGCGGCACGGCGACAACCTGCGCATCCGGCTCGACGGCGCGCTGCCGGCCGCGGCCGACGTGACCCCGGCCGCGGCGGCCCACCTGGAGCTGACCCCCGGGCGCGAGGTGTGGGCGGCGGTGAAGGCGGCCGAGACCCGGGCCTATCCTGCTTAGTCATGCGCACCGTGTTGATCATTGGAGTAGGGGCCGGGGACCCGGAGCAGGTCACGGTCCAGGCGATCAACGCGATGAACGCCGCCGACGCCTTCTTCGTGCTTGACAAGGGCGAGGCCGCCGCGGAGCTGACCGAGGCCCGCCGGGCGCTGCTGGCGCGGTACGTCACCGGCGAGTACCGCACCGTGGTCATCCCCGACCCGCCCCGCGACCGGCAGGCCGCCGACTACGCCGGGGCGGTGCGGGACTGGCGGGACGAGCGGGCCCGGCTGCTGGCCGAGGCGATCGAGCGCGAACTGCCCGACGGCGGCACCGGGGGCATCCTGGCGTGGGGCGACCCGGCGCTGTACGACGGCACCATCCGCGTGCTGGAGACCATCCGGGCGGCCGGGCACGACGTCGCCTTCGAGGTCATCCCCGGGATCAGCAGCGTGCAGATCCTCACCGCCCGGCACAGGGTGACGCTCAACCGGGTCGCCGGCCCGGTGCACATCACCACCGGCCGACGCCTGGCCGCGGGCTGGCCGGAGGGCTGCGACGACGTGGTGGTCATGCTGGACGCCGGCCTTTCCTGCCAGGTGTACCGCGACCAGCCCATCGACATCTACTGGGGCGCCTACCTCGGCACCCCCGACGAGATCCTCGTCGCCGGGCGGCTGGGCGAGGTGATCGACGAGATCGAGCGGGTGCGCGCCGAGGCCCGGGCCCGCAAGGGCTGGGTCATGGATACGTACCTGCTGCGGCGCACGGGGTCCTGACTACAGCGCGGCGGCCCCCAGCACCCACGGCGCGGTCTGCTCGATGAAGTCCGACGGGAACCCGGCGGCGAACCCGGTCGCGTCCTCCAGGCGCTTGGCCAGCTCGTCCGGCAGGTCCACGTCGAGGCAGCCGAGGTTGTCGCGGATCTGCGCCTCGGAGCGCGCGCCCAGGATGGGCAGCACTCCGCGGCGCCGCCGGGTCCAGGCCAGCGCGACCTGGGCCGAGGTGGCGCCCAGCTCGCCGGCGACCGCGTGCACCTCCCGGGCCACGCTCATGTCCCGCTCGCTGATCGAGTCACGGTCCAGGCGCGCGGTGTCGGGGCGACCCGTGTCGTACTTCCCGGAGAGCACGCCGAAGGTCGTGTACCCCATCATCCCCATGGATGTGACCCTACGTCGCCGCCGGATCGCGGCGGCGGGTTGGAACCAACCGGGCATGAGCGGCGACAATCCAACCGTGGAGTGTGCGCTGTTCCGAGAGGCGCTGTCGGCCCGGATCGACGGCGAGGACGAACCGATCGAGCCCGCGCTCGTCGACGCCCACCTGGCGGGCTGCGCGGGCTGCCGGGAGTGGGAGCGCGAGGCCCGGGCCGTGACCCGGCTCGTGCGGCTGCAGCCGGTGCTCGGCACGCCGCCCCCGGTGGAGGCGCTGCTGGCCGGCTTCAGCGCCGAGAAGCAGAAGCGCTCCGGGACCGCCGCGAAGAAGCGCCTGGTCCTGGTGCTGCGGGTCCTGCTCGGCGTGTTCGGGGCGGCCCAGTTCGTGCTCGGCATCGCCCAGGCCGCCACCGCGGCGACGACGGCCCACGTGCACAACTCCGGCCACGTCTTCCACGAGTCGGCGGCCTGGAACGTGGCCATCGGGGCCGGCTTCGCCTGGATCGCGACCCGGCGGGCCACGCCGGCCGGCGCGCTGCCGATGCTGACCGCCTTCGTCGCGCTGCTGGCCCTGCTGAGCACCAGCGACCTGCTGGCCGGGACCGTGGAGACGACCCGGCTGGTGAGCCACCTGTTCGTGCTGGCCGGGTACGCGATCGTCGTAGCCCTTTCCCGGCCCGGCCTCGACCCGGGCCGCCCGCCCGCCGGCCGCCAGGGGCCGCCCTGGCGCTGGGGCCGCCCGCCCGGGCTGGACGAGGAGCCGGCCGCGCCCGCGCCCGCCCCGGCCCGGCTGCGCCTGATCGAGGGCCAGGCCCACGCCGGCAACTCCCCGCGCAAGGCCGCCTGACACCGGGTCCCTGGCCGCAGCCGAGCGGATCGCGCCGCGGCGCTCAGCCGAGCTGGGAGGTCCAGCGGATCACGGCCTCCGTGCGGCTGCGGACGCCCAGCTTGGCGAAGACGTGGTTCAGGTGGTTCTTGACCGTCTTCTCGGTCAGGCGCAGGCGGTGGGCGATGGAGGCGTTGGACAGGCCCTGGCAGAGCAGGGTCATCACGTCCTCCTCGCGGTCGGTCAGGCCGAACCGGGGGCGGGCCGCGTGGCGGGCCCGGGCCTGGTGCTGGTCGCGCAGCATCGAGGCGGCGACCGAGGCGGCGATGGGGGAGAGCCAGCCGCGGCCGGACGCCACCGCGTGGACCGCCCGCAGCAGCTCCGGCGGCTCGAACTCGCCGTGCACGAGATAGCCGCGGGCGCCCTGCCGCAGCATGTCCGAGATCAGCTGAGGGTCGTCGTCGCTGGTCATGACGAGCACCGAGGTGTACTGCGCGAGCGTGCCGATCACCGACAGCCCGTCGGCGATGGGCATGCGGTGGTCGAGCAGCGTCACGGTGGGGCGCAGGCGGCGGGCGGCATGCAGGCCCTCGCGGCCGTTGGCCGCCTCGGCCAGGATCTCCACGCCCGGGTCGCCCGCCAGGATGCCGAGCAGCGCACCGCGGACGATCGGGTTGTCGTCCACCACGAGCACCCTGATCACGGGGCGGCCACGACCGCGTGCAGCGGGGCGCGGACCGTGATGGTGGTCCCGGCGCTGGGGGCCGAGTCGATGTACAGCTGCCCGCCGGCCGTGCGGGCGCGCTCGGCCATTCCGACGATGCCGAAGTGGCCCGCCGACTGCAGGCGGGACAGGTCGCCGGGCACGGCGAAGCCCACCCCGTCGTCGGAGATCTCCAGGGTCACGCCCTGGCGGGCGGGGGCTAGGCGGACGTGGACGCGGCCGGCGTACGAGTGCCGGGCCGTGTTGGCGAGGGCCTCGCGCAGGATGCGGGCCAGCTCGTAGCCCACCGCGACGGGCGGGTCGACCGGGGTCAGGTCGGTGTGGGCCGGGATGCCGGTGCGGGCGCTCCACGCGGCGCAGATCTCGGCGACGGCCGCGGCCAGGTCGCGGTCCGGCACGTCCAGGCGCATCTCCCGCAGCAGCTCGCGGGCCTGGCGGGCGGCCGCCTTGGCGCCCGCGGCGACCGTGCCGGCCAGGTGCTCGGCCAGGGCTGGCTGGCGGCGCAGGGAGGAGGGCAGGGCGAGCGCGGCCAGCGAGACACCCCGCAGGGTCTTGGCGACCGAGTCGTGCAGCTCGCGGGCCAGCCGCGCGCGCTCCTCGGCGGCGGCCGTGCGCTGGGCGGCGGCGACCAGGCTGCGGGAGAGCTCCAGGTGGCGGGTCAGGGCGGCGGTGGCCATGGCGGCGCCGATGCCGGCCAGGGCGCCGGCCATCGGCAGCGGGGCGACGAACGCGGAGATGTCGGCCGGGGGCTCGCTCTCGCGCAGGACCTCGGCTACGACCGCGAAGCCCATCGCGGCGTGCACGGCCCACACCGGCAGCGCGCGCAGGCCGAGGACCACGCCGGCCAGGGCGCCCGCGCCGGCGGCGTAGCAGAAGTAGGCGATGCCGCCGTGGCTGACGGCCAGTACCGCGAACACGGGCAGGAAATCGGCGGCGATCACCGCGAGCGGCCGCGCGACCAGGCGCGGCCACCGGGCCAGGGCCCCGACCTGCGCGGCCGTGAGGAGCGCGACCAGGGCGAGCACCGCGACAATCCGCCAGCGGTCCTCGACGAGCAGCAGGCCGGCGGCCGCCGCGCACATCGTCGCCGCCGCGCGGCCGATGAGCACCGCCCGGGCGAGCGCCGCCGCGGCCACCTCGCGGTCGGTACTCATTCCCGGAACGCTACCGATCGGCGGGCGAGGCGGCGAAGCGCGGCCCGGCGCTTAAGCCGAATTTCAGCCGCGCCTAATCAGGCGATCATGACCTCGTCGAGGTCCGGCGCCGGGGACTCGTCGTTGTAGAGGGCCAGCCGCAGCTCGCCGGCCGGGAGGTCGGCGGTGAAGCGGAACGACTGCGGCGCCGTCCACGCCGGGCCGTCCACGTCGAAGGTGCGGGCCGGGCCGCCGTTGATGCTGACCTTGAGCTTGCGGTGGCCGTCGGCCTCGTAGTACACCGTGATCTCCCGCGGCCCGGCGACCGGCAGGACGGTCCGCACGACCAGCCGGCACTCGGCGCACAGGTACCGGACCCGCTTGCCGCCCCGGCAGGTGCCGCACGCGACGGCCGAGGCGCCGCCGGTGAGCTCGTTGCCCGGGTCCTCGGCCTGGATGTGGATCGGGGCGAAGCTCGCCGCCGGGGCGCTGGCCAGCGCGGCGCCGCCGGAGCGGAACGGGGACGGGGACGGGGAGGGGCCCGCCGAGGGCGCCGGATCCTTGTGCTTAGGGGCGATGAGCGGGGGCACGGCCACGGTCGCCGCCGCGATGCCGATGGCCAGTGCGGTCAGCCCGATCCACTGCCGCTCACCCACGGGCGCACCATACGCCAGGGTGGGCGCCGCGAGGAACGCGGCGCCCACCGGGAACGGGGCGGGTCAGGGGAGCAGGTAGTCGTTGTTGAGCACGTACGGCGCGGGCTGCTGGTCGTCGCGGCCGTCGTGGCCCTGGGCGTCGCACTGCCGGGCCGCCACGATGCACCCGTTGATCATCGCGGCCAGGGTCCGGTCGTCCCAGGCGTTGATGAAGTCGTAGTGGAAGGTCGGGCCGGCACCGCTGGAGAAGTGCACCTTCGACATGTCACCGTTGACCGGCCACGCCATCTTGAACTCGAGCTTCGGCACGGCGACCGGGTGGTCGTCCGGGCACACCATGCCCGCCGCGCTGTGGCTGTCGATCGGGTACGCCATGTGGCTCTGGTGGTCCGGCGAGTCGAGGTGCAGCCCGTCCCAGCAGCTCGGCGCCTGGTAGCGGATGTTGAGCTTCACGCTGCGATCGGTCGGGCAGGACTTCGGGATGTCCTTGTTCTCGTAGCTGTCGCCGCACTCGAAGCCCTTCTCGGTCGCGGCGAGGAACTTGTCGGCGTCGGTGTTCTTCGCGTTGCCGACCACGAAGCGTAGGCCCTTCGGGAACGGCCGGACGCTGCGGTAGTCGGTGACGCCGGTCTTGTAGTAGATGACCTGCGGGCCCTCCGGGTTCACCGCGACGTCGCCGTTGAGCAGGGTCGGCATCCAGTACGCGGACAGGTCACCCTTGGCCTTGCAGGTGGTCTGCCCCTTGGTCAGCGAGTCGATTGTCGTCGCCGCGTTGGTCGTCGTGTTGCCCATGAACGTGTGCAGGTGCGAGGCGCCCGGCAGGTTCGGGAACACGATCGGGTCGTCGCCGAGGTTGGTCCGGCTCACCGAGCAGTTCGCCTGGAACTCGTGGAAACCGCCCTTGTTCGGCGGTACCTCGTGGGAAGGCTTGACGTTCGTGACGGGGTTGGGCGCCATGATCCAACCGGCGGCGGCCGACCCGGTCGGGACCGGTCCCGCGCTCGACGGCCCGGCGCCGCTCGGCGAGGCCGGCGGGTTGACCGTCGCGGTCGCGGGCGCCGAGGAGGTGCCGAAGACCTGGAACTCCCACAGCGAGTAGCCGTAGCCGGTGGCCCGGGCCGTGCCGGTCAGCCGCACGTAGCGGGCGGTGCCGGCCACCGGGATCGTCTGCTTGCCGCCGGTGCCGGACTGGGTGGCGTACACCTGCGTCCACGTCGTGGCGTCGGAGGAGATCTGCAGCGTGAACGCGGTCGCGTAGGCCCGCTCCCAGTTCAGCACCACGCGGCCGAGGGTGGCCGGCGCCCCGAGGTCGACCTGCAGCCACTGCGGGTCGGCGAACGCGCTGGACCACCGCGTGCCGGCGTCCCCGTCGACCGCGGCCGAGGCCGGGTAGCCGCGCCCCTCCGTGGAGGAGGCCGTGGCCGGCTTGCCCTGCGACAGCGGCTTCTCGTCGGCCGTGGCCGAGTGCAGCGGCCCGGTGGCGAACCAGCCGAGCAGGGCGACGACGGCGACCGCGATGCCGGCCAGCGTGAAGCGGCGCGAGCGGGGCAGGCGTCGAAGGGTTCTCATCGAGTCTCCCGTTGATAGACCGCCGCCAAGGTGGCGGGGGCGAGGGAGGCGGTGCGCCCCCACCACCGCGACGCTAGCGACGGCCCGGCCCGCGATCCTGGGCCCAAAGACCCAGACCGGGACCCAATCCCTGGGCCGGTGGGCGGCCCAGGGGGAGACCCGGCTCAGGGGAGGAGGTCGGCCAGGGGGACGCCGGGGTCGGCCAGGCGGGCCAGGTCGACGGCGGTGCCGTCGAAGCCGGCGCGGACGAGGTTCTGGATGTCGTCGGTGACGTCCCAGACGTTGGCGTTCATGCCGGCCAGCACGCGGCCGTCCTTCACCCAGAAGGCGATGAACTCCGGGGCCTTTCCGTCCTTGAGGGACGGGTCGCCGCGGAAGACCACCCGGTCGTACCCGCCCGGGGCGGCGTAGCCGGAGTACTCCATGCCCAGGTCGTACTGGTCGGAGAAGAAGTACGGGACGCGGTCGAAGACGACGTCCTCGCCGAGCAGCGCGCGGGCCGCGTACTTGCCGCCGTTCAGGGCGTTGGCCCAGTGCTCGACGCGGATGCGGTGGCCGAGGCGGGGGTGGTCGAGGTTGACCACGTCGCCGGCGGCGTAGATGTCCTCGGCGGAGGTGCTCAGGTCGGCGCCGACCAGGATGCCGTTCTCGACGGCGAGGCCGCCGTCCACGGCCAGCTCGGTGTTGGGCTGGATGCCCACGCCGACCACCGCGACGTCGGCCGGCAGCTCGGTGCCGTCGGTGAGGACGACGGTGGTGAGGCGGCCGTCGGTGCCGCGGAACTCGGCGACCGAGGAGCCGAAGCGGAAGTCGACGCCGTGGGCGCGGTGCAGGTCGGCGTAGATGGTGGCGACCTCGTCGCCCAGGACGCGCTGCAGCGGAAGGTCGGCCTGCTCGACGACGGTGACGTTGCCGCCGTGCTGGCGGGCCGCGGCGGCGGTCTCCAGGCCGATCCAGCCGGCGCCGATGATGACGACGTTGGCTGGCCCAGCCCCCGGAACAGCACTGCGCAGGTGGGCCAGCAGGGCGTCGGACTCGTCGATGGTGCGTAGGTACCGCACGCCCGCGAGGCCGGCGCCCGGGACGTCCAGGGTGCGCACCCGCGAGCCGGTGGTGAGCAGGAGCTTGTCGTAGCGCAGCTCGTCCACCCCGTCGAGGGTGACCGTGTGCGCGGCCGGGTCCAGGTGGGTGACGCGGGTGGCGAGGCGCAGGTCGACGTCGTGCTCGGCGTACCACTCGGGTGCGTGCACGAACGCCTTCTCGCGGGCGCCCTCCTTGCCCTGCAGGTGGGCCTTCGACAGCGGCGGGCGCTCGTACGGGCGCTCGGTCTCCTCGCCGATCAGGATCACCCTGCCGTCGAAACCCTCGGCGCGCAGCGTCTCGGCGGCCTTCGCGCCCGCCAGGCTCGCGCCGACGATCACAAACGTTCGTCCATCAGCCATGGATCCAGCCTTTCACGACCCGGACAGCCGTGTGTGCCAGGCCACCGCGGACTGGTCGGTCAGGCTGGCGACCTGGTCGATCACCACGCGCAGGCGGGCCGCGTCGTCGGGGGCGGCCCGCCACATCGGGGCGAAGACCGGGTCGAGGCCGTCGCCCTCGCGATCGAGCAGGGCGGCGACCAACGACTGCAGGAGTTCCACCTCGTCGGAGTACCGCTGCGAAGATCCTGGCCGGCGCATGACGTAGCGCAGCGCGATGCCCTTCAGCAAGGCGCAGTGGGCGCGCACCAGGGGCGGCACCAGCAGGTCGGCGTCGTAGCGGCGCAGCGGGCGGGGGCCGTGGCGATCGAGGGTGGCGGCGACCGCGGACGCGGCGAAGCGACCGGTCAGGACGCTGGTCATCCGCTTGAGGGCGATCTGGGCGCGGTGGCTGCCGTCGTAGTCGTCCAGCGGCTCGAACACCGGGTCGGCGAGCAGGTCCAGCAGGATGGCCTCCAGGTCGGCCGCCGGCTCGTGCGAGTACGCGGCGGCGACGTCGGCGCACAGGGCCCGCCGCTCGCCCGCGTCCGCGCGCAGCGGGGCCAGGTGGACGTACCCACCGTGAATGCCGTCCTCGAGGTCGTGCACCGAGTAGGCGACGTCGTCGGCCCAGTCCATGACCTGGGCCTCCAGGCAGCGCCGCGGGCCGTCCTCGACGCGCAGCCAGCGGAAGACCTCCAGGTCGTCGGGGTACACGCCGAACTTGCGCCGCCCGGGCTCGCGCGGCCACGGGTACTTCGACACCGCGTCCAGCGACGCCCGGGTGAGGTTGAGCCCGGCCCCCTCGACCTTGGCCTCCAGCCGGGTGAGCACCCGCAGGGTCTGCGCGTTGCCCTCGAAGCCCCCGCACGCCGCCGAGACCGCGTCCAGCGCGTCCTCGCCGTTGTGCCCGAAGGGCGGGTGGCCGAGGTCGTGGGCCAGCCCGGCGACGTCGACGACGTCCGGGTCGCAGCCCAGCCGCGCGCCCATCTCCCGGCCGATCTGGGCGACCTCCAGGGAGTGGGTGAGCCGGGTGCGCAGGAACGCGTCGGTGCCCGCGGTGTGCACCTGCGTCTTGGCGGCCAGCCGGCGGAACCCGGCCGAGTGCAGCACCCGGGCCCGGTCGCGCTGGAACGGGGTGCGGCCGTTGTCGGCGGGCGTGGTGACCGAGTCCTTGACCGGTTCGGCCACGAAGCGATCAGCGTCGGGATCGGTCACGTATCGAGCTTAGAAGAGTCCTCATCTCTCGGCGCCGGGATCGGCACCGGCGGCTCGGCCGGCGGCTCGCGCTCGGGCGGCGGCTCGTTGAGCGCCTCCACCATCGGCGTCATCAGCACCTTGGCCGCGGCGACGATCGGGATGCTCATCAGCGCGCCCACGAGGCCGAGGACCGCGCCGCCGGTGAGGGCGGCCAGCAGTACCGCGATCGAGGACAGGTCCACCGTGTTGCGCAGCACCCGGGGGGCGATGAGGTAGTTCTCCACCTGCTGGTAGACCACGAAGAACCCGACGAGCACGGCGGTGGAGACGACGTCGCCGGTGGCCAGGGCGACGATGCAGCAGCCGGCCGCGCCGACCGTCGCGCCGATGAGCGGGATGAGGTCGGTGAGGGCGACCCACACGGCCAGCGGCAGTGCGAAGGGCACGTGCAGCGCGAACAGGCAGACGAACGCCGAGACGCCGGCGAAGACCGAGATGATCAGGTTGCCGATCATGTAGCCGCCGACCTTGTCGACCACCACGTTGATCGCCTGCGCGGCCCGCGGGCGGGCGGTCCGCGGCACCAGGCGGACCAGGCCGCGGCGGATGCGCGGCAGGTCCGCCATGAAGTAGATGGTGAGCACGGTGACCAGCACGACGTTGACCAGCACGCTGAAGATGCCGGTGAGCACGCCGAGCGCGCCGCCGCCGATCTTGCCGGGCAGGGTCGCGGCGAAGTCGGTGAGCTTCTGGGTCAGGCCGTAGCGGTCGGCGATCTCGCGGTACGTCTTCGATCGCTCGGGCAGCTCCTGCAGGTAGTGCGGGACGTTGTCCAGCAGCTGCCCGGCCTGCCCGACCAGCGGCGGCACCAGCGACCAGATGAACCCGGCCAGGATCACCAGGGCGAGCAGCAGGATGATGCCGACCGCGAGCGAGCGGCGCACTCCGTGGCGGATCAGCAGCCGCACGGCCGGGTCGAGGCTCACGGCGATGAACAGCGCGATGAGCACCTGGACGAGCACCTCGCGCACGGAGTAGACCGCGAAGGCGCCCATCGCGACGGTCAGCAGGCCCAGACCGGCCGCGATGGCCAGGCGGTAGGTCTTGGCGAAGGTCATCGCTGTGGCCGCATAATGCAGAACTCGTTGCCCTCCGGGTCGGCGAGCACCACCCAGCCGGCGTCCTCGAGCTGGCCGACGTCCACGTGGCGGGCCCCCATGTTCACCAGCCGCTCCAGCTCGCCGTCCAGGTCGTCGGGGCGCAGATCCAGGTGGAGGCGGTTCTTCGCCGGCGTCTCACCCGAGTGCCGCAGGAACACGATTCGGGGATGGCCGTCGATGTCGGGGCCGATGACGACCTCCCGGGGCGATACGCTCTGCACGCGGTGGTCCAGCACTTCCGCCCACCACCGGGCCAGGCGTTCCGGGTCGACCGCGTCCACGATCAGGGCGTACCAGTGACTCCCCATAACCACCTCCGCCGTCGACGTGGGGACCCACCATACGCCGGGTCGACGGTCGTCGCAGCCAGGTCTGCGGCCGTGCGGGCGGGGCACACTACAACCTTTCCGACGGCCAAGTAGGCGAAACGTGCATATTGCAAAATTCAAAAGCCGAATGGACATCCTTTGCTGCCCGAACGCAGGGAGTAGTCGATCATGGAGCGCAGGGTAACTTGCCCGTTGTGCCCGTGATCGATGAGTGCCTTCGGCGAGCGATGACCATCCGGGGCGCGATCGGCGCAAGCCTCATCGACTACACCACCGGGCAGACGCTCGGCCTGGAGGGTGGGCAGCCGGACGTCGCCCCGCATGCCGACCCGACCGCTGCCGCTCTCGGCACGGCGAGCGTGATCCATGCGGCAATGCAGACCGCGGCCTATGCCCCGGCGGTGCCGGGCGACTCCGTGGAGGACGTCATCATCAGCACGTCGGCTGCGTACCACCTGATCCGGCCGGTACGCACCACCTTCGACTCCCGGCTCATCCTGTACGTCTGGCTCGACCGCAACGAGGGCAACCTGGCCATCGCGCGGCGCCGCGTCCGTTCCCTGGCCGACGACCTCGCGTGAGTGGTCGGAACGCAGCGGAGGCGACGGAGGCGACGGAGCGAAGCGAGGTGACGGCGTGAGCGGTCCGGAGCGCAGCGGAGGGGCCGCGAGTCATGGGAACAGTCACGGCGTGAGCGTGGTGGCCGTGGGGGCGAAGGCGAACGCCCCCGGCAAGCAGCCGAAATTCGCCAAGGGCACCACGCCCGCCAAGGCGCTGGCGCAGCTCGCCGCCGCCGGCGCGACCGGCGCGCTGACCGTGCACGGCGAGCCCGGCGGGGTCATCTTCCTGCGCGAGGGCCTGGTCAACGGCGTCGAGTCGCCGGCCGCGCCGAGCGTCGACCGGCTGCTCACGGCCGCCGGGCTGGTCGATGAGCGGGTGTGGGAGACCATCGCCTCGCGCCCGGCCCGCGCCCTGGTCGAGGGCGGGCACGTCACCGCGGCCGAAGTCGAGCTGTGCGCGCTGCAGGCGCTGCACGACGCCGCGTTCTTCGTGCTCGGGACCTCCCCGGCAGAGCTGCGCTTCAATCCGGGCATCGAGCACTGGCTCGGCGCCGACATCGCGGTGACGACGGACCAGGTGTGCGACTACGTCACCCGCCAGTGGCGCATGCTCGACGAGGTGCACCCCTCCGAAGCGACTGACAACGCGCCGGTCGTGCCGGTGCTGCGGCCCGGTCTCGATCGGGTGCTCCTGTCCGGCCTGCAGTGGGAGATCGTGCTGCACGCGGACGGTCAGCGCACCCCGCAGGAACTGGCGGGCCTGTTAGGGCGCTCGGCCTACGCGGTGACGCTGGACGTGCGCAGGCTCGCGGCCGCGGGCCTGCTCGTCATGCCGCAGCCCGACCCCGAGACGACCCAGGCCGAGACCAGAGTCATTGCCGCGGTACCGCACGAGCCCGAGCCCGAGCCGGAGCTGCTGCCCAAGCGGGTGCCCGGCACGTTCACCTTCGATGACCCGCCGCAGGCGCCGCCCCGGCGCCAGCTGCCGACGGGGGTGAGCGCGCTCGCCGTGCTGCCGGGGGCCATCGACAAGGCGCCGGACGACACCTTGCTGAAGCGGATTCGCGCGGCGCTGCAGTCGCTGCGGTGAAACGGCATCAGCGGCGGCGCCGCTGCTTCGACAGCGGTGCCGGCGTCTTCGACGGGCGGCACCGGCTTCGTGTACAGCGGCGCCAGCTTCTTCGGCAGCGGGCGGAAAGGAGGACGGACTCGATGAGGACCGACGCGGAGCTGCGTGGCGAGCTTCTCGCGGAGCTCGGCCGGCTGCGGCAGGCCGTTCCGGAGATCACCGGGTGCCTGGTCGCCAGCACCGACGGCCTGCTCATCGCCGACGACGCCCAGGCGCTGGTGGTCGAGGGTGTCGCGGCGCTGGCCGCGGCCTGCCTCGGCGTCAGCCAGCGCATCGCCGACAGCGCCGGTCACGACGAGTTCCGGGAGGTGCTCATCCGCAGCTCCGGCGGGTACGTCGCGATGTACATGGCCGGCCACGGCGCCGTGCTGGTGCTGCTGGCCGCGGCCGACGCCAACGTCGGGCTGCTGCACCACGAGGCGCGCCGCGCCACGGCCGTGCTCTCCCGGGTGGTGGCCGACGCCGTGCTCAGCTTCTCGCAAGGGCTCCCGGAGCCGGCGCGGTGGTGAGCCGCAACGGCGGAGCGCACCGAAGGCCCCGGCGAACAGAGCCCTCGCCGAACTCCCTCGCTGCAGATACTTCGCCCTCGAAACCCCTTACTTCCCCCACTCTTCCCACTTCCCCACGGAACGGACTTTCGGAGGTAGCCATGGCGGACATGGAGACTGCGCTCAAGGAACTCATGCAGATCGACGGCGCGATCGGCGTCGCGCTCGTCGACTACAACAGCGGTATGGCGCTCGGCGTGCTGGGCGGGTCGAAGGACCTCGACCTGACCGTCGCGGCGGCCGGCAACACCGATGTCGTGCGGGCCAAGATGCGCACCATCGAGATGCTGAACCTCAAGGACGGCATCGAGGACATCCTGATCACGCTGGCCAACCAGTACCACCTGATCCGGCCGGTGACCGGGCGCTCGGGCAAGGGCCTGTTCCTCTACCTCGCGCTGCTGCGCAGCCGGGCCAACCTGGCCCTGGCTCGCCACCAGCTCTCGCGGGTCGAGGACGAAATGGAGATCTAGGCGCCTCTTCGCGTGGGCAGCGGACCCGTCGCCCACGTGAAGGCCGGCTAGGGATCTGGCGTTTACGGATAAGTCGGGCGCACTCCTGCCTCGGCTTATCCGATTTATACGCCGACAGGTCATACATTCGGTAAATCGGGAATTGGTAGTTTGGGGAGCGAAAAAGGCCGGGGCGCCATTGCCCCGGCCTTTCTCTCGCGCACCGGGGGACTCGAAACCCCGGTGGTCCATCTACCGGGAGTCGGACCCGGTGGATTCGATGGCGGCGCGCCCGGCCTCCAGGCGGGCGACCGGCACCCGGAACGGCGAGCAGGACACGTAGTCCAGCCCCACCTCGTGGAAGAAGTGCACGGAGTCGGGGTCCCCGCCGTGCTCGCCGCAGACGCCGAAGTGCAGCTCCGGCCGGGCCGCCCGGCCCTCCTCGACCGCGATGCGGACCAGCCGGCCGACCCCGTCGCGGTCGATCGACTCGAACGGCGAGACGCCGAAGATGCCGAGCTCGAGGTACCGCCAGAAGAACGCCCCCTCGACGTCGTCCCGCGAGAACCCCCAGCCCATCTGGGTCAGGTCGTTGGTGCCGAACGAGAAGAAGTCGGCGGCCTGGGCGATGTCGCCCGCGGTGAGCGCGGCCCGCGGCACCTCGATCATCGTGCCGATCTTCACGTCGACCGCGAACTCCTTGATGATCTTCTCGGCCTCGGCCCGGATCGTCTCCAGCTCCTGCACGGCGCCGACCAGCGGCACCATGATCTCGGGCCGGGCGTCCTCGACGCTCGCGGCCGCCTCGACGATGGCCCGCACCTGCATCGCGAAGAGGCCCGGGATGACCAGGCCCAGGCGCACGCCGCGCAGGCCCAGCATCGGGTTCTCCTCGTGCATCCGGCGCACCGCGTCGAGCAGGTCCTTGTCGTGGCCCGGGTCCTCGCCGCGCTCCTCGGCCACCGCCACCTTGACCGCGAGGTCCTCCAGCGGGGGCAGGAACTCGTGCAGCGGCGGGTCGATGAGCCGCACGGTGACCGGCAGGCCGGCCATCTCGCGGAACAGGCCGGTGAAGTCGTCGCGCTGCAGGGGCAGCAGCTCGGCCAGTGCGGCGTCGCGCTGCTCGGCGGTGCGGGCCAGGATCAGCCGCTCGACCAGGCCGCGGCGCTCGCCGAGGAACATGTGCTCGGTGCGGCACAGGCCGATGCCCTGGGCCCCGAAGCGCCGCGCCCGGGCCGCGTCATCGGCGGTGTCGGCGTTGGTGCGCACCCGCAGGCGGCGGCGCTCGTCGGCGTGGGTGAGGATCCGGTGTACCGCGGAGACGAGCGCATCCGAGTGCGGGTCCAGCTTGCCCTCGAAGTACTGCACCACGGGCGAGGGCTGGACGGGCACCTCGCCGAGGTACACCCGCCCGGTCGTGCCGTCGATGGAGATGACGTCGCCCTCGGACACCACGTGCCCGTCCACCGTGAACTGTCCCTTGTGGAGGTTCACGTCGAGTTGGTCGGCGCCGCACACGCAGGTCTTGCCCATGCCGCGGGCGACCACGGCCGCGTGCGAGGTCTTGCCGCCCCGGCTGGTCAGGATGCCCTGGGCGGCGATCATGCCGGGCAGGTCGTCCGGGTTGGTCTCCCGGCGCACCAGGATGACCTGCTCGCCCTCCTTGGCCATGGCGACCGCGTGCTGGGCGTCGAAGACCGCCTTGCCCACCGCCGCGCCCGGCGAGGCGCCGACCCCGCGGGTCAGCTGCTCCGGCTCGTCGGCCAGGTCGAAGGTGGGGAACATGAGCTGGGCCAGCTGCGCCCCGGTGACCCGCTGGGTGGCCTCGTCGAGGTCGATGACCCCCTCGTCGACGAGGTGGGTGGCGATGACGAAGGCCGCCGCCGCGGTGCGCTTGCCCACCCGGGTCTGCAGCATCCACAGCTTGCCGCGCTCGATGGTGAACTCGATGTCGCAGAGGTCCTTGTAGTGCTCCTCGAGCTTGGTCATGATCGTCATCAGCTCGTCGTAGCTGGCCTTGTCGCGACCCTCGAGGTCCTGCAGGGGCATGGTGTTGCGGATGCCGGCCACCACGTCCTCGCCCTGGGCGTTGGCGAGGTAGTCGCCGTACACCCCGCGTTCGCCGGTGGCCGGGTCGCGGGTGAACGCCACGCCGGTGCCGGAGTCGGCCCCCAGGTTGCCGAAGACCATCGCCACCACGTTGACCGCGGTGCCGAGGTCGGCCGGGATGCGCTCCTGGCGGCGGTAGAGCACGGCCCGGTCGGCGTTCCAGGAGCCGAAGACCGCGCCGATGGCCAGGTCGAGCTGCTCCCGCGGGTCCTGCGGGAAGTCCCTTCCGGTGTGCTCGCGGAAGATGCCCTTGTAGTCGTCGACCAGCATCTTGAGGTGCTCGGCCGCGAGCCCCACGTCGTCGCGGGTGCCGGCGCGGTGCTTGGCGTCCTCCAGGGCGTGGTCGAACTCCTCGCCCGGCACGCCGCAGACCGTCTTGCCGAACATCTGGATCAGGCGGCGGTAGGAGTCCCAGGCGAAGCGCTCGTCGCCGCCGGCCTGCGCGGCCAGCCCGGCCACGCTGGCGTCGGTCAGCCCGACGTTGAGGACGGTCTCCATCATCCCGGGCATGGAGAACTTGGCCCCCGAGCGCACCGACACGAGCAGCGGGTCGGCGGCGTCACCCAGCCGGCGGCCCATCGTGTTCTCCAGCGCCGCGAGGTGCGCGCTGATCTCGTCGCCGCACGGGATCTCGCCGGACTCGAGGTACGCGCGGCAGGCGTCCGTGGTGATGGTGAAGCCGGGCGGGACCGGCAGCCCGAGGTTGGTCATCTCCGCGAGGTTGGCGCCCTTGCCACCCAGCAGGTCCTTGAGGTCTCGGTTGCCCTCTTCGAAGTCGTACACGAACTTCTGCACAACGCCTCCATACCCACGGCGGCACGGCCTGAGTCCTCGTTAGGTCGGGTGTGCGGCACACCGTAAGGCGTCTTTCTGGTTCCTCGCCATGGCGGGTGACAAGGAGCACAAGAAATGGCATGACTTTCGATTTCCAATGCTACTGGGAGCGGTACCACGAGCAGAAACGCGCACGAGAGCGCTCTCTCCCGCGTTCGAGCCATTTGAAAAAAGGTGGAATTTCAAAGGCTTTTCCGCGCAGTTTCAAGCAATGGCTTCGTTTGGGTGGGCGAGGTGGGCCGTGCGATCCTCGAAGGCGTGCTGCAGCTCGGACCCCACGTCGTCGACCCTCCAGTGGTGCTGGCCCCCATGGCCGGCATCACCAACGTGGCGTTCCGCCGCCTGTGCCGCGAACAGGGCGCCGGCCTCTACGTGTGCGAGATGATCACCACCCGCGCCCTGGTCGAGCGCAACCCCAAGACGATGTCGATGATCCGCTTCGGCGAGGGGGAGCGTCCCAGGAGCCTGCAGCTGTACGGCGTCGACCCCGCCACCATCCGCAAGGCCGTCGAGATGGTGGTGGCCGAGGACCTGGCCGACCACATCGACATGAACTTCGGCTGCTCGGTGCCGAAGGTCACCCGCCGCGGCGGCGGCTCGGCCCTGCCGTGGAAGCGCAAACTCTTCCGGGAGATCGTCACCTCGGCGGTGGCCGCGGCCGGCCCGCTTCCGGTGACGGTGAAAATGCGCATCGGGATTGACGACGATCATCGCACATTTCTCGACGCCGCCCTGACCGCGCAGGACGCCGGCGTGGCCTGGGTCGCCCTGCACGCCCGCACGGCCGCCCAGCGCTACTCCGGCGAGGCCGACTGGTCCGCGATCGCCGCGCTGAAGCAGGCCCTGGACATCCCGGTGCTGGGCAACGGCGACATCTGGGAGGCCACCGACGCCCTGCGGATGATGGCCGAGACCGGCTGCGACGGCGTGGTGATCGGCCGCGGCTGCCTGGGCCGCCCCTGGCTCTTCGCCGACCTGGCGGCCGCCTTCGCCGGCTCCTCCGAGCGGGTCCTGCCGTCGCTCGGCGAGGTGGCGGCGCTGATGTACCGCCACGCGGAGCTGCTGACCGAGTGGCTCGGCACCGAGCGCGACGGCGTGACCGACTTCCGCAAGCACGTGGCCTGGTACCTGAAGGGCTTCCCGGCCGGCGGCGAGCTGCGCCGCTTCATGGCGATGGCCTCGTCGCTGGGGGAGCTGGCCGACCTGCTCGCCCAGCTCGAGCACGCCGCCCCCTTCCCGCGCGAGATCCTGGGCCAGCCGCGCGGGCGCACCGGGACCCCGGGCAAGGTCGTCCTCCCCGACGGCTGGCTCGACGACCGCGACAGCGACCTGGTCCCCGAGGGCGCGGAACTCGACGACTCGGGCGGCTGAGAACTGCACCCGTGCCGCGCTGGGTTTGCACCCCGCTGCGGTCGGCCGGGGCCAACGTGGGCACGTCGATCTTCGGCTTCGGTGGCACCCATCCGGCCGTGGTCGGCGGCACGCCCCAGAGCCGGGCCGAGAACCGCCGCGTCGTGGTGGTCGTCACCGGCTGACCGGCGGCGCGAGAAGGCACGAAAAGGCCGGAGATGCCTGCCCCCCCGACGCGCGTCTCCGGCCTCCGTTCGTGGCCTAGAACTCTTCCCAGGTGGCCGGGTCCTGCTTGACCGGGACGCCCTTGTCCAAGGCGGCGACGGCGGCCATGTCCTCGGCGGTGAGGGAGAAGCCGAACAGGTCGGCGTTGGCGCGCTGGCGGGTCGGGTCGCCGGAGTGCGGTACCACCGCGATGTCCCGCTGCAGGAGCCAGCGCAGGACCACCTGGGCGCCGGTCACGCCGAGCCGGTCGGCGATCGCGGTGACGGCCGGGGCGTCCAGCACGCCGGTGTTGCGCTCCAGCGGGCTCCACGCCTGCACGACCGTGCCGCCCTCCTGGACGGCGGCGACCAGCTCGGGGCGCGAGTGCGACGGGGAGACCTGCAGCTGGTCGACCGCCGGGCGCAGGCCGGTCGCGGCGGTGACGGCCGCGATGTGCTCGGGCAGGAAGTTGGAGACGCCCAGCGAGCGGATGAGGCCCTCGCGGTGGAGGTCGGCCATCACGGCGTACGACTCGATGTATTTCCCGACGGCCGGCATGGGCCAGTGGATCAGGTAGAGGTCGACGTAGTCGAGGCCGAGCCGCTCCAGGGACGCCTCCAGCGCCGCGCGGGTGGTGTCCCGGCCCTGGTCGCGGCCGCGCAGCTTGGTGGTGACGAACAGCTCGGCGCGGGGCAGGCCCGACTCGCGCACGGCGGCGCCGACCGCGTCCTCGTTCTCGTAGGAGGCGGCGGTGTCGAGCAGCCGGTAGCCGGCGGCGATGGCGGCGAGGATCGCGTCCGTGGCCCGGCGCCCCTTGAGCGGGTACGTGCCGTAGCCGACGAGGGGCATCTCCAGGCCGGTGTTCAGCTTGACTGTGCTCATCGCTCAACCGTAAGCAGCACGCTCAGGCCGTCCAACAGGCGGGCCAGGCCGAACTCGAAGAGCGTGTCCAGCTCGAAGTCGACCGCGTCCGGGCCCAGGGCGGCCAGGCGGAGGAACGCCGGGAAGCGCCCGCCGGCCGTGATGCGGGCGAAGCGGGCCTCCTGCGCGGTGAACCACTCCACGTTGTCCACGCCGGTGTCCTGCTCGGCGTTGGCCTCCCACTCGAGGTTGATCGCGGTGCCGCGGACGTGGCCGGCCAGCAGCATCGCGGCGTGCATGGCCATCGGCAGTGGCAGGCCCGCCGCCTCCAGCGCGGCCAGGTTCCACTCGGTGTGGGCCATCGCGTTGGCCGCCATCGGCGGGCGCGTGAAGGACATGACCTCGGCCGCCCACGGGTGG
Organism: Dactylosporangium salmoneum; assembly: GCF_039532525.1. Lineage (NCBI taxonomy): Bacteria > Bacillati > Actinomycetota > Actinomycetes > Micromonosporales > Micromonosporaceae > Dactylosporangium > Dactylosporangium salmoneum. Next base: position 82,171 of record NZ_BAAARV010000034.1, read on the forward strand.
CGCCGGTAGACCCCCCACTGCAGGCGGGCCGAGGTGGCCAGCCTGGCCCGCCAGTCGCCGGACGGGGACGGCAGCGGTGCTTCGCCGAAGACCGCGTCGGTCATCAGCAGGAGCAGCTCCTCCTTGCCGGCGACGTGGCGGTACAGCGTCATGGTCGGCATCCCCAGCGCCGCGGCGAGGCGGCGCATGGACAGCGCGGCCAGGCCGTCGGCGTCGGCCAGCGCGACCGCGGTGCCGACGGCGCGCTCCAGCGTCGTCGGGCCCTCGGCCGGCGCGCCGGGGCGGGCGCGGGGGCGGCGGGCGACCACGGTGCCGACGCCCGGGCGCGGCTCGACCAGCCCCTCCTGGCGCAGCGTGGCCAGCGCCTTGGTGGCCGTCGCCATCGCCACGCCCCAGTCGCGCATGAGCTCGCGGGTGGAGGGCACGCGCTCGCCCGGGCGAAGCTCGCCGGCGGCGATGCGGGCCCGGATCTGCGTCACGATCCGCTGGTAGGCGTGCACTAGTGCACACCCTACCGCCGATCCGGCGTCATTACGCGTGCCGAGCGGTGTTCGTACGGTGTACGCATGACGCGGGTTCTGATCAGCGGCGCCAGTATCGCCGGCAACGCCCTGGCCTACTGGCTGCGCCGGGCCGGGTGCGAGGTCGTGGTGGTGGAGCGGGCGCCCTCCGTCCGCGACGGGGGCTACGCGGTCGACATCCGGGGCGTGGCCCTGGAGGTGGCCGATCGCATGGGCATCGCGGAGGAGGCGCGTCGGCGCGGTACCGACACGCTCGGAACCAGCTTCGTGGACCGTTCCGGGCGGCGGATCGCGACGCTGCCGCTCGGATTCGGTGTCCTCGACCCGGCCGACATCGAGATCATGAAGGGCGACCTCAGCCGGCTGCTGCACGAGGCCGTCCCGCCCGGCGTCCAGTGGCGCTTCGGCGACACCGTCACCGCGCTGCGGCCCCGCCCGGACGGCGTGGCGGTGGAGTTCGAGCACGGCGGGACGGACGACTTCGACTTCGTGGTGGGCGCGGACGGCATCTTCTCGCGGGTGCGTTCCCTGGCGTTCGGGCCCCTGGAGTCGTACCTCCACCACCTCGGCAGCAACGCGGCGATCTTCACCGCCCCGAACGAGCTGGGCATCGAGCGCTGGCAGCTGGTGCACTCGGCGCCGGGGCGGGTGGTGAGCGTGAAGACGGACCGGGGCTCCCGCGAGGTCAAGGTGACGCTGCTGTACGGCGGCCCGGTCCCCCCACGGGACAGGGAGCAGCGGCTGCGCGCGATCGATGCGGCCTTCGACGGCGGCGGCTGGGTCGTGCCGCGCCTGCTGGAGCTGATGCGGGCCGCCGCCGACCTCTACGTGGCGCCCAACGCGCAGATCCGCATGGACGGCTGGACCGCCGGCCGGGTCGCGCTCGTCGGCGACGCCGCCTACGCGCCGTCCTCGCTGACCGGCCAGGGCACCGGGATGGCGCTGACCGGCGCCTACCTGCTGGCCCGGGCGATCGCCGACGGCCCGGACCTGTCCTCCTACGACCGCGCGATGCGCGAGTTCGTCGAGGTCAACCAGCGCGCCGCGCTGCGGCCGGCCCGCGGGTTCGCGCCGAAGACCGAGCGGGCCGCGCGGCTGCAGGCGCTGAGCATCCGGATGCTGCCGTACATGCCCTGGCGCGACCTCATCGTGGCGGCGATGATGAAGGAGGCCAAGCGCGCGGCCGGCGCCCTGGCTCTGCCGGGGTGACGCGAGGGTTTACTTCAGATCCGGTCTGATGCGTCGATATAGGGGTGCAGGGTCAGCCGGAGCGGGGTAGGCGCGCCATGGAGTCGGATCGAGACACGGCAATGGCCGCGATCCGTTCCGTGTACCGCATCACCGGCCGCATCAACACCGGCGTGACCCTGGCCGAGACGCTGCAGCTCATCGTGGACGCGGTGGTCGACGGCGTCGGCTTCGGCGTGGCCGTGGTCAACTACCTGCACCCCGACGGCGTCTACGAGGCCGTGGCGCTGGCCGGCTCGGACGAGGCCCGGGCCACGCTGCTCGGCTCCCGCTACCCGGCCGCCGAGCTCGACTCCTACCTGGAGCGGGCCGAGTGGTGGGGGCAGCTGCGGTATCTGCCGCACGACCGCCACAGCGACCAGATCCACTCGTGGATCCCCGACGAGGTGCCCGGCGGCGACGGCGTGCCCGAGGACGAGCGCTGGCACCCCCTCGACGCCCTCTTCGCCCCGCTGCTGGCCACCAACGGCGAGATCGTGGGCATTCTCGGCGTCGACCTGCCGGCCGACGGGCGCCGCCCCGGGCCCTTCCAGCGCGAGCTGCTGGAGATGCTCGCCGCCCAGGCCGGCATCGCGATCGACAACGCCAACCTGGTCGAGGCGCTGCAGCGGGAGCGGCAGCACCTCGCGGCCAGTGAGGAGGCCTTCCGGCTGGCGTTCGACGGCGCCGGGAGCGGCATGGCCATGATCGGGCTGGAGGGGCTGGACCCGGCCCGGCTGACCCGGGTCAACCCCGCCCTGTGCGAGCTGCTCGGCCGCGACCCCGCCGAGCTGGTCGAGATGCGCGTGGCCGACCTGCTGCACTCCGACGACCTCGACCGGGCCCGGCTGGCCGTCGCCAGCGCCCTGACCCGCAAGGGCGAGCCGCTGCGCGACTACGAGGTGCGCTGCGTGCGCGGCGACGGCGCGGTGATCTGGGTGTCGGCGACCATGTCGGTGGTGGCCGGGGCGCCGTCCTTCGGCATCATGCAGGTCCAGGACATCACCGAGCGCAAGGCCAACGAGGCCGACCTGGTCCGCCGGGCCTCCCGCGACCCGCTCACCGGCCTGGCCAACCGCGACGCGCTGGCGGCACCGCTGGCCGCGGCGATCCGCCGGGCCCGGACCGGCCAGGGGCACAGTGCGCTGCTCTTCTGCGACCTCGACGACTTCAAGATGGTCAACGACACGCTCGGGCACGACGCCGGCGACGCGGTGCTGGTCGCGGTGGCCGAACGGCTGACCGGGCTGGTCCGTCCGGGGGACACCGTGGCGCGCCTCGGCGGCGACGAGTTCGTGGTGCTCACCGAGAACGTCGGCGACGACCTCGCGCGGGCCGCCCTGGTGGAGCGGGTGGAGCGGGCCGTCTGCGCGCCGGTGATCCACGACGGCCGTTCGGTGCGGGTGCGGGTCAGCGTCGGCGTGGCCGTGATCGACGCCACGATCGACGATCCGGGCGCGGCGCTGCGCATTGCCGACAAGGCGATGTACCAGGTGAAGGGCCATCGTCACGCGAACAGGTCATCCGAACGGATGACCCATCGTGTGACAGCAATCGGTGAGCGAACGGGTGCGCCGGGTGGGATCCCGTTGCTGCGGTTGGCCGAGGCCGAAACCGCCCAGTAAGGTCGGGTGGTCTGCTCGGTCGACGGGCGCCGAATTGGTGCCACCGCGCAGTCGCCGTCGAGCCGCAATTATTGCGGGCCGGGGACCCACCGCAGTTCTGGGGTGTATCCGCGACCGAGTCGCGGTAGGGCGAATCCTCCCGTCCGAACCCGTCAGCTAACCCGGTAGGCGGCATCGGAAGGAGTACCACTGTGGTCCACCTCTATGCCTCGTTCCCTCCCGGACAGGTGAGCGCCAGGAACTGAGCCTGGCTGCGCTTTCACGCTGAATTCGCTCGCGCGATCCCTTGTGCTCAATGGGATCGTGCCGATCTCGCGCGCCCATTTCGGCGTGCGATTCGTCGCGTCCGTTTTCATTGCGTCCGCTTTCGTGGCGTCCGTTTTCGCCGTGTCCGCGTTCGCCGCGTCTGTTCTCGCAGCGTCCGCTTTCGTGGCGTCCGTTTTCGCCGTGTCCGCGTTCGCCGCGTCTGTTCTCGCAGCGTCCGCTTTCGTGGCGTCCGTTTTCGCCGTGTCCGCGTTCGCCGCGTCTGTCTCGCAGCGTCCGCTTTCGTGGCGTCCGTTTTCGCCGTGTCCGCGTTCGCCGCGTCTGTCTCGCAGCGTCCGTTTCGCCGCGTCCGTGAGGAATCTTTCTTGAAGACTTTGTCCCGTCAGTTTCGTCCCAGACACCGCCGGCCCGGCCTCGTCGTGAGGTCCGGCGCCGCGTCCGTCGTGGTGGTGTCCGCCGCACTGCTCGCCACCGGCTCGACCGGCGGCCAGGCCGCGCCCGTGGCCGCCGAGGCCGCCGCGCCGCCGCCCTACTCCTTCGACGTCTCCTACATCCGGCCGCAGGCCGACTTCGGTACCGCCGCCCTGGTCCAGGCCTCGACGCCGACGCCGCCGACGCCGGCCGCCCCGGTGCCGCCGCCCGCGCCTCAGCCGCCCCGCCCGGTGGCCGGGCTCACCCAGACCCAGATGAACAACGCCGTGGCCATCGTGCGCCAGGGCCGGGCCCAGGGCATGCCGGCCAAGGCGCTGGTCGTGGCGGTCGCCACCGCGATGCAGGAGAGCGACCTCTACAACGTGGCCAGCCCCGCGGTGCCGGCCTCGCTGCGGCTGCCGCACGACGGCGTGTCGCAGGACCACGACTCGGTCGGGCTGTTCCAGCAGCGGGCGAGCCAGGGCTGGGGGACCGTGGCCGAGCTCATGAACCCGGCCCACTCGGCGATGCTGTTCTACAACGCGCTGGCCCACGTGTCGGGGTGGCAGAGCATGAGCGTCACCGGGGCGGCGCAGGCGGTGCAGCGCTCGGCGTACCCGGGGGCGTACCAGAAGCACGCCGACCGGGCCGCCCAGGTGGTCGCCGCCATCGTCTGAGCGTCAGGGAACCGGGTCGGTCGTCCAGTCCTCCGCCCGCGCGATCGCGACGACCCGCGCGTCCAGTCCGCCCTGGTCGACCCGCCCGTCGGCGCCCAGCGTGACGCGGTAGCCGGGACCGTCGCGGCCGGGCGGCGGCACGTAGGCGTGCTCGGCCAGCACGAGCGTCGTGCGCAGCCCGCCGGTCACCGGGTCGGTGCCGCGGTCCATGCCGACGAGGGTCACCGGCGCGTCCGTGACGACCGTCAGCCCGACCGGCACCGCCCGGCGCCCGTCGGTGCCGAGCCGCTCGGCGATGTGCCGCCACACGGCCCGGTTCTCGGCCGGCGTGCCCGGCGCCTCGCCCTCGACGGTGGCCCACGCCCCGGGCGCCCACTGCCAGAGCAGCCCCGTGGTGGCGGGGTCGGAGTCCACGGTGTACCACCGTGCGTCCCCGGCCCCGAGCGCGGGCGCTGGGCTGGTGGTGACCGGGCCGGGCCGGCGGGGGAGGTACCCGGGCGCGTACAGCGTGATGCTGAGCTCGGTGGCGCTTCCCTTGTCGCGGCCGTCGGTGTAGCTGAGCGACTGCATGGCCGCCCACATGGTGCGGTCGGTCCGCTCGTGCACCCCGGGGGGCAGCCAGCCGGGCGCGATGCGCAGGATCAGCACCTCGTCGAAGCCGCCGGCGTGGTGCCGGGCGCGGGTGGATGGGCTCGCCGAGGCCTGCCCCGACGTTCCCGCCGCCGGCCCCTCGCCGGGCTGCGCGGGCCGCAGCGCGACCGCCGCCGCCCCGGTGAGCCCGAGCACCACGACCGCGGCGGCCAGGCCGGTCGTCAGCGTGCGCACGGCCTTGCGCCGCCGCCCGTCGGCGACCACCCGGGCGAGGTCGACCCGCGACTCCGGCGCCTCGCCGCCGCCGTGCATGAGGCCCCGCACGGCCCCTTCGTCTTCGTCTTCGTCGCGGACGTTCATCGCGTACTCCCCGTGTCGATCGGCGCCAACCGCCGGCGCATGGCGCCCAGTGCGGCGGCGGTCTGGCTCTTGACGGTGCCGGGCGCGCAGCGAAGCGCCGCCGCGGTCTGCTGGACCGACATGTCGTAGTAGAACCGCAGGACGAGCACGGCCCGCTGGCGCGGCGGCAGCTCGGCGAGCGCGTCGCGCAGGTCGAGCCCGGCCGGCAGCCCCTGCAGTGCCGCGTCCTCGGCCGGCCCGTCGGGCAGCCGGTCCAGCAGCCGCACCCGGGCCCATCCGCGCCGCTGCTCGTCGACGAAGCGGTGCACCAGGATCGTGCGCACGTACGCGTCGACGTTGTCGGCCCGCCGGATGCGCCGCCAGCGCACGTACGCGTCGGTGAGCGCGCGCTGGACAATGTCGTCGCCCCGGGTCCAGTCGCCGCACAGCAGATATGCGGCGCGGCGCAGACCTGGGAGCCTTGTTCGGACGAACTCGTGGAACTCTTCTTCGGCGTCCGCCATGTTTCCTCCCCGCGTTACCTCTATGGCGTCGCCGGGTCGGGAAACGGTTCGGTGCGGGTTCGTTCGGGGCGATTGCGATAAGTCGGGCGCTGGCGCGCCGCGACTTATCTGACTTATACCCCGGCGGGCGGAAAGTCCGAAATGCTGGTGACTAGCCGTCAATGGGCGCGGAAGCGCCCGGGATCTGATGAGTTCGGACGCCCGCGCCGCCGCCGAATGGTCGTAAAAGCGCCTGGATCCGATAAGTCGGGCGCTGGCGCGCCACGACTTATCGGACTTATACCTCGTCAGGCGATAAGTCCGAAATGTCGTGGCGCGCCAGCGCTCGACATTTCGAGCAAATCGTCACGCAAGGGGCGATCGCCCGTGGCAGGGAGTCAGTTTGGTGCAGCGGCGGCCCGGCGGGCCAGGGCGACCAGCTCGGCGACGGCGGCCGGAGCGGGCGAGGCCAGGTCGAGCGCCAGCAGGGCCTGCGACAACAGCTCCTCGGCCTGACGCCGGCACCAGTCCCGGGCGCCCGACTGCTCGATCGTCTTCGCCGCCCGCTCCGCGTCGGCGTCGCTCAGGCGGCCGCGCCCGTCGAAGAGGCCGGCCAGCTCGTCGGCCCCCGCGGCCAGGGCGGCCGCGACGGGCAGGGAGCGCCGCCGGCGCCGCAGGTCGGCGTAGGCGGGCCGGCCCGGGCCGGCGTGCTCGCCCCAGATGCCCAGGAGGTCCTCGGCGAACTGCACGGCCAGACCGAGGCGCACGCCGAAGAGCCGCAGGCGCTCGACCTGGTCCGCGTCTCCGCCGCCGGCCACCGCGCCGAGGGCGCAGGCACAGCCGAAGAGGGCGCCGGTGCGCTGCTCGACCATGGCCAGCACGTCGCGCAGCAGGTCGGTGCGCTCCTCAGCCGGGTCGGGGCGGGTCTCGCGCAGCGCCAGGGAGGCGTGCTGGCCGTGCAGGAGCTCCTGGACGGTGTCGCCCAGCACGCGCATCATCGCCCGGTCCGGGCCCGGGGCGCCGGTGCGCTGGCGGGGGCGGCCGGGGGCGGTGTGGGTCGGGTCGCCGGTGGCCACCACGTCGAAGGCGAGCGCGAGCAGGGCCTCGCCGCCCAGCGCCGCCGGCTGGGAGCCGACCACGCTCCAGGCGGCGCCGTCGGCCCGGCCGTCGACGAGGTCGCGGCGGATCGCCGACCAGTGGTGCATGAGCTCGACCGCGACGGCTGCGGGCACCGCGTCGTGCGGGTCGCCGCCGACCGCGGCCGCGCAGACCAGGGTGAGCGCGCTGCGCAGCCATGCGGCCGGGGCGTCACACCCGGCCGGGTGGCCCAGCTGCAGCTCGCCGACCTCGCGAGACGGCTCCGGGAGCCGCCCGATGGCCGCGCGCAGCGGTGGGTCGACCATCCGGCCGGCCCAGCGCAGCACGTCGTCCGTGGTGCGGAGCACGATGACCATCAGCCGAGCCGTCCGATCCTCGCCCTCACCGGGCCTGCACCACCCTCGCGTCGCCGTGTCGAGACCGGGCTCAAGTATGCCGGGGAGGCCGGGCGCGTACGGCGGAAACCGCGAGGGCCGGGTCGTGTGGCGAATCCGGCTGTCGCCCGTCCGGTGCGTGTCGCGCGAAAATCCGCGTGTCGTCCGGGCGGCCGTGCGAGATCCACTATGGAGTGTGCGCGGCCACCGCCCGCTGGACCGCTGGGTCCGGGGGTGACTGCACGGCGGGTGGCCGGTGCCGGATCGCGTCCCAAGCGGCCTTCCAGGCGGCCCCGACGTCCCTGGCCGTGTTGTACCAGATCGTCACCTGCCGGCAGCCCTGACACCCGGACGGGACGCCCCACGCGTCCACGCCCAGCCGGCGGCAGAGGGTGACGGCGCGGTACAGGTGCACGTCCTGGCTCACCAGCAGCGCCCGGGTGATGCCGTAGACGTCGTGGGCCCGGCGGCAGGTGTCGTACGTGTCCAGGCCATATGGGTCCAGGACGAGCCGGGACGGGTCGACGCCGCGCTCGGCGAGGTACGTGCTCATCGCCTTGACCTCGTTGCCCGACCCGCCGTGGGCGTCGCCGGAGATCAGCAGCGCCTTGACCTTGCCCGAGGTGACCAGGGCGGCCGCCGTGTCGAGCCGGTTGCGCAGGAACGACATCGGGTCCTTGCCGCCGTTCTCCAGCTGCGCGCCGAAGACGATCGCGACGTCGGCGGCGGGCGCGCGGTCGGCGGCCACGAGCCGGCCGCCCGCCGAGGCGCGCAGCCACACGGTCGGGGCGAGCGCGACGGCCAGCGCGATCACGGCGGCGACGCCGAGCCGCCACAGCACCCGCCGCCGGCGCCGCCGGTCGTCGGGCAGCCGCCGGGAGAGCCCGAGCGTGGTGATCACCACCCACTTCCGGCGGTACCACCCAAGCCTGACCGGCGGCGCGGCGTCCTCCGCCGGAGGCGACGGCTCATCGGTCAGCGGCGACGTCGGGGTCGTCATGCGCGCAGCATCCCACGGCCCGGCAAGGCCGCGCCGCCCCGCGAGTCGTAGATTGTCGGTGCCGCGAGGCAGGATGTATGGCGTCGGACCGGTGGGAGGTGGCGGTTGGCCGGCAAGATCAAGGACGAGGACATCGCCCTGGTCCGGGAGCGCACGTCGATCGAGGACGTGATCTCCGAGCACGTGACCCTGCGCTCGGCGGGTGGCGGCAACCTCAAGGGCCTGTGCCCGTTCCACGACGAGAAGACCGCCTCGTTCAACGTCTCACCCGCCCGCAACGTGTACTTCTGCCACGGCTGCGGCGCCGGCGGCGACGCGATCAAGTTCCTCATGGACCACGACCACCTGAGCTTCGTGGAGTCCGTCGAGCGGCTGGCCGCGCGGGCGGGCCTGCAGCTGCGGTACGTCGAGGCCGGCAGCGCCCCGATCCGCCAAGGCGGCCAGAAGCAGCGCCTGATCGCCGCGCACGCGGAGGCCGCCCGCTTCTACGCCGAGCAGCTGGGCACTCCCGGCGCCCGGCCGGCCCGGGAGTTCCTCGCCCAGCGCGGCTTCAGCAGGGAGGCGGCCGAGCGCTACGGGTGCGGCTTCGCCCCCGACGGCTGGGACCACCTCAGCAAGTACCTGCGCCAGAAGGGGTACTCCGCGCAGGAGCTGACCAGCGCCGGCCTCTGCCGCGAGGGCCGCTCGGGCGGGCTCATCGACCGGTTCCGCCGCCGCCTGGTGTGGCCGATCAAGGACATCTCGGGCGACGTGATCGGCTTCGGCGCGCGGAAGCTGTTCGACGACGACGACGGCCCGAAGTACCTCAACACGCCCGAGTCCCCGCTGTACAAGAAGTCGCACGTGCTCTACGGCATCGACCAGGCCAAGCGCGAGATCGCCAAGCAGAGCCGGGTGGTCATCGTCGAGGGCTACACCGACGTGATGGCCTGCCACCTGGCCGGCGTGCCGGTCGCCGTGGCCACCTGTGGCACGGCCTTCGGCGGCGACCACATCTCGGTGCTGCGCCGCCTGCTGATGGACGCCGACGGCTACGGCGGTGAGATCATCTTCACGTTCGACGGTGATGCCGCCGGGCAGAAGGCGGCACTGCGCGCGTTCGAGGACGACCAGCGCTTCGTGGCCCAGACGTTCATCGCGGTCGGCCCGGACAACATGGACCCGTGCGAGCTGCGCCTGGCCAAGGGCGACGCCGCGGTGCGGGACCTGGTGGCCGACCGCCAGCCGCTGCTCGACTTCGCGCTGCGCTCGGTGATCCAGCGCTTCGACCTCGACACCGCCGAGGGCCGGGTCGGCGCCCTGCGGGCCACCGCGCCGCTGGTCGCCAAGATCAAGGACCGGACCCTCCGGCCGGAGTACGCCCGCAAGCTCGCCGGCGACCTCGGCATGGAGCTCGAGACCGTGCAGCGCTCGGTGGCCGCGGCGGCCAAGGGCGCGCCCGACCCGATCCCGGCCCAGCCGCAGCGGCGCGTGCTCGCCCCCGACAGCGCCGAAGCCCTCGTCGAGCGGGAGGCGCTGAAGCTCGCGCTGCAGCAGCCGGCGCTCGCCGGGCCGATGTTCGACGCGGTCGGCCCCGAGATGTACACCCATCCGGTGTATCTGTCCCTGCGCTCGGCGGTGGCGGAGGCTGGCGGGGCGTCCAGCGCGGCCGGCGGGGCGGTGTGGATCGAGCGCGTGCGTGAGTCGTGCACGGACCTGGCCGCCGGGGCGCTGGTGGCCGAGCTTGCGGTCGAGCCGTTGCGCCTGGACGGGGAGCCGGATCCGCGGTACGTCGAAGTCACCATCAACCGGCTGCAGCTCATGGCCCTGAACCGCGCGATCGGCGAGCTGAAGTCCAAGCTGCAGCGGATCAACCCGGTCTCCAACGCCGACGAGCACCTGCGGCTGTTCAGCGAGCTGGTCTCCCTGGAGCAGCACGCCCGAGCCCTGCGCGACCGAGGGGCCAGCCGGTGGTGAAAGACTGGTCGGGATGTTCGGCATTCTGAAGCGGCGGCGGTTGCCGGCCGACAAGCGGCCCAAGCTGGGGCCTGATGAGCGCGTGGTGGCGTGGGCCGGGGCGACCGGGGACAACGCCGTCGTGGCCACCAACCACGGGCTGTGGCTGCCGGGCGCCGACGAGCGCCTCGGCTGGCACGAGATCCACAAGGCGACGTGGTCGGGCCGTCAGCTGGCCGTGATCGCGGCGAGCGAGGTGCCGATGGACGGCGAGGAGTACGTCGTGATGGCCGACCTCCCGCCGCTGATCCTCACCCTGCTCGACCCGGACCGCGTGCCGGAGCAGGTGCGGGTCCGCGTCAACAAGTCGATCGCGCACACCTCACATCACCCGATCGAGGGCACCCGCGGCGGCGTGCGGATCGTGGGCCGGCGCGTGCCCGGGGTCAACGGCCTGCGCTGGACCGTTCGGTACGACGAGGGCGTGGACCCCGAGGCCCCCGGGGTGCCGGAGTACACCCGCGAGCTGGTGGCCTGGGCGCGATCAGGTCTCGGCACCACGTCGTCCTAGCCACGCGGTCAAGATCAACCGATAAGTCGGGCGCTGGTGTGCCACGAATTATCGGATATATGACCCGTCAGGGTATAAGTCCGAAATGTCGTGGCGCGCCAGCGCCCGACATTTCGAATCAACGACGCTAATCGGTGAGTTCGGGTGTCTGCGATCTACGGGCCGGCCGCCGGACGAGTCGTGCCAGCAGGGTCACGACCAGGGCCACGTCCAGCAGGGCGCCCGGCAGCTTGGTCTTCGTGGCCAGGCCCAGGCTGTCGGGCAGGGTGAGGAACGGCAGAGCGACGACCGCCACGTGCACGCCCGTCCGCAGCCGCCCCGTCAGGTGGGTGCCGGCCAGCAGGGCGATGCCGGCCAGCGCGTACCAGGCGTAGAACACCGGCCCGAGCACCGCCGTGGCCAACAGGGCCAGGCCGGCGGCGGTCAGCACCGGGTCGAGCGCCTCGGCGGGGGACCGGCGGGCCGTGCGCGCCGCGCGCCACCACAGGATCAGCAGGAGCACGGCCAGGACCACGAAGCCCAGCGCGCGGGCGACGGCCACCGCGGTGTCGAAGGCGGCGGGGCGGCCGGCGGCCCGCAGGACGTACCCGGCGGCCATGCCCACCCCGGTCGGGATGGACAGCCACTGCTTGAGTTCGGCCGTGGAGCCCAGCGCGCGCAGGAAGCCCAGGCCGTGGCCGGTCGCGGCGGCGAGGACCGCGTAGGTGGCGAGCAGGGCTGCGGTGAAGCCGAACGGGGCCCGCCGGCAGGGGCCGCCGGCGCGGAAGAACACCAGCAGCACGGCGAACGGGGCCGCGACCAGCGCTGTGATCTTGACGGCAGCCGCGAGGCCGACCGCGGCGCCGGTCGCGCCCGAGCGGCCGCGGGTGGCGAAGGCGAAGGCGGTCAGCAGGAAGCCGGCCAGCAGGATGTCGTTGTGGACGCCCGACACCACGTGGATGAGCACGAGCGGACTCGCGGCGAGGACCGCGTTGCCGTCGGTCAGCCGGTGGGCCGCGGCGACGCACAGCACCAGCCCGAGGATCGCGAGGAGGCGGAACAGGCCGACGGCCACGATCAGGTGACCGTGCGCGAGCCAGGCGACGCCGCCGGAGAGGGCGAACCACAGCGGGCCGTAGGGGGTCGGCGTGTCGCGCCACAGGGGCGGTACCTCGGACAGCCACGTGCAGGGCAGCGCCGACGGGCCGTGCTCGTAGAGGTTGATCCCGGCGTCGAAGAGCTGGCCCTGGCAGGCGTACGCGTACACGTCCAACGCCCCCATCGGCGGCGCGACCAGGAGCGGGGCGCTCCAGATCGCCGCCGTGACGAGGAGCTCGCGCGGGGCGGTCACCCCGCGCAGCGACCACCAGGCGCGGGCCAGCAGCAGGAGGGCGACGAACCACACGACGACGCCGGTGACCCAGGCGGCGTCGTGCGGCAGCGGCTTGCCGGCGAGGAACCCGCTGAGGGCCAGCAGCGTCGTCGCGGCCAGCCCGAGCCAGCGCGGGTTGAGTCGCACCCCGGCATCCTAAGCGCCGTCCGGGAAAACTTTCGCTGCCCCGGTTTGGGATAGTTTGGGAAACGTCGGAGGACCTTCCGAAACGCCACCTGACCTGGGGAAACCCGCATATTTTCCAATGCGTCCGAACTTCCGTCGGATTCAGCAAAAGTTTGGTAACGAGCGAAAGAAGCTCTAGACGCGGGGGCTGCGACGGGCCTAAAGTCTCGACGCAACACGGGTGTAACGCACGGCACACGGCCCGGCAACCAGCCGCCAGGTGGCGATGTGGTGGTGTTGCCGCATGTCGCGCGCGCCTGGGCCTGCGACCTGACTAGGGGGTGGCTCTGATGAATCCGATGAACACGGTCTCCGCGATCGACAACCCGGTACAGTCGCGGCTGCTCCGCCTGTTGCGGGACACCGGTGCGTTGTCGCGGGCGGAGTTGGCCGATCGGCTCGAGGTGCCGCGGCCGCGGCTGCTTGCCGACCTGGACGCGCTGGTCGCCACCGGTCTCATCCGGGAGGCGGGGCCGGCGGCCAGTCGCGGCGGGCGGCGTTCCACGCTGGTCGAGCTCAACCCCGGACTGCGCTTCGCCGCGGTCGACCTGGGGGCCAGCTCGATCGACGTGGAGATCACCGACGGGCGGCTGGAGCCCGTGGCCGCCTACGGGGAGCCGGCGGACATCCGCTCGGGCCCGAAGGTGATCCTCCAGCGGGTCAACGAGATCCTGCACAAGCTCCGGGCGGAGGCCGCCTTCGAGCGGCTGCACGCCATCGGGATCGGCGTGCCGGGACCGGTCAGCTTCCGGGACGGGGTGCCGGTGTCGCCGCCGATCATGCCCGGCTGGGACCGGTTCCCGGTGCGCGAGGCGCTCGGGCGGGAGCACAACTGCCCGGTCGTCGTCGACAACGACGTCAACATCATGAGCATCGGCGAGCGCTACGGCGGCGTCGCCCACTCGGTGGACAACCTGCTGTTCCTCAAGGTCGGCACGGGCATCGGGTGCGGCATCTACCTCAACGGTGAGGTGTACCGCGGGACGGACGGCTGTGCCGGCGACATCGGCCACATCCAGGTCGACAGCCACGGGCCGGTGTGCTCCTGCGGCAACGTCGGCTGCCTGGAGGCGCTCTTCGGCGGCGGCGCGCTCGCGCGTGACGCGGCCGCGGCGGCGCGCAGCGGGGCCTCGCCGGCCCTGGCCGACCGGCTCAACGCCAACGGGGTGGTGACCGCCAAGGACGTCGCCGACGGCGCGGCCGAGGGGGACGTCACCTGCATCCGGCTCATCCGCGACGGCGGGCGCCGGGTCGGCGGCGTGCTCGCCGGGCTGGTCAGCTTCATCAACCCGTCGATGATCGTGATCGGCGGCGGCCTGGCCGGCCTCGGGCACATCCTGCTCGCCGAGATCCGCAGCGTGGTGTACCGGCGCTCGCTGCCCCTAGCGACCGGCAACCTGCCGGTCGTCCTGTCCGAGCTCGGCCCTCGCGCCGGCGTCGTAGGCGCCGCGGTGCTGGCCAGCGAACTCGCGTATGGACGGCCATCGTGACAGAACTACCGGAACACCAGGAATCCTCACCGGCGGACGTGGTCCTCCGGCTCACCGATGTGGTCAAGACGTTCCCCGGCGTCCGCGCGCTCGACGGGGTCCAACTCGAGGTGCGCGCGGGCGAGGTGCACTGCCTGCTCGGGCAGAACGGCGCCGGCAAGTCGACGCTGATCAAGGTCCTGTCCGGGGCGCACGCGCCGAACTCGGGCGAGATCCTGTGGCAGGGCCAGCCGGTCTCGTTCGGCAGCCCCCAGGCGGCCATGAAGGCCGGCATCGCCACCATCTACCAGGAGCTCGACCTGGTCGACGGGCTCAGCGTGGCCGAGAACATCTACCTCGGGCACGAGCCCAACAGCGGCGGCTTCGTGGCCCGGCGCGCGATGCGCAAGGGCGCCGAGGCGATCCTGCAGAGGCTCGGCCACCCCGAGATCCCGGCCGGGCGCGAGGTCGGCAAGCTGCCCGCCGCGGCCAAGCAGATCGTGAGCATGGGCCGGGCGCTGTCGCGCGAGGCCCGGCTGCTCATCATGGACGAGCCGAGCGCGGTGCTGGCCCACGACGAGGTGCAGAACCTGTTCCGGATCGTGCGCGGCCTCACCGAACAGGGCATCGCGGTCATCTACATCTCGCACCGGCTCGACGAGATCCGCGAGATCGGCGACCGGGTGACGGTGCTCAAGGACGGGCGCACCACCGCAGCCAACCTCGACGCGAAGTCCACCCCCAACCGCGAGCTGGTCAGCCGGATGACCGGCCGGACCATCGAGTACGTCTTCCCCGAGCGGCCGGCCGCGCGCACCTTCGACGGCGCGCCCCTGCTCCAGGTCGAGGGCCTCACGCTGCCGGGGCGGTTCGCCGACGTGTCGCTGGAGGTGCACGGCGGCGAGATCGTCGGCATCACCGGCCTGGTCGGCTCCGGCCGCTCCGAGGTGCTGGAGAGCATCTACGGCGCCCGCCGGCCCACCGCCGGGACCGTCGAGCTTGCGGGAAAGCGCCTGCGCAAGGGCAGTGTGAGCTCGGCCGTGCGTTCCGGCATCGGGATGGCCCCGGAGGAGCGCAAGAGCCAGGCGCTGCTGCTGGCCGAGCCGATCTACCGCAACGTCACCCTGGCCGGGTTCGCCCGCTACGCCAAGGCCGGCTTCACCGACGCCGGCAAGGAGCGCGCGGCCGCCGAAGAGGTGACCCGCGGGCTGGACCTGCGCCCGGCCGACGTACGGCGCCCGGTGCGCACGCTGTCCGGCGGCAACCAGCAGAAGGTGGTCGTCGGGCGCTGGCTGCTCGGCGAGACGAAGCTGCTGCTGCTCGACGAGCCGACCCGCGGTGTTGACGTGGGGGCGCGGGCAGAGCTGTACCAGGTGATCCGCAGGCTCGCCGACGAAGGCGTCGGCGTGCTGCTCGTCTCCAGCGAGGTGCCCGAGGTGCTCGGCCTCGCCGACCGCGTGCTGGTCATGCGGGAGGGCCGGGTCGTGCGCGAGGCGCCCGCCGACGAACTCGACGAAGACATCGTGCTCGACCTCGTGATGGCCGGCTCGCTACTCGACGGGGCGAGCCTCGCGGGGCCGGCCGCCGAAGAGGATGCGGCGTGACTGCCGGAGCGAATCGGAGGCGGGCATGCCGCCCTCCACTTGTTCTCAGTCTTGGTGAGCACGGCATGACTGCAGGAGCGAAGCGGAGGCGGGCAAGCCGCGCCGCTCTTGTTCCTTCTCTTATCGAAGGTAGGACAGCATGAGTACCGCCACGGAACCGGTCGACGTGCACGACCCGCCCCGCGTCACCGAGCAGAGTTGGTGGCAGCGAGACAGCGCGGACAGCGCGAAGCGCAACCTCGCCCTGGTCGGCGTGCTGGTCGCCCTGCTGATCATCGGCGCCGTCACCGCGCCGAACATCTTCCTCGACGGTCACAACCTCTGGAACAACGAGCTGACGGTGCTCACCCAGGCCTCCAGCATCGGGGTGCTCACCGTCGGCATGACCTTCGTGATGATCAGCGGCGGCATCGACCTGTCGGTCGGCGCGCTGCTGGCCCTGGCCAGCGTGTGGTGCACGACGGTGGCCACGCAGGACTTCGGCGCGGGCGCCATGATCTTCACCGCGCTGGTCGTCGGCGCCGTCGCCGGCCTCATCAACGGCACGCTGATCGCCTACGGCCGGCTGGTGCCGTTCATCGCGACCCTCGCGATGATGCTGTCGGCCCGCGGCCTCGCGCAGAGCATCTCCGGCTCGCACACCCAGATCAACCGCAACGCGTTCATCAACGGCTTCGCCCTGAACAAGATCCTCGGGGTGCCGTGGGTGGTCGTGATCTTCCTGGTCGTCGTCGCGCTCGCCTGGGTGCTGCTCAACCGCACCACCTTCGGCCGCCGCACGATCGCGATCGGCGGCAACGCCGAGGCGGCCCGCCTGGCCGGCATCAACGTGCGCTGGCAGACCGTCGCGCTCTACGTGCTCTCGGGCATCTGCTGCGGCATCGCCGCCCTGATCGTGGTCTCGCAGGCGCAGTCCGGCAGCAACACCCACGGCGACCTCTACGAGCTCAACGCGATCGCGGCCGCGATCATCGGCGGCACGGCCCTGACCGGCGGCCGTGGCACCATCATCGGCTCGCTGCTCGGTGTGCTGATCTTCACCCAGATCACCAACCTGTTCATCATCAACAACCTGCAGCTCGACCTGCAGCGCATCATCAACGGCGGCATCATCGTCGTCGCCGTGCTGATTCAGCAGTTCCGGGTCTGGTCGCTGCGGCGACGGCCCGCCTCCTCATAACGCCACACCCCAAGCCCCGCCAGCGCACACGCCGCCGTCCACGCCGGGACGGCTGCGCTGATCGGTGCACCCAAAATGCACACGAAGTACGCCCCGAAAACCCCCCAAATTCCCACAAACGACCTGGAGGTCGTGAGATGAGCACCTCGCCCGACATGTCCCGCCGTCGACTGTTGTTCGGCGGGGCGGCGATCGGCGCCGGCGCGCTGCTGGCCGGCTGCACGTCGAACGAGACGAAGGACAGCGCGCCCCAGACGAACGTCAAGGACGCCAACGCCGCCAGCGCCGCCCCCGGCAAGCCGGTGACCATCGCCTTCTCCGCCCCGGCGGCCGACCACGGCTGGATCGGCGCCATCACCGCCAACGCCAAGGCGCAGGCGGCCAAGTTCTCCGACGTGACCCTCAAGGTGATCGACGCCGGTAAGGACGCACCGGCCCAGATCGCCGCGCTGGAGACCGTCATCGCCAGCAAGCCGGACGCGATCGTGATGCTGCCGCAGGACGGCGCGCAGCTCACCGCGATCGGCAAGAAGGCCATGGACGCCGGCATCATCGTCATCAACCTCGACCGCGAGTTCACCGACGCGGCCGCCTCGTTCTCCCTCATCAAGGGCGACAACTACGGCATGGGCGTCGCCGCCGGTCACTACATCGGCGAGAAGCTCAAGGGCAAGACCGACGCGGTCATCGGCGAGATCCCGGGCATCGACGAGCTGCAGCTGACCAAGGACCGCTCGAAGGGCTTCGCCGACACGCTGAAGACCTACGGCCTGACCGTCAAGCACCGGGTCGCCGCCGGCTTCACCGTGCAGACCGGTCAGTCCGCCGCGGCCAACCTGCTCCAGGCCGCGCCGAAGCTCGACGCCGTGTGGAACCACGACGACGACCAGGGCGTCGGCGTGCTGGCCGCGATCCAGCAGGCCGGGCGCAAGGAGTTCTTCATGGTCGGCGGCGCCGGCTCGCGCGACGCGATGGACCACATCAAGGCCGGGGACACCGTCCTCACCGCGACGGTCACCTACCCGCCGTCGATGGCCTCGTCGGCGATCATCCTGGCCCGCCTCGCGGCCCAGGGCAACGGCATGAGCGACCTGGTCGAGCTGCAGGTGCCGAAGATGATCGTCCTGCAGTCCGAGACGATCACCAAGGACAACGTCGACAAGTACCTGCCCCTCGGCTTCAAGTCCTGAAAACTGCAAGAAAGTCATAGCTAGGCCCGAAGTGTCCAAGTAGGAAAGGAACCGCCAGTGTCCAGTCAGGGCAGCAGCGGGGAGCTGCGCGTCGGGATGGTCGGCTACGCGTTCATGGGCGCAGCGCACTCCCAGGCGTGGCGCACCGTGAACCGGGTCTTCGACCTGCCCGCGCGGGCGACCATGGTCGCCGTCTGCGGTCGCGACGAAGCGAAGGTGACCGAGGCCGCGGCCCGGCTCGGCTGGGCCGAGGCGGTGACCGACTGGCGCGCGCTGGTCGCCCGGGACGACATCGACGTCATCGACGTGTGTACCCCGGGCGACAGCCACGCCGAGATCGCCATCGCGGCGCTCGAGGCGGGCAAGCACGTGCTGTGCGAGAAGCCGCTCGCCAACACGGTCGAGGAGGCCCGCGCGATGGTCGCGGCCGCGGCCAAGGCCCGGGCCGTGGGCGTGCGCTCGGCCTGCGGCTTCAACTACCGGCGGGTGCCGGCCGTGAGCCTGATGCGCAATCTGGTCGCGGCCGGCCGGCTGGGCGCCATCCGGCACGTGCGGGCCGCGTACCTGCAGGACTGGATCGTCGATCCCAGCTTCCCGCTGGTGTGGCGGCTGCAGCAGGACAAGGCCGGCTCGGGCGCGCTCGGCGACATCGGCGCGCACATCATCGACCTGACCCAGTTCGTCACCGGCCAGCGCATCACCGGGGTGTCCGGGCTGACCGAGACGTTCATCAAGGAGCGGCCACTGCCGGAGGCCGCCAGCGGGCTGTCGGCCAGCGCCGGCAGCGCCACGGGCGAGGTCACCGTCGACGACGCGGCGCTGTTCATCGCGCGGCTCGACGGGGGTGCGGTGGCCACGTACGAGGCGACCCGGTTCGCCACCGGGCGCAAGAATGCGCTGCGGGTCGAGCTCAACGGCGAGTACGGCTCCCTGGCCTTCGACCTGGAGCGCCTCAACGAGCTGGAGTACTACGACGCCACCCTGCCCGCCGCGGAGCAGGGGTGGACCAAGATCCTGGTGACCGAGGGCGACCACCCGTACCTCGGCGCCTGGTGGCCGCCGGGGCACATCATCGGCTACGAGCACTCGTTCACGCACGAGATGCGCGACTTCATCGAGGCGGTGGCGACCGGGGCCGACCCGACGCCGTCCTTCGAGGACGCCCTGCAGGTGCAGCTGGTGCTCGATGCCGTCCAGCGATCCGACTCCTCCTGGGTGAGTGTGGCGGCATGAGTACAGACCCGTACGTCCCTACGCCGGCCGACCGGTTCTCGTTCGGGCTGTGGACGGTGGGCTGGCAGGCCCAGGACGTCTTCGGCTCGGCGTCGCGCCCGGCCCTCGACCCGGTCGAGACCGTGCACCGACTGGCTGAGCTGGGGGCGTACGGGGTCAGCTTCCACGACGACGACCTGATCCCGTTCGGCAGCGACGAGACCGCCCGCGACAAGGCGGTGACCCGCTTCCGGGCGGCCCTCGACGGCACCGGCCTGGTCGTGTCGATGGCCACCACCAACCTGTTCGGTCACCCGATCTTCAAGGACGGCGCGTTCACCGCCAACGATCGCGCCGTGCGGCGCTTCGCGCTGCAGAAGGTGCTGCGCAACCTCGACCTCGCGGCCGAGCTGGGTGCGCCGACCTACGTGCTGTGGGGCGGCCGGGAGGGCGCGGAGTCCGGGGCGGGCAAGCAGATGCGGGCCGCCCTGGACCGCTACCGCGAGGCGATCAACGCCATCTGCGCCTACATCCGCGAGTGCGGCTACGACATCCGCCTGGCGATCGAGCCCAAGCCGAACGAGCCGCGCGGCGACATCCTGCTGCCCACGATCGGCCACGCCCTGGCGCTGATCTCGACGCTGGACGAGCCGTCCCGGGTCGGGCTCAACCCCGAGGTCGGGCACGAGGAGATGGCCGGGCTGAACTTCGCGCACGGCATCGCCCAGGCGCTGTGGCACGGCAAGCTCTTCCACATCGACCTCAACGGGCAGCACGGCCCGCGCTTCGACCAGGACCTGCGCTTCGGCGCCGGCAACCTGCGCGGGGCGTTCTGGACCGTCGACGTGCTCGAGAACAGCTCGGGCTTCCCGACCGCGTACGCCGGGCCGCGGCACTTCGACTACAAGCCGCCGCGCACCGAGGACACCAACGGCGTCTGGGTCACCGCGGCGGCCTGCATGCGCAACTACCTGATCCTCAAGGAGAAGGTCCGCACGTTCCGCGACGACCCCGAGGTCTCCGCCGCCCTGGCCACCGCCCGGGTGGACGAGCTGTCGGTGCCGACGCTGATGCCGGGGGAGACCCTGGACCAGCTGCGGGCCGACGAGATCGACGTGGAGAAGCTGGCCGCCCGCGGGATGGCCTTCGAGCGCCTCGACCAGCTGGCCATGGAGCATCTGCTGGGCATTCGAGGCTGAAGACTGCTCTTCCGCCAGCTCCGGTGGCGAGGGTCCATCCGCGGTTGCGCCCCGCGGGTGGGGGTACCGGGGCCGGGAGAGGCAAGACCGGAGCGCCGGCGCGGTGCCAGCCAGGCGCCGCGCCGGGCCCGGACAACTCCATCAGCACATGACAGCGCGGCGGCGCGCGCATACCCGACGAGTTGATCGTGAGGAAATGTCATGACCATCCGCTCGTGGCTCGCCGCCGCTACGGTGGGCCTCGTTGCTGCCGGCGCGTTGAGCGCCGCGCCCGCCAGCGCGGCCGACGCGCCGTACAAGGTGCTGGTCTTCTCCAAGACCGCCGGATTCCGCCACTCGTCCATCCCGAACGGCATCGCCGCCATCCAGACGCTCGGCGCGGCCAACAACTTCACCGTCACCGCCACCGAGGACGCGGGGGCGTTCACCGCCGCCAACCTGGCCCAGTACCAGACCGTGGTGTTCATGTCGACGACCGGCGACGTACTCGACGACACCCAGCAGGCCGCGTTCGAGGCCTACATCCGCGGGGGCGGCGGGTACGTCGGCGTGCACGCGGCCGCCGACACGGAGTACAGCTGGCCCTTCTACGGCACCCTGGTCGGTGCCTGGTTCGCCTCTCACCCGGCGATCCAGCAGGCCACGGTCAACGTCGAGGACCGCACGCACCCGGCCACGGCCCATCTCGGGGCGACCTGGGTGCGCACCGACGAGTGGTACAACTACCAGACCAACCCGCGCAGCAGCGCGCACGTGCTCGCCTCGCTCAACGAGTCGTCCTACTCCGGCGGCACCATGAACGGGGACCACCCGATCACCTGGTGCAAGACCATCGACAGCGGACGCTCCTTCTACACCGGCTTCGGCCACACGGAGGAGAGCTACACCGATCCCAACTTCACCAACCTGTTGCTGGGCGCCATCCGGTACACCGCCAAGCGGGTCAACGCCGACTGCGCGCCGCCGGCGCCGTCGAACAACTCGGTCTACCAGGGCGAGGCGTACGCCAGCACCGGCGGCGTCCAGGTCGCCGGGCACACCGCGGCGGTCGGCGGCCAGACGGCCGGCTACATCGACCCCAACGACTGGATCGGGTTCAACAACGTGAACCTGTCGGCGGTCAAGGGCGTCACCACGCGCATCGCCTCGGCGGGCGCCGGCGGCACCATCGAGTTCCGCGCCGGCTCGGCGACGGGCACGCTGCTCGGCTCGGTCGCGGTGCCCAACACCGGCTCCTGGGAGACCTTCCGCGACGTCTTCACGCCGCTGGCCTCCAGCACGTCCACGTCGCTGTACCTCGTGTTCCGCGGCACCGGCGGCTCGCTGTTCGACGTCGACCAGTTCACGCTCGCCCGCAACGCCACCACGAAGCAGGGCGAGGCCTGGTCGTCGATGAGCGGCCTGCAGGTCGCCGCGCACGGCCCGGCGGTGGGCGGGCAGACGGCCGGCTTCATCGACAACAACGACTGGGCGGCCTACTCCGGGGTGACGCTGTCCAGCGTCGCCGGGGTGCGCGTGCGGTGGTCCTCGGCCGGGCCCGGCGGCACCGTGGAGTTCCGCGCCGGCTCGTCGACGGGTGCGCTGCTCGGCACGCTGGCGGTGGCCAACACGGGCAGCTGGGACACCTTCCGGGAGGCCTCGATCCCGCTCGCCACGAACGCCGCCACGACGGTGTGCCTGGTGTTCCACGGCGGGTCCGGGTCCCTGTTCGACATCGACGAGTTCACGCTGATCGGCTGACGGCCTTTGCCGATCGGCGCACATTGACGGAGGTGGGGCCGAGACGCCGACCGGCCCTTCCTTCAGGCCCCGCCCGCCCGGACATTGCACGCGTCGTTCCTTGGACCCGGATCGGTGACGCCGACTCCGACCGGGATCTCGGATGCGGCGCGGTCCGGGCGGGCGGGGAACCTCTTTTCCTTTGCCAGCTGGTCTTTTACGATGGCAGCGTGGGGGCGCAACCCACGTATTTCCCTTTTGATCACGTACATCCACAGGTCTCCCTCGCGCCTGGATCCCCTTCACCGGAGGACTGCAACATGGCGCGTCCAATCACGCTCTTCACCGGCCAGTGGGCCGACCTGCCGTTCGAGGAGGTCTGCCGGCTCGCGTCCGAGTGGGGCTACGACGGCCTCGAGATCGCCTGCTGGGGCGACCACTTCGAGGTCGACAAGGCCGTCTCCGACGACTCCTACGTGGAGCGCAAGCTGGAGACGCTCGCGAAGTACAACCTGAAGGTCTGGGCCATCTCCAACCACCTGGTCGGCCAGGCGGTCTGCGACCACCCGATCGACCAGCGCCACCAGGGCATCCTGCCGGCCCGCATCTGGGGCGACGGGGAGGCCGAGGGCGTGCGCCAGCGCGCCGCCGAGGAGATCAAGGACACCGCCCGGGCCGCGCGCAAGCTCGGCGTCGACGTGGTGGTCGGCTTCACCGGCTCGTCGATCTGGCACACACTGGCCATGTTCCCGCCGGTCCCGCCGGAGATGATCGAGGACGGCTACCGGGACTTCGCCGAGCGCTGGAACCCGATCCTCGACGTCTTCGACGAGGTCGGGGTCAAGTTCGCGCACGAGGTGCACCCCAGCGAGATCGCCTACGACTACTGGACCACCAAGCGCGCCCTGGAGGCGATCGGCAACCGCCCGGCGTTCGGCCTCAACTGGGACCCGTCGCACTTCGTGTGGCAGGAGCTCGACCCGGTGAACTTCATCTTCGACTTCGCCGACCGCATCTACCACGTGGACTGCAAGGACGCCAAGGTGCGCACCGGCGACGGCCGCCGCGGCCGGCTGGCCTCGCACCTGCCGTGGGCCGACATGCGCCGCGGCTGGGACTTCGTCTCGACCGGCCACGGCGACGTGCCGTGGGAGGACTGCTTCCGGGCGCTCAACGGGATCGGGTACAACGGCCCGATCTCGATCGAGTGGGAGGACGCCGGGATGGACCGCCTGCTCGGGGCGCCCGAGGCCCTGCAGTTCGTGCGCCGCCTGGCCTTCGACGCGCCGGCCGCCGCCTTCGACGCGGCCTTCTCGTCGTCGTCCTGACCCCCGTACCGTCCGCTTGTTCTGATCGCGGCCCGCACCTTCTCGGGTGCGGGCCGCTCGGATCCTCCGGCGAATTTTTGCCCCGCTGTCGAAACGGGGCGGCGCTCTTCGACGCGTTGGCAGAGGCAAGGCCAACCGCGAAGGAGAGTCAGATGCGCAAGATCGTTGCCGGCCTGCACATGGCGCTGGACGGCGTGGTGGAGGCCCCCGAGCAGTGGAGCTTCGAGTACTTCTGCCCGGAGGTCGCCGGGTCGATCAAGGCCCGCCGCGACGCCACCGAGCTGCTGCTGCTGGGCCGCAGGACGTACGAGGAGTTCGCCGCGATCTGGCCGGGCCAGGAGGGCGAGGTCGCGGACTTCATGAACAACACCCCGAAGCTCGTCGCCTCGACCACGCTGAGCACGGCCGAATGGTCCGGCTCCCAGCTCATCGCCGGTGACGTGCCGGCCACGCTGTCCGACCTCAAGTCCCAGGACGGCGGCAACATCACGATCACCGGCAGCGCGACCCTGGTCCGCTCCCTGCTGACCGCCGGCCTGATCGACGAGCTGCACCTCATGATCTGCCCGGTCGCGGTGGGCACCGGGAAGCGCCTCTTCTCCTCGGAACGGGTGCCGTTGCGGCTGAACGGCTCGGAGACGTACTCGACCGGGGTCGTGCACCTGACCTACGGCCCGGCCTGAGCCGCCCTACCCGGCCGGCCCGAGCTGACGCGGCGCCTCGGCCAGGGCATTCCGGAAGCCGGCACGGCACGGGTGGTCGACCGGGCCGCTGCGCGACTGGGTGGTCGCGCAGCGGCCGTAGGCCTCTCCGGCCGCCACGGCCGGAAGATCTCACGATTCCTTGCTGACCGCCACGATGTCGTTCAGCCACTCGTCTTCCGGCCGCTGGTAGCGCTCGAAGTGTTCCTGGGTGATCCGCGCGATCGATCCGTCCTGCGGAAGGCGAGTGGCGTCGTACCGCACCACGGTCGCCGGGCCGGACGCCAGCCAGGCCGACGGGCTGAGCCCGAAGTGCTCCATCGCGGTGAACACGCCCTTGCCGCCGCCCTCCGCGTACGACTCCCCGTCCTCGAACGGCAGAGGATCCTGGATGGCCATGCCTCGCGTCATGCTGGCGTGTGACACGAAGATGTGCCGAAGCAGCTCGCCGTCCCGCGCCGCGGTCAGCCAGTACGACCCGGACACCGTCTCTGCCCCGCATCCCAGCACCGTTCCCAGGCGCTCCGACATGGCCAGGATCATGTCCGGCACCGTCGAGAGCACCATGGCCCCGTCGATCAGGAACGCGCGGCCGTCGAGCTCGCCGATCACCATGTCCAGCTGGCCGTCGTCGGACTCGGCGTCCTCGGTCCGCGCGACGACCTCGCCCGTCGTGAATTCTCCCGTGTGTCGCGCCAATTCGTCGAGCAGGTCCGCCTGTGTCGCGGTCGCCACGATGTATCCGGTGTGCAAGCCCATGCCGGGACCATAGACGGATGGCTCGATCGGCGCGGCCCCGCGAAGGGGTCAGGCGGACGCCGCGAGGCGGATGGTCTCGACCTGGCCCTCCAGCAGGAGCGGGCCGGCGGCGTGCGGCACCAGCAGCGTGTCGCCCCGCCGCACCGGCAGGTCGTCCTGCTCGCCGGTCAGCCTGCCCGCTCCGGCGACCACGACCAGCACGCTGAAGCCTTGTTCCACGCGGTCGCCGCCGCGCAGGCGGCGGGCGGCGAAGAACTCGTCCGCGGCCTCGGGCAGCAGCCGCGCCGCGGTGCCGCGGAGCCCGTCGAGGCGCGACGGCGTCCAGGCGCCGCGGTCGACGCACTGCAGGGCCAGGTCGTAGCCGAGGCCGAGGTGGCCGTCGGCGATGCCGAAGCCCTCGTACTCCAGCAGCACCGAGAAGTCGGTCGGCTCCTGGACCTCGACCAGCAGGATGCCGTCGCCGATCGCGTGCGGCAGGCCGGCCGGGCAGAGGATCGCGTCGCCAGTCGCGACCGGGACCTTGTTGGTGGCGGCGAGCATCTCGTCGGTCTTCTGGCCCTGCACCCAGCCGGCCAGTTCGGCGGCCTCCACGTCGCGGGCGAAGCCCAGGTGGACGTAGGCGTCGGGCCGTGCGGAGACGAT
Source organism: Dactylosporangium salmoneum (assembly GCF_039532525.1). Lineage (NCBI taxonomy): Bacteria > Bacillati > Actinomycetota > Actinomycetes > Micromonosporales > Micromonosporaceae > Dactylosporangium > Dactylosporangium salmoneum. Next base: position 107,847 of record NZ_BAAARV010000034.1, read on the forward strand.
CACCCAGGCCTCGGTCTTGCCGTACGGCGTGGCGAGGTGCGCGTTGGCGAAGGTGCGGTCCGGGTGCACGTGCAACGGCAGCCGCTGGCCGGCGTCGAGCAGCTTCACCAGCACGCCGGTGTCGGCGCGCTGCGGGCCGAGCCACCAGCGCGGGTCCGCGGCGATGGCCTCGGCCAGGACGCGGCCGTCGGCCAGGGTGGAGAGCCCGGACGGGGCGAGCCCGAACCGGCTGGTCACCGAGCCCACCCAGTCCTCGGGGCGGTCGGGCAGCGCCGGCAGGTTGCGGAACTCCGCGATGCGGCCGGCGCCGCGGTAGAACGTCTCGGGCTGGTTGGCGAACAGTGTCTCGACGGTCATCGGTGTCCCTTCAGAGCCAGCTCGGCGAGGAAACCGCCGACGAACGTGTCACCGAGCCCGACGGTGGTTGGGTTCTGGACGTCGAGCTCGAAGCCGGGAACGCAGTCGACGGCCTCGCCCATGCGCGCGCGCAGCGCCGCCGCGAAGGCGACGGACTCGGGCCGCCGCGGCTGCCGGCGCAGGCGCTCGACGTCCTCGTCGGTGAAGTCGTCGCCGTGGCAGTAGCGGGTGGCGGCCATGAGCGTGCCGTTGTCGAGGGCGCCGGCGTACTCGCCGGGGCCGAGCGCCAGGGCCCAGTACTTCGTGTGCAGTACCAGCGTAGGCACCGGGATGAGCCGGTGCACCGCGGTGAGCGCATCCGCGACGTCCTCGGCGGAGAGCAGGTCGACCGGGCGCCCGAGGTACGACTGCAGCTCGTCCTCGTTCATGCCGTACACGTCGATCTCGGGCAGCAGCGCCTCCCGGACCCGGCGGCTGAAGGCGGGCTCGTGGTATGCCGCGTCCTCGAAGTAGGTCACCGCACCGGGCGGCAGCCGCCGCATGTGCTCCTTGAGGGAGACGAGCCGCTCGTCGAGTTCCGCCTCGTCGCGCATGGCGTTGAACCCGGAGATCAGGAAGACCTCGGCCCGGCCCAGCCGGTCGCCGAGATCGTCGGTGAGCAGCATGGTGCTGTTCGCCGGGTCGTTGACGTAGATCAGCCGGTTGGGGAACGGCGCGACGATGTCGATGTCGTTCGCCCGGACCCGCAGGCTCTTGTCGTACTGCACGATCAGATGCGGATAGAAGGTGTCTCCGCTGCCGCTGTTGGTGTATTCGCTGTCCGCCGGCAGCAGCCGGCGGAAGGTGTCGTTGACGCTGACCAGGTGCAGCGTCGACGGCACGCCGAGCCGGCTCATCAGGATCCCGGCCCGCACCGAGGTGCCGCCCAGGGTCTCCCGATGCGGGAACCTGTTCGCGAAGGCCGACAGCGCCGGGGCGGAGGCGACGAAGTGCTCGCCGCCGGCGCCCCGGGCCACGTATCCGAGGATCGACACCAGGAGGTCCCGCTCGCTGGTCACGGCGGCCGGCGACGTCAGTTCCGCGGCGACGAGGCCGTACTCGGCGACTAGCTCTTCCAGGACGCCGGCGGTCAGCTTCAACTCGTAGTCGACGCAACCGCCGAGGCCCAGGACTACACGGGACGCGTCTGCCATGTCAGTAGAGCGAGGCCTTGCCGGCGGCGCCGAACAGCTCGATCTTCTGGGCGGCGACCACCTTCATGGCGTCGATGCAGGCGGGCTGGATGGCATTCGGCTCGCGCACCTTCTTGTCGCTGCCGAGCACCTCGCGCATCTTGTCGTGGTAGGCGACCTTGATGTCGGTGGAGATGTTGATCTTGTTGATGCCGATCCGCGCGGCCTCGCGGATCTCGTCGTCCGGGTTGCCGGAGCCGCCGTGCAGCACCAGCGGGATCTGGACCTTGCTCTTGATCTCCTTGAGCAGGTCGAGCTTCAGCTCCGGCTTGAGGTGGGCCGGGTACATGCCGTGGAACGTGCCGATCGCGACGGCGAGGCTGTCCACGCCGGTCTGCGCGACGAACGTGACCGCGTCGTCCGGGTCAGTGTAGATGATCTCGGCGGCGCCGCCCTCGGCGTAGGCGTCGTTCCCGCCGATCGTGCCGAGCTCGCCCTCCACGGACACGCCGATGACGTGCGCGGAGTCGGTGACCTTCTTGGTGATCGCGATGTTCTCCTCGAACGGCTTCAGCGAGGCGTCGATCATCACGGACGTGAAGCCGTACTGGACCGCCTGCAGGACCTGCTCGTAGGTGGCGCCGTGGTCCCAGTGGATCGCGATCGGGACGCTCGAGTTGTGCGACCGCTCGATGATGCCGGCGATCATCTCGCGGCCGATGTGGCGAACCTCGTCCGGGTGGATCCCGACGATGAGGGGAGCGTTGGTCTCCTCGCTGATCTCCACGATGCCCCTGAACATCGCCCAGTCGCTGATGTTGAAGGCGGGCACGGCGAAGCTGTGCTCGTTGGCGACGTCAAGGATCGCCTTGCCGGTCGTCAGCATTTCTGTCTTTCTCCTTTTGCGTTGCCGGGTGTTTCAGGCCTTCACGGCGCCGGCGGTGAGGCCGCCGATGAACCGCCGCTGGAACAGCAGGAAGAGGACGAGGACCGGAATCGACCCGAGAATGCTCATCGCCATCATCTGGTTCCACTCGTACGAGTGCTGGCCCATGAGGAGCTGGATGCCGATCGGCACCGTGCGCATGTCGTCGGTGCGGGTCAGCGAGAGCGCGAACAGGTACTCGTTCCACGAGATCATGAACGTGTAGACCCCGACCGCGATCAGACCGGGCACCGAGATCGGCACCAGGATCCGCCACAGCGCGGTCCAGCTGGTGCCGCCGTCGACTTTGACGGACTCGTCCAGTGCCCGGGGCATGGTGTTGAAGTACGCGGTGATCATGATGACCGCGTAGGGCAGGGTGAACACCATGTGCGTGAGGATCAGGCCGGGGTAGGTGTTGTACAGGCCGAGCCCGACGACGAGCCCGAAGTACGGAATGACGAGCGTGATCGGCGGCACGGCCTGGACGCTGACGATCACGGCGTTGATGGTCTTCTGGAACGGGAACGAGTAGCGGCTGAACGCGAACCCGGCCAGGACGGCCACCAGCAGCGTCAGGATGGTCACCGCGAAGGCGACGATGTAGCTGTTGAGGAAGAACCGCAGTTGGGCGCCGTTACCGAGGATCTCCCGGTAGGCGTCGAACGAGAAGCTCTTGGTGATGAGCTCCGGCGGGTTCTGGAAGACCTCGCCGTTGCCCTTGAACGACGTGGACAGCATCCACAGGACCGGCAGGCCGGCGAACAGGCCGCCGAGGACGAGCCCGGTGATGACGCCGGCCTTGGCGAGGGTGCGACGGGTCTTGACGTTCATGGCCATGCGTCTCACCGCTCCCGCTGCTGTCGTACGTAGAAGAAGGCCAGGATCATCGTCAGCAGCAGCACGATCACGGCGGCGGCGGACGCGGTCGCGAACTCGTACTCGCTGAAGGCCTGCTTGTAGGTGAAGGTGCTGAGCATCTCGGTGGAGTTCAGCGGTCCGCCGCCGGTCATCATCCAGATCAGCGCGAACTGCTGGGACGTCCAGATCAGGTCGAGCACCGCCATGCTGATGATCACCGGCCGCAGCTGGGGCAGCGTCACGTGCACGAACCGCTGCCACCAGTTCGTCCCGTCCACGGCGGCCGCCTCGTACAGCTCGCCGGGGATGCCCTGCAGTCCGGCGAGCAGGCTGATCATGAAGAACGGGTAGCCGGACCAGATGTTGACGAACGTGACCGCCCAGAGCGCCTTGCCCGGGTCCCCGAGAAAGTCGACGCCGTGCTGGATGACGCCCAGCGTGTGCAGTACGTAGTTGATGACGCCGGACGGGTCCAGCAGCAGCCGCCAGATGACGGCGATCACCGCGATCGTGAACAGCCAGGGCAGGATGTAGACGATCCGGAAGATGGCCTTGGCCACCCCGCCCAGCAGCTGGGTGTTGAGCATCATCGCGAACGCCAGGCCGAGGACCAGGTGGGCCACGGTGCTGACCGTGATGAAGATGGCGGTGTTCTTCAGTGCGGCCAGGAAGTCCGGGTCGGTGAGCACCTTGGTGTAGTTGGCGAACCCGGCGAACACCGAGTTGTCCTGGATGATCACGTTGTCCCGGAACGAGTAGCTGATCACCATGACGATGGGGACCACCATCAGGACCACGATCAACAGCACCGTGGGGGTCAGATATCCGTACGGGATCAGGCGCCGCGCCACAGTGGAGCGCTTCCGGCCGGGTGGGACCTGCCCCTTGGTGGGCGCCGCGGTTTTCGGTGCCGTCATGGATGTCATCGCTGTCTCCTAGAGCGGGCGCCGTGCCGGCGGACCGGCACGGCGCCCGAGCGGACTACTCGATCACTGAGGACCAGGACTGCTGCGACTTGTTCAGCGCCTCGTCGACAGTCGACTTGCCGGTCAGCACGAGCTGGAGCTGCTCGTCGAAGCTGCGCATCAGGTCCTCGGACTTGGGCAGGCCGACGAACTCGTTGGCGGGGTAACCCTGCTGGTAGATGTCGAAGGCCGTCTTGAACATCGGGTCGCTGTTGCTGAAGTCGGGCTTCGCGTTCTTGTTGCCCGGGAAGCCGTTCGCGATCGTGCTCAGCTTCGCGTTGGTCTCCTGGCTCATCAGGTACGAGACGAACTTGAACGCCTCGGCCTTGTGCTTGGTGGAGTTGGAGATGCCGATGCCCCACGAGGCGTACGGGATGCCGCGCTTGCCGGTGTAGCCGTCCTCGGCGGGAAGGGCCGCCACCTCGAACTTCAGGTCCGGCTTGTTCTTCTTGATCAGGTTGATGTGCGCGAGCGAGTCGATCATCATGCCGACCTGGCCGTTGGTGAACTTCTCGACCTTGTCCTGCTCTTTCATGGTGAGCGAGCCGGGGGCGATGACGCCCGCGTCGTTCAGGCTCTTCACATAGTTGACCGCGCTCTTGACCGGCGCGCTGGTCAGGTCGGGCTTGCCGTCCTTCAGCATGCTGCCGCCGGAGGCCCAGAGCCAGGACATGACGTCGTTCTGGATGCCGTTGGGCACGGCGGTGTCGAGCGGGAGCGCCCAGCCCTTCACGTCACTGCCGGTCGCGCTGATCTTCTTGGCGGCGTCGAGGAACTCGGTGCGCGTGGCGGGCACGTCGGCGACGCCGGCCTTGGTCAGCAGGTCCTTGTTGACGAAGAGCGGGTAGACGAAGTTGACCACCGGGACCATGTAGGTCTTGCCCTTGACCTGCACCTGGCTGGCGAGCTGGCTGGTGTCGTAGTTCGACTCCGACATCAGCTTCGACATGTCGGCGATCGCGCCCTGCTTGGCGAAGTCGTTGACCCAGGCGCCGTCCAGGCCCACGACGTCAGGGAGGGTCTTCGACGCGGCGCCGGTGATCAGCTGCTGCTTCGTCGAGGCGTACGGCGCGCTCAGCAGCTTGATGTGGATGTTCGGGTTCTGTGCGGTGAAGTCGTTGATGATCTTGTCGAACTCTCCGGACGGAAGCTCGGCCCCCCACCACTGGGCGAACTCCAGCGTCACGTTGCCGCCCGAGGCGGAGTCGCTCGAGTCGCTCGAGCCGCACGCCCCCACGAACGCCACCAGCGCGGCCGCCGTCACCGCCCCTAACGCCCGCTGCAGCCGGGATGTGCGTATCACCATGGCACGCTCCTCTGTATCGAGTTCCTTCTGTTCTATGCCGCGTTGGCGTCACGTTAGCAGCGTGTTACAGATCAGGACAAGAGAAGAACTGCAGAAAGCTGCGGACTATGGCAAACTGTTGCGCCATGAGGCAAAACCTGGCGCTCCGCAACCACGCTCCGGGCTGCAGTTTGCCCAGCCAGTACCGAGTTTTGGCCGGTCTTGCCCGTTCTTGCGGGTCTTCGCGGCTCCGTGCGTGGATGTCCTCAGTAGACCCGCAGATGTGGCATACTCCCGCACTGACGAGGGGGGAACTGTGAGCGTTGGCAGGGACGAGCGGCAGCGTCATCTACCGGCGGGGCGCAAGGCTCAGCTGGCCGCGTACGTCGCCGACGCGGGTCAGGTCACGGTGGGTGAGCTGGCCGAACGCTTCGGCGTCTCCATCGACACCGTGCGGCGCGATCTCGATCAGCTGGCCGCCGAGGGCATCCTCGTGCGCACGTACGGCGGCGCCGTCAGCCTGTCCACGGTCTCCCGCACCGACCGGACCGTCGACCAGCGGCTCACCGTGCAGGAGCAGGAGAAGGAGAAGATCGCGGCGCTGGCCGCGGGGCTGGTCCAGGACGGCTCGACCATCATGATCAACGGCGGGACGACCACGCTCGCGCTCGCCCGCAACCTCGTCCAGCACCGCGACCTGACGGTGGCGACGAACAACCTGCTGGTGCCGGGGGCGCTCCCGTCCACGGCGATCCGTGACATCTACGTCTTCGGCGGCGCGGTGCGTGCGCTCACCCTCGCCACGATCGGCCCGGTCAGCTTCCGTGCCACCGCCGGCGCCGAGCTGGACATCAGCTGCGATCTGGCGCTGATCGGCGTCGGCGCAGTCGCCGCCGACGCCGGCTACACGACGAGCAACCTCGCCGAGGCCGCGATGATGCAGGAGATGATCTCCCGCGCGGCCCGCGTGGCGATCCTCGCCGACTCCTCCAAGTTCGGCCGCCGCCTGTTCGCCCAGGTGTCGGAGCTCGCCGCCGCCGACTACCTGATCACCGACACCGCGCCGCCGCCCGACCTGCGGGACGCCCTCAAGGCGAACGGCGTGGAGGTGCTGACCCCGGCCAAGGCGCTAGCTCCACGGTAGGCGCGAGCGCTCCTGCCAGTACTGCGCGGCGGGCATCGCCAGGTCGTTCCACCGGGCGGGGTCGACGGTGAGCTCCTCCGCCCGCAGGTTCGAGGCCAGCTGGTCGCCGGTCGCGGCCCCGGACAGCACGATGGTCGCCCAGGGCTGCCGTAGCGCCGCCGCGAGCGCGGTGGCGTCGCCGGGCGCGCCCTCGCCCACGGCGAGTCGCCCGTTGGCGAGCGCCTCCTTCACGATGACGAGGCACCCCGCGTCGTGCGCCTCGGCGAGCGCCGGCCCGGCGCTGGGCTCCAGCAGATTCCAGGTGGCCTGCACGCTGCGGAACAGGGGCTGCCCGTCGACCCGCACGCCGAGCGCGGCCCGGATCGCCTCGCCCTGCGCGGGACCGCTTGTCGAAAGCCCGATCACCGTGCCCTGTGCGGCGAGCCCGGCGAGCCGGCGGTGCAGCGCCTCGTCGTGCAGTGCGGGGCTGTCCGGGGTGACCGAGTGGATCTGGTAGAGGTCGAGGCGGTCGCCGAGCAGGGCCCGCGTCTCGCCGAGCTGCCGGTCGAAGGTGGCGACGCCGTGGTCCTTGACCTCGTGCACCTCGGCGTCGACCCGCCACCCGGCGGTGTAGGTGTAGCCCCACTTGCTGCCGACGACGACGTCGTCGACGTCCGGCCGGGCGTGCAGCCACTGGGCCAGGAACTCCTCGGCCCGCCCGTAGGATCGGGCGACATCGAAGTACCTGATGCCGGCCGCGTACGCCCGGTCGAGAAGGTCGTGAGCGCGGTCGCGCATCGTCTCGACCGTCCGCTCGCCCGGCAGGTCCGCGGCGCGCCCGAGATTGATGTAGCCGGGGCGCCCGACGGCCGCCAGCCCCAGCCCGATCCGAGAAGCCCCCGCCAGCCGATCGAACATCCGCATGACCCCATCCATCGCCGGCCCCGAGCCGGGTTTCCACCTGTATATCAGGGCAAACTGGGTACGGGCGGCTCCGGCCCGGGACGCGAAGAGCCACTCGGGGACCGCCGGCTGGCAGACTGGCCGGCGTGCCGCATGTGAACCCGACCGGTGTGGTCGTCCCGAGCGTCGATGGCAGGTCCAGCACCTCGGCGCTGGGGCGGTCGGTGGTGGCCGACGCGCTGCGCGGCGTCGACCCGGTCGGGGCCCGGGGCGCCGAGGCGTCGACCGACTGGCGCCACGACTACCTGGTGCACTTCCGGCGGCTTGTCGAGGCGGGGCTGCCGTCCCGCGACGCGGCGCTGCGCATCGCCGGCGACGGGCTCGCGTCGCTGCACGAGCGGATGCGGTACCGGGGAACACCGGACGGCGGCGAGGAACCCCTCGGCGCCGCGTTCAACCCCGGTGGTCCGCCGCTGGCGACGGTGACCGTGACGGGGACGGGGGAGGCGGAGCGTGAGCTTGTCGTGCCGTACCGTGGCCGCCACCTCTGCGGCGAGGAGCTCGACCGCCAGCTCGAGGGCTGGGTCGCCGCCGGCACGATCGAGCGCTCGTGCGCCGACGCGGTCCGGACCGTCGCCGCGAACCCGGACTGGCTGTCCCTGCCCGGGCGCAGCGTCGTCGTCCTCGGCGCCGGCGCGGAGATGGGCCCGCTGCGGGCGCTGCTGCGCTGGGGCGCCGACGTGGTCGCCGTCGACCTGCCCCGGCCGGCGATCTGGCAGCGGCTGACCACCCTGGCCGAGCGGTACGCGGGCCGCCTCCACCTGCCGGTCGCCGGCGAGGAGCGGGGCGCCGACCTGCTGCACGATCTCGGCCGGGTCGCCGAGTGGATCGAGGGCCTCGACGGCCGGCTCGTGCTCGGCAACTACGTCTACGCCGACGGGGCGCTCAACGTCCGGGTCGCGATGGCCGTCGACGCGCTCACCGTCCGCCTGCGCGAGCGCCGGCCCGACCTCGGGCTCGCGTTCCTGGCCACGCCGACCGACGTGTTCGTCGTGCCCGACGACGCGGTCGACGAGGCGAACCGGCGCTACGCGGCGGCGACGGGCATCGGGCGGCTCCGGCGGCCGCTGCGGGTGCTCAGCGCCGGGCGGCTGCTCACCCGCAACTACCCGTCCGGCCTCTATCCGGGGATCAACGACAGCCTGGTACCGCAGCAGGGCCCGAACTACGCCCTCGCGAAACGGCTGCAGCGCTGGCGGGCGGCCGAGGCCCGGGCCGCGGGCGTGCCGGTGTCGTTCGCCGTCGCACCGGCCACCCGCACCCGAAGCGTGGTGAAGAACCGCCTCCTCGCCGCCGCGTTCGCCGGCGCCCACCGCTTCGGCATCGAGATCTTCGAGCCGGCGACGAGCAACACGCTCATGGCCGCGCTGCTCGTGCACGATCTCAACGCCGGTCGTCCGGCGCAGGAGCACCCCTGGCAGGACGAGGCCTGCGCGGCGGCCCACGGTGGGTTGTGGCGCCAGCCGTACTCCGCGCGCAGCGCCCTCGGCATCGCGGTCCTGATGGGAATCGGCGCCGCCCGCGGCTAGTGCGGACGGGTCAGCGGGCCGCGGCGCAGCAGCGCACCGCAGACGACGGCGCCCGCCGCGAAGAGGCCGGCGCACGACCAGAACACCGCGGTGTAGCTGTGGATCGCCGCGAGCTGTACCGATCCCGGATGATCGGCCAGGTACCCGGTGGTGGCACTGGCCGCGATCGTGCTGAGCAGCGCGGTGCCGATCGAGCCGCCGAGCTGCTGCCCGGTGTTGATGCTCGCCGAGGCCACTCCCGCGTCGCGCGGTGCCACGCCGAAGGTACCGGTGGCGGCCACCATGCCGAAGACGAGGCCCATGCCGGCACCTATCACCATGAGCGGCCCGAGGAGCGCCGACGCGTAGTCCGAGTGCGCGCCGATCCTCGTCAGCCAGACCATGCCGGCCACGTTGAGCAGCATGCCGGCGATGACCATCGGCTTGGGACCGACCCGCGGCATCAGCTTGGTGTTGCCCACGGTGGCCGCGGCGCCGCTGAGCACCACCATCGGCAGCATGGCCAGGCCCGAGGTGACCGCGGAGTACCCCAGGGTCACCTGCATGTAGTACACCAGGAACAGGAAGACCCCGAATGTGGCCGCCCCGCTGATCAGGATGGTGAGGTAGGCGCCGGCGCGGTTGCGGTCGAGCACGATGCGGGGCGGCAGCAGCGGCTGCGCGGCGCGCGACTGCCAGAAGGCGAAGGCGATCAGCAGCCCGACGCCGACCGCCAGGAAGCCCCACGCCGAGGGCGTGTGCCAGCTGTGCCTCGCGGCGTTGGAGAAGCCGTAGACAAGGCAGAACATCCCGGCGGACACCGCCACGACTCCGGGAACGTCCAGCCGGCCGCCGGGCGTCCTGGACTGCTTGCCCACCAGCAGCACGCCCCCGATGATCGCGACGGCGGCGAAGACCAGGTTGATGTACATGCACCAGCGCCAGGACAGGTAGGTGGTCAGCGCGCCGCCGAGCAGCAGCCCCATGCCGCCGCCGGTGGCCGAGACCGCGCCGTAGACGCCGAATGCCTTGGCCCGCTCCTTGGCATCGCTGAAGGTCGTGGCCAGCAGCGACAGGGCGGACGGCGCCAGCAGGGCGCCGAAGACCCCCTGGCAGGCGCGGGCCGTCACCAGCATCGCGAAGCTGTCCGAGGCGCCACCGACGGCGGAGGCGGCCGCGAAGCCGACGAGACCGGCGAGGAAGGTCGCCTTGCGGCCGATCAGGTCGGCCAGCCGCCCGCAGAACAGCAGCAGGCTGCCGAACGACAGGGCGTACGCGGTCACGACCCACTGCCGGTCGGTGGCCGTGAACCCGAGCGCGCGCTGCGCCGACGGCAGCGCGAGGTTCATCACGGTCAGGTCGAGGACGATCATGAGCTGTGCGGCGGCGATGACGGCGAGGATCAGCCACCGCCTCGGATCCCCGGCCGCCGTCCCCGCCGCGTCCGGCCTCGTCCCGGCCGCGGGGGCTGCTGTATGCGCTGCCACGATCATCTCCTTGTCACGAAGGCGTGTACGTCCCGATGACCACGAGACGGCGGCGCCCTTCAGCGCGTAACAGCCCGGCTCCTGTGACGTGAAGCACCGGTACCGGCTGTCACAAAGGGACGGGGACCGGCGTCCTGTGGGCATGGACGAGCGCAGTGTCGACCCAGCTACCGAGGCGTTCGTCGCCCACCGCAACCTGCTATTCACCGTCGCCTACGAGATGCTCGGCTCGGCCACCGACGCCGAGGACGTCCTGCAGGAGACCTGGCTGCGGTGGGTGGGCGTCGATCTCGGCACCGTGCGGGACGAGCGCGCCTACCTGGTGCGGATCGTCACCCGGCAGGCGCTGGACCGGCTGCGCACGCTCGGCCGGCGCAAGGAGTCCTACGTCGGACCGTGGTTGCCCGAGCCGCTGCTGACCACGCCCGACGTGGCCGAGGACGTCGAGCTGGCCGACAGCGTCTCGATGGCGATGCTGGTGGTGCTGGAAACCCTCGCGCCGGTCGAGCGGGCGGTGTTCGTGCTGCGCGAGGTGTTCGACCTGGAGTACGACGAGATCGCCCAGGCCGTCGAGAAGAGCCCTGCGGCGGTCCGCCAGATCGCCTACCGGGCCCGGGCCCACGTCGCCGCCCGCCGGCCCCGCGGCGCCGTCTCCCCGGCCGAGAGCCGGGCCGCGCTCCAGGCCTTCCAGCGGGCGGTCGAGACCGGCAACCTGCAGAGCCTGCTCGACATCCTCGCGCCGGACGTCGTCGCCCTGAGCGACGGCGGGGGAGTCAAGCACGCCCTGCTGCGGCCCGTCGTGGGGGCCGACAAGGTGGCTCGCCTGCTGGCCTCCCTCTGGTACCAGCGCGACGTCGCGCGCTCGGTCGAGCCGGCCGAGGTCAACGGCGCCCCGGGCCTGGTCGTCCGGGTCAACGGCGAGCTGGACGGCGTGGTGGCGCTGCGGGTCGAGAACGGCCGCATCGCCGGCCTCTACCACGTGCGCAACCCGGAGAAGCTGTCGCGCGTGGCGCGCGAGACCCCCGTGAGCCGCTGAGACGCCGAATGATGCCCCTGGAGCGGGGCCGACGTGTGTGGGCCACCCCCGCCGTATGATTCCGTCCATGACCACTGCCGGCGACAGCGCTCCCGAACAGCAGGTGGCGCGATGGCCCGCCGGCTGGGCATGGACGCTGTGACGAACACCGACCTCGACGGCCTACGCGCCGGCGACCTCGCCACGCGCGAGGCGCACCTCTATCGGCTGCTCGATCGGGCCCACGACTTCGGCGACCCGGCGGCGGTCGCGGCGCTGCACGCCCTCGTCCGCGACTACCCCGACTATCACCGCTCGCTGTACACCCGGGCGATGAACCAGGTCGATGCATTCGCCGCGCACACCCCGAAGGACACCCTGCGCGAGCCGCTCCTCGCGGCGCTTGCCGACACGCGATACAACTGCCAGGCCTGGGCGGCCATGGGCTGCGCCGCAGTGGGTGTCCGGGATGCGGTACCGAAGCTGATCTCCCTTCTCGACCATCCGCAATGGATGGTGGTGGACGAAGCGGTGAAGGCCCTCGGCCGGCTCGGCGACGCGTCCGTCGTGCCGGCGCTCAGCCCGTTGCTCGCCGACGACGTCGACTGGGTGCGCCTGCGGGCCGCGGAGGCCCTGGCCAACATCGGCGGCCCGGAAGCGCTGGACGCACTGTGGCACGAGTTCGAGCACCGCCGCTTCGCACGGATCGGTCACATCGCCAGCGCCCTGGCCTCGTTCGCCCCGGAGGTCATCCCGCGGCTGATCGCAGCTGCCGCCGACCCGGACCCGAACCGCCGCTACTGGGCCGCGGTCGCCCTCGGCTCGACCGGCGACGAACGGGTTGCCCCCACGCTGGAGCGCCTCCAGGCCGAGGACCGCGGCGCGACGGTCTTCGACGGCGAGGTTCGTGTTGCGGCGAAGAAGGCCATTCGCACGCTGCGCCGCATCCAGGCCGCCATCGCCGCCCGCGAGCAGCGTCCCGGGTGACTGCGATGTTCCTCACGCGGTCGTAATACGAGGCATCACCCGGCCCGCGGGTGCAGGCGCTTGGCGACCGCAGGAAAACCGTCGTGCCGGGACCACTGCGCTGACTGACGCTGACCGCGGGCGATGGCCCATCGGCACGGCGTAGAGCACGTGCGGCCAGCCGTACTTGACGTGAGCGGAACTGACCGCCGCAGCCGGGTCAGTGGCCGCGGAGTGGCCGTGGGTGGGGCTGACAAGCCGGGCCGTCCACTCCGGACTCGCCGGTTCCGCATCCCGATCGCGGTCGACCACGCCCCCTGCGATCTCTTGAGAGACCGGCAATTCCGGAGGTCGGGGCTATCATTATCACTCTCGATAATGATAACGTTGGGCCATGGAGATGTCGAGGGAGCGCTGGGCCGAGCTGGCGCTGCACCCGGTGCGGATCCGGATCCTGCGGGCGGTCGCAGGCACCCGGCTGACCACGCAGGACCTGGTTGAGCTGCTGCCCGACATCCCGCAGGCCACGATGTACCGGCACCTGGCGACGCTGGTCAAGACAGGGCTGCTCGACGTGGTCAAGGAGCGCAAGGTACGCGGCGCCGTCGAGCGGGTGTACGCGCTGCCCGCGCACGGCGCGACGCTGGACGCCGCGGCCCTGGCCACGGCGACGCCGGAGGACCATGCGCGCTACTTCACGGCGTTCGTGTCGAGTCTGCTGTCGGAGTTCTCTCGCTACCTCGCCCGGGAGCGGATCGACTTCGCCGCTGACGGTGTCGGATACCAGCAGTTGGTGCTGCACCTGACGGACGCCGAACTGGGCGAGTTCGCCGCCGGTTTCGCCGCGCTGGTCGGCCCGTTGCTCGGCAACGAGCCCGGCAACGGGCGGGTACCGCGACTGCTGGCGACCGTCCTGATGCCGGCCGACCGGCAGCTACCAGCAACAACGGACACGACGAAGGGGGATGACTGATGGCATCGGTCACGGTTACTGGCGACGTGGTCCACATCCGGTTCACCGGATGGGAGCGGATTTGGATCGGGCGGGAGCGGCTCGCGCTGCGTCTCACCGCAGTGCGGCAGGCCGCCCAGGTGGACAACCCGCTCCGGCTGGCCCGTGGCGCCCGGCGGGGGTGCGTGGTGTCGGGCTTCACCAAGGTCGGCATTTGGGGTCTGTTCGGTGGTCCCCGGCAGCTCGTGTCGGCCCGCCGGGGCGAGCCCGGGCTGCACCTCGTCTTGGACCGGGCGGCGACCGGCGGCGAGTTCGACGAGATCGTGCTTTCCAGTCCGGCCGCGCCGGGCCTCGCGGAGACGATCAGGCGTGCGATGGCGGCCCGCGCATGACCGGCGACCGCCTGGCGATCGAGGTGTCGCGCCTGACGAAGCGCTACGGTGACGTCACCGCCGTGCGCAATCTGAGCTTCACCGTGGAACCCGGTGTGGTCACCGGGTTCCTCGGCCCGAACGGAGCCGGCAAGACCACCACGATGCGCATGGTGACCGGGCTGGTGTCGCCTACCAGCGGCACCGCCACGATCGGCGGGCAGCCGTACCGCCGGCTGGCCCGGCCGTCGCGCACGGTCGGCGCGGTGTTCGACGCCAACGCGTTCCACCCCGGCCACACCGCTCGCGACCACCTGCGCGTCTACGCCGCTATGGGCGGCTATCCGGACAGCCGGATCACTGAACTGCTGGACCTGCTCGGCCTCGCCGAAGCCGCCAATCGCCGCACCCGCGGGTTCTCCACCGGCATGCGGCAACGGCTCAACCTCGCCACGGCGCTGCTCGGCGACCCCCGCGTACTGCTGCTGGACGAACCCGGCAACGGCCTGGACCCAGAAGGCATGTCGTGGCTGCGCGGCTTGCTGCGCCGGCTGGCCGACCAAGGCCGCACCGTCCTGATCTCCAGCCACGTGCTCAGCGAGATCCAGCAACTCGTGGATGACGTGGTGGTGATCCGGCGCGGCGAACTCGTCGCCGCTGGGCCATGGTCCCGGCTCGCCGGCCCGCCGACAGTGCTGATCACCTCACCCGACGCCGAAGCCCTCGCCTCCACCCTGAAGGCCGCCCCAGCCAACGGCGGCACCGTCCCGTTCGTCGAAGCCGTCGGGCCTGACCGGCTGCGGGTACATGGGCTCGACGCGCCGAGCGTCGCCGACCTCGCCGCTGCCCACCGCCTACGGGTGCACGAGCTGGTCACCGAAAGCGCGAGCCTCGAACAACTCTTCCTCGACCTGACCACCGACAAGGCGGGCATCCGATGAATCTCTTGATCAAAGCGGAGGTTCGCAGGCTGCTGGCCACCCGGATGTGGGGCGGACTGCTGCTCGCCGCCGTACTGCTGGGCGGCGGCATGATCGGCGCCATGGCGCTGGTAGGCCCGGAGAACTTCGACCCACCGATGCCCGGACTGGACACCGAGACCGGCCTCCGCTCGATCCTCGGCATCCTTGGCATCACCGCATTCGTGCCGGCCGCCGCCGGCACCCTCGCGGTCACGTCCGAGTACCGGCACCGCACCGCCGCTGTCACCTTCCTGTTCGCGCCGCGCCGCGGGCAGGTGCTCGTCGCCAAACTCGCCACCTACGCGGTCGTCGGCCTTGCATACGGGCTCATCCTCGGGGGCACCGCCGCAGTGGCGCTGTTCACCGCCGCCGCCGCTCGCGGCGTCTCACTCGGTCTGCCGGCCGCCACTGTGCTGGCGCTGCTCGCCCGCATCTCCGTCGCGATGATGGTGTACCTGCTCGTCGGCGTCGGAATGGGTGCCCTCATCCGCAACCAGATCGCAGCCCTGTGCATCGTGATCGGCTATTTGTACCTGGGTGAGCCGGTGCTCATGATGATCCCCGGCGTCAACGCGCTCTACCCGATCCTGCCCGGCGGAGCCACCGCCGCGCTGACCGACTTCACCTACCTCGCCGACGCCATGTCCGAACAACTCGGCAATGGCGCCGTCGGACTCCTCCCACCGGCGGCCGGCGCCCTCCTCCTCACCGCGTACGCGCTGACCGCCTCGGCGATCGCAGTGATCGTCCCCATGCGCCGCGATATCACCTGACCGACAGCCACCGGCCGCATCGGTCACGGTGAAAGGCGCCATTACCGGGCTGAACATTCAGGACGCACTCCAGAACTGCTACGAGTAGACGACCCCGACACGGGCGGCGCGCAAGGCCAACGAGCAGCCCATGCCGATGCTCCCGGTCGATGCCGCCGACCCGCGCACGACGAGCGTGATCGCGGGCTCCCGGCTCGACCTCCTGGACGCGCTGGAACAGCTGGAGGCGCACCGGCCCGAGCTGGTCGCGCCCCTGGTCCTGCGCGACCTGTGCCAGCTGACCTACGACGAGATCGCCGAGCACCTGGCCGTCCCGGTCGGCACGCTGAAGTCCCGCATCCACGACGCCCGACGCCACGTCCGCGCATCGCTGCAGGCAGCCTGACAACGGGAGTGCCTGATCCGTCCGGTGGGAGGCCGTTGGAGCCCTGCCTGGCACCCCGTCCTGCGGGCTAGCGTCGGCGGTGTGGAAAGTGTGACGGCCGGTGCCACGCGAGTGGTCGTGCTGGTACTGCCAGAGGTCAACCTGCTCGACCTGGGCGGTCCGGTGCAGGTCTTCGACGCCGCGGCGGCGCTGGGCGCAGGCTACCGGCTGGAGTTCGTGGCCGAGGCCGAGCGGATGCGATCGGCGCAAGGACTTGCCCTGGCTGGGATCGGGCGGTTGCCGGAGGTCGGTCCGGGCGATCTGGTCCTGGTGCCCGGCCCGCGGCTGCGCGAGCCGGGCCCGGGACTGAACCTGGTGTCGGAGCCGGTGGTGGAGTGGCTACGGGCGGGGCACCGTGCCGGGGCCCGGATCGCGGCCGTCTGCACCGGTGCGGTGGCCCTGGGCGACGCCGGGCTGCTGGACGGCCGGCGGTGCACCACGCACTGGGGGTTGATCGAGCCCATGCGCCGGCGGTTTCCGGCCGCCCGGGTCCAGGACGGCGTGCTGTACGTCCACGACGGCCCGATCAGCACGAGCGCCGGCATTTCGGCCGGTGTCGACCTGGCGCTGTCGCTGGTCGAACGGGACCACGGACCGGCGCTGACCGCCGCCGTGGCGCGGGAGCTGGTGGTGTACCTGCGGCGGGACGGCTCCCAGGCACAGATCAGCCCGTTCCTGAGGCATCGCGACCACCTGCACCCGGGCGTCCATCGGGTGCAGGACCACATCGCCGCACACCTGAACACCCCGCGCACCCTTGCGGAGCTGGCCGCGGTGGCACACCTGTCGCCCCGTGGCCTGTCCCGCGCGTTCGTCGCGGCGACCGGCATCACCCCGCTGGAGTACCAGCAGCAGCTTCGCCTGGAGCAGGCCGCCGCCATGTTGGCCGAGACCGATCTCACCATCGAGGCCGTGGCCGCGCGGTGCGGCTTCCGCGACGCCCGGCACTTCCGCCGGTTGTACTCCGCCCGGTATGGCCAACCCCCGTCGGCGGTCCGCGCCGAAGGCCGCTGATCCGCTCTCGTCCTCCCTCGTCCGTACGGAGAAAGTCGTCATGCGACACGTGTTGCTTCGCCATGCCCGGATTCTGGCCCACGTCGTGCTCGGTGTGGTGCTGTTCGCCCTTACCCTGGCCGGCATCGGGCTGGCCGGGGTCGCCGCCACGATGCACGACAGCTACCCGTCCGCGGCGCCGGCCGCTCCGGCCGGGGGATGGCCGGAGCCGGCGAAGGCTCCGGCCGGACGTACCGTCGTCGCGGTCGTCATCGGCTCCACCGGATCGGTCGCCACTGACGTGCTCGCACCGTACGAGGTGTTCGCCCGGTCCACACGGTTCTTCGTCTACACCGTTTCGGCCCGCCGCGCCCCCGTTCCGCTCTCCGGCGGCCTGCAGGTCCTTCCCGACCACGCCGTCACCGACGTCGACGGCGGCGCCGTTCCCGCGCCCGACGTCGTTGTCGTGCCCGCCGTGGTGGAACCCACCGGCCCGGCCGAGGCCACCCTGCGGGGCTGGATCAGCCGCCAGGCCGACCACGGAGCACGAATCCTGGCGGTATGCGCCGGGTCGCAGTTCCTCGCCACCACCGGTCTGCTGGACAACCGCCGCGCCACGTCGTTCTGGGCCAACCTCGGCGGCCTCCGCGACAGCTACCCGCACACCGACTGGATCGCCGGCCGGCGTTACGTCGAGGACGGCCCGATCACCACCACCGCCGGCGTCACCTCCGGCGTTGTCGGCGCGCTCCGGCTGGTCGAGCAGATCGCGGGCACGGATGAGGCCAACCGCATCGGCCACGACATCGCGTACCCGGGCTGGAAGCTCGACGGCCCGACGACCATTGCCACGCACCGGCTCGTCCCGTCCGACCTGCCCTACGGTCTCAATGCCGCGTTCCCGTGGCTGCGCCCGACCGTCGGCATCGGGCTGGTCAACGGCCTCGATGAGATCGACGTCGCCGCAGCGTTCGAGTTGTACGCCGGAGCCTCCTTCGCCGCCCGCACGCTCACGCTCGCCGCGCACCCCGTCGTCACCACCCGGCACGGCGTTGTCCTGCTCGCCAGCCCCACCGGCACCACGACCGCCGACATCGACCGGCTCGTCGTCCCTGGCCTGCGCAGCCCTGACCAGGTCGACCCCGCCCTGCGGCAATGGGCCGGCGAGCACCACCTCGGCATCGACCTGCCCCACGCCACCCGCGGCGACGCGGAGTTCAGCTTCGACCCGGTCCTGCGCGACCTCGCCCGCCACACCGACCGGGCCACCGCCGTGACCGCCGCCAAGTTCACCGAGTACCCGGCCGACCATCTGCGGCTCGCCGGCGCCGCCTGGCCCTGGCGATCCACCACCCTCGCCGCGCTGACCCTCGTCGTCGCGACCATCGTGGCCATGCTGCCGCCGGCCGTCACACGCTTGGCATCCCGGCGCCGGCCGCCGGCCAGTCGATGAGGGCGTACCTCACGGCTCATGGAACCCGGCTCAGCTGTTCCTTGCGGCGTAGCAGAGCCGCCCTCCTACGGCGGGCAGCACGCAGATTGACGGCGGCCAGGACACCCAACGCCGACACCACGACGACCAACGACGGCTCGAGCTTGTGCCGCAGGGTGGTGATGACCAGCGCACCGACGGTGAACAGCACCCAGGCGCCCAATCCGAGCCAGCCGGCGACGACGCGATCCCGGGCGAACATCGGCGTCCTGCGGGTCACGGCCCAGGCGCCGAAAGCCGCCCAGCACAGTCCGATCGCCACCAGTACCGCGAATGCCACCACCGTCCGTGGTGGCAGCCCCGGCTCGGTTGCCCACAGCAGCGCGATCAGGCCGCTGCCGGCGAGCCCGGCGAGCGCCACCGTCACGTATCCGATCCTCTTCCGCAGCGACAACGGCGCGTCGAGCCGCTTGAGCAGATCCTCGGGCGTCATGCTTCGTACCCTTTCCGCGCCAGCTCGCGGCGCAACAACTGCCTTGCCCGATTGAGCCGCGACTTGATGGTGCCGACCGGAACGGCGCAGATCTGCGCGCACGCGTCCAACGGCAGATCCTCGAGGTAGAACAGCAGCAGTACCTCCCGTTCCCTGGCCGGAAGCGCCGCCAACGCGCTACCGATCGCCTCCCGATCGACCACCAGTTCGGCCTCGTCGGCTCCCGGCACGTCGTCGACCAGCTCAGGCTCCGGGCGTGCGTAGACGTCACGCAGCCGGTTCATCACAGCGCGGCGGGCGATGACGAAGAGCCAGGGGGCGAACCGGCCGGGCTGGCGCAGCCGCGGCAGCCCCTTGAAGACCGCCAGCCACACCTCTTGCACCACATCGTCGTCGGGCCCGGTCAGCATCCGCCCGACGTACCGCTCGACCGCCGGATGCCATGCCCGGATCAACTCGGCGAAGGCTTCCCGTTCGCCCAACTGGCAGCGAACCACCAACAACTCATCGGCCATCTGCCCTCCTTCGCCTGTTCAGTCGCAGCCCGCGCCGTGCAGGTTCACGTCTGGTCCCGGGGGGCTTCTGTACTTCTTGCCCAGGGGGCTTCGGGCCACTTCTTGCCCAGGGGGCTTCGGGCCGCGGTGCGCGCGTGACGCTTCGTCGCCGCCGCCTTGGTGCTGACCGCGTTCGCGGGGCTGCCGTCTCAGCGCCGCGCCAGGTCGAGCCCGAACCGGAGCTCGACCGCGTCCTTGGCCGTCAGGCCGCGTAGTGCCGGTACCAGTCGAGTGTCGCGGCCGCGCCTTCCGCGTGCGGGGTGACCTTGACGGGGCCGAACGCCTTCCGGAAGGCCGAGTCGTCGACGATGAACGCCCGGTCGCGCTGATACCAGGTCTCGCCGAGCTCGCGGACGGTCGGGTTGAACAGTCCGATCAGGCGCTGCGCCGTCCGGCTGAGTCCGGCAACCCGGGGCCTGCCGCCCGCCGCTGCCCACACGAGATCAAGGAACTCACGGCCGGTGACCGGCGCGGCGGCCGGCAGGTGCCAGGCGCGCCCGTCGGCCTCCGCGCGCTCGCCGAGGGTGACGAGACCGGCGGCGACGTCGGGAAGGTACGCGACGGTGTGCGGCTGATCGAGGTCGCCCACCCAGCGGGCGGTCTTCCCGGCCAGGGCGGCGGCGAAGACGGTCGGGCCGATGATGGTGTTGACGCCCCGGGGGCCGTAGTAGTCGGAGGCCCGTCCCAGCGTCGCGCGGATCCGCCCGGACCGGTGGGCGCCGAGGATCAGCTCGTCCACCTCGGCGCGGGCTCGGCCCTTGGGGTTGGTGGCGGCGTGTGGCAGGTCCTCGGTCATCGGCCCTTCGACGGGCCCGTAGACGTAGAGGTTGTCGGCCATGACCAGCTTCGCCCCGGCGGCCTCGACGCCGGTGAGGATCGTGCGGGTGAGACCTGGGAACTCCTCGGCCCAGCGCCCGTACTGTGGCTGCGCGCATTGGTAGACGACCGCGGCACCGGCGCAGGCGGCGACGGCCCCCTCGGTGGTCGTGACGTCGGCACGGAAGTCGCCCGGACCGGCGGCCGCGCCTCGGCTGACGGCGCGGACCCGGCGACCGCCGGCGGTGAGTTCGGCGACGACGGCCGAGCCGATCGCACCGGTGGCGCCGAGGACCACGTGCAGGTCAGACATGGCGGTTCCCCTCGATCCGATGTGGTAACTCCGTTATACAACGGGAAGCTCGGCCAGCTCCCGGTTGGCCTGCTCCAGGGCGAGGGTGCGCTGACGCCAGTCGCGGACGACCCGTCCGACCGCCCACGCCACCATCAACCAGACGTACGACGGCACCGCGTTGTCCAGACTCTGTCCCCGCGCGACCGCGGCGCCGAACACCGGAATGGCGGCGACGGCCAGCACCGGTGGCACCCACAGCCAGGCCTGCGGATCGCGCCGGCCACCCAACCGGCCTGACCACACGAGGACCCGCCGGCCGAGGCGCTCGACGTGCTCGACCGGCGTCCTGGTCCGCGAGGTGGCGCCGCTACCGCGCCGGTGGAGTGATCGCGGCGACCGGCGTCGAGCGTGGCGAACGCCTGCCCAGCAGGTCCCGGGCGTAGACGGCGTAGGTGTACTCCGTCGAGCCGTCGAGCCCGGTCAGCGTCACGTCAGGGCCGTAGGTCGTGACAACGGGGGTCTCCGCAGCGCCGTTGAGGGCCACCACCTGGTACGCCGTGCCGCCGAACCCGCCCGGCCGGCGTTGCCACGTCAGGCGGACGCTGCGGGAGGTCACATCGGCCAGGGACAGCTGCTGCGGCGCCCGGTTCTTGGGGTCGTCGGTAAATGACACCGGCTGCATCGCGTTGCGGAAGACGGTGGCTTCCCGCGTATTCGTCGTCAGCCCGTTGGGACCGTTGATGAACCGCCTGCCCCACGCCGTGCGGTTGTTGGCGTCGAAGTTGTTGACCAGGTCCAGATCTTTGTTCCTGCTGTCGTTACCGCTCCACGACCAGCCGAAGTAGCCCAGGTCGTGCGTCTGCGCATAGGCCATGATCGCGTCCGCATCCGGGTTGCCGAACTCGTGCTCGAGGGCAAACTCACCGATGACGATCGGCAGGCGACGCGCGACGAACGAGCCCAGGTAGCTGTCGACCTTGGCGGCGGTGCCGAATCTGCCGTACATGTGGATGTCGAAGACGGTGTCGCCCATGGGGTCGGCGGCGGCAACCTTCTCGGCGTTGTCCCGCATGATGAACGACTCGTCCTGGCCCCAGCCGGGGGCGTCGACCATCAGCGCATGCTTGAAGCCGGCAGCACGCAGCTCGCGGATCGCGCCGGAGGTCTGCTCCACCCAGGGCCACGCGGTGCCGTTGCCGAAAGGCTCGGCGGCAACGTTGATGATGACGTGGTCTTCCTGGCCCTCCAGCACGCGGCGCATGCCCAGCCAGAACTTGACCGCCTGGTCGATCGTCGCTGCCTTCTTCTCCTCGCCGAATCCAGCGGTGTCCTGCGCGTCGAGGACGCAGATCAGACGGTTCTGCCGGCAGAGCGCGACCACGTTCGCCACCTCGTCGGGCGTGGCCTCCGGGAACTGGTGCCCGAAGCCGAGCGGTACCCGTACCGCGTTCGCTCCGGCGGCCTTGATCGCGGCGAACGCGTCATTCTTGTCCGGGTACCAGATGACGTCATGGTTGACGCCGCGCAGCACGAGGTCGCTGCCGCTGGCCTCGACGAGCCGGCCGTCGCGCACCTGGATGCCGTTGCGCGACTTCGCCTGCCCGCGCACCTCGACCGACATGCGCGCGGCGACCAGTCCGATGAGTCCGATCAACAGAGACGCGAGCACCACCACGAACCTCACGCCTCACTCGGCTACCCACACCGGCCGCCCCCATGACACCGACCGGGGTGAACCGGCGCGCTTGCCGTGTCGGCCCAGCACTTCGCACCGTCAACTGTGAATGTGGATCTGGACGATGTACGCGTCGCCGGGCAACGCGTCCAGGTAGGCGTCCGCCGCGCGGTAGTACTCGTCCCACCGGCTGTCATCGAACATGTTGCCCGAGCCGGGGTAGTCGCCGTCATCCACCCAGACCCCGTCGAGCCGCAGCAGCTCCGAGGCAGGGACGACGCGCGCCACGCGGTTGCCCACGTACGGCTCGCGTTCGTAGCACCGGCAGCCAGCCGTCGATGCGCCATCTGTCCCAGCGACCGTCCGGACCATGCGCCATGTCGAACGGTTCCAGGGCGGCGGCGACCACCTCCGCCACCGGTTGCCCGTCGGCCACCTCGACGCACACCGCCACACTCGCCCCGGCCAACGCCCCGCCACCTCCGCCCGGCAGCATCCTGTAGCGAGCGACCCGCTGTCACCTCGAATACCGCGATCACCAGCAGGTGGATGCCCCGGTACAGAGCGCTGTTGTCCGCCGAGCACATGGTGATCGGTCCGCGGCGGGGAAACCGGCAGCCACGTCAAGGTCGCTCGCGTCCTTCGTCCCGACACGCCTGGGGCGCGGACACGGTTGCGAAGATCTTTTACGAATTCCTCGCCTCGGACGCAACCGACCCCGGCTGCCGGCGTGTCGGTAATGGACGCCCGCCACCGCGGCGGGCCGATCCATCGAGGAGCATCGAATGCCACCAATCGGGGGGCGGAGCACCGGGGTCCGCTGGGCCGTCGCGGCGCTGGCCGCGCTCGCGGCGATCGCACCGGCGTCCACGGCGCGCGCGGCGAGTTCGGCGGCCGGTCCGACGAACATCACCACCTCGACGTACGTGCCGGTCACCGACTCACCCATCACCCTTACGTTCACCGCCGAGCCGGGCTTCACCGCGCCCGTCCGGTTCGTCTACGAGATCAACGGACGCTCGAGGTCGGTCAAGGCCACCGGGGGTACCGCGAGCATTGCCTACACGCCGGTCGGGCGGACGATCCGGGTGTCCGCGCACGGCGTGTCCCGCGACGGCTCGGCCGGCCCCGAGGGCCGGCTCGTGCTGGGCGCGCTCGCCGCCACGCCGTACGCCGACAAGGACCTCGACGGCGACGGCCGGCCCGACCTGCTGACCGCGGGCGGGACGGCCGGCCTGCCGACCGGGGTCTGGCTGGCCAAGGGGCGCACCGGCGGCAACGGCAGGGTACGGGTGCCGGCGGCCGACATCGGGGTCAACGGCAACGGCGTCGGCACCAGCTTCGACGGTTCACGGGTGATCACCGGCCAGTTCACCGGCACCGGCTTCACCGACGTGCTGGTCTACTACGCCGGCGGCGTGAACCCGGGCTCCGGGATAGTCATCGACGGCAGCGGCGACGGAACGGCGCTGCAGGCCCAGCTCGGCTTCGAACACACCATCTCGGCCGGGTTCCTCACCGACCTCAACGGCGAGAACCCGCGGCAGCTCGTCAACGCCTACCACTCCGCCGGCACGAACTACGCCTACGCCGACCTGCTCGGCGTCTTCACCGGCGCCCTGGAGTACTACGCCAACCAGAACGGCACGCTGAACCTGGCGTTCCCGGTCGCGCTGACCAACCCGACGCCTACCGGCGGTACAAACTGGGCAGACTGGACGCTCGCGTCACTGTCGCTGCCGTCCGGCACCGCCATGTTTCTCTGGAACGCCGGCACCGGAGGCCTGTACCTCTGGACGGGCGTGACCTTCACCGACAACGGCGACTTCACCGGCTCGCTGGCCTACACCCAGCGGACGATCTCCACCGACTGGAACCGCGGCGTCGAGCTCGCCGACCTGCAGGCGGCGGACTTCGGCGGTGACGGGGTGCCCGACCTGTGGGCGGTCGGCCCGGCCGGGGACGTCACCGCCTACGTCGGGGGCAGCCGGGCCACGACCCCGCAGCACCTGCTCTAATGGCCGGTCGCGGGGCCACCTGGCCCCGCGACCGCCATGATCCCGTCCTCCCATCGACCGGAGTGCCGCGCCCGTTGGCCGTCGCGCCCGACTTCGCCGACTTCTACGAGGCGACGTTCCCGCAACTCCTCACCCAGCTCCATGCGTTCGTCGGCGACCGGGCCGAGGCGCAGGACATGGTCCAGGAGGCGTACACGCGCGCCTTCGCCAGGTGGTCGACGGTGGCACGGTTCGACGACCCCGTCGGCTGGGTCCGCCGGGTCGCCTGGAACCTGGCGATCAGCCGCTGGCGGCGGGCCAAGCGGCTACTGTCGCGGCACCGCGACCTGCTCCGCGACGACGTCGACGGCCCCGACGGCCTGTCCCTGGACCTGACCCGGGCCCTCGCGAAGTTGCCCCCGCTGTACCGGCAGGCGGTGATCCTGCACTATCTGGCCGACCTGCCGGTCCGTGAGATCGCCCAGTTCACCGGGGCCGCGGAGGGCACGGTGAAGGCCCGCCTGCACCGCGCCCGGGCGATGCTGAACGAGCTGCTCAGCCTGGATGAGAAGCGGGTGACCGATGGCTGAGCGCGACCCACTGCAGGAGCGGTTCGAGGCGTTCCGGACGCACTCGGTACGGACCGCGCGCCCGCCCGGGCTCCCGGCGATCGAGCTGACCCTGCGGCGGCGCCGCCGCCGACGGAGAGCCTGGAGCGCGGTCGGCGCGGCCGCCGCCGTGCTCGTCGCACTCGTCGCGCTGCCGCCCCGGTGGCACGACGGGGTCCAGCCGGATCCGGTGACGTCCGTAACCCCGGCGCCGACCGCGGACACCAGCTCCGCCGCGCCGTCGAACCCGGCCGCGACCGGGTCGAGCGGCCTGCCGGTCGCCGCGCCGGGATCGGGCACCGGCTCCTCGACGACGACCAGGCCGGCGTCGTGCGCGACGCCGCCGAACGGGGTCCCGGTCCACGACGAGCCTCTGATCAACGGGTACACGCTCACCGGCGGGACGGTGAGCGTCTCCCCGCCGACGTTCTTCGACCGGTGCCCGGACTATCGGCTGCGTTTCATCGAGGTGGTGTACGGCTGGAGCGTCCCACGCCAGCAGATTGTGCTCGTGCAGACCATCGAGCACTACCTGACCCAGGCGACCCCGTCCATCACCGTGCCGCGCTACACCTCGCCGCCGAACGCGCGGTTCTGCGGCGAGGCGTACGTCGTGCTGCAGACCACCCGCCCGGCCCCGGCGATGATCCCGGTCTCGGTCCAGGACGGCGGCAGCACCGCGTTCTACCAGTACGTGCAGAAGACGGCGATCGCCCTGCCAGATTTCTGGACCTTCGAGTCCCACACCGAAACGGTCTCGATCCCCCAGTGCGGACCGCCGGTCGCCACGTCCACCGGCTGAGGTACGACGCCAGAAGTACTCATAGTCGTCAATCACGCAGTGCAAATAGGCTTCCTCATAGGCGTCGATCATCACCGCGTACTGCTCCGGCGTCAGCTCGTCCCAGCCAGCCACGGCACCATCATCCACACGACGACCAGCCGACTCTGCAGCCGCCCAGGTGCCAGAAACTGTCATACCCGCCCGCTCGGCTGGCCCCGAGAAACGCGGCGAAAAGGGCGACTCGGGCGAAGGCTACGCGCGCCCGAATGGAGGTCAAGGTGGTGGCCTGTCCAGCAGAACAGCCACTCTCCAGCCGCAAGAACTGGTGGTCTGGCCAGCGGAGCGGAGCCAGTGCCGCGCGCCAGCGCGGCATGGGGGTGCGGCATGGGGGTGCGGGGGTGGGACCCCCCGCCTCGCGCCGGAGGCACGAAGCAGCACAGTGGGGCGGGCGGGACTCGAACCCGCGACCAAGGGATTCGCGGCAGTAGCGTCTCGTGGAGCCGGATTCGTTGCTACGCAACGGTTTCAGCTTCGTCGTGGTCGGGCTCAGTGTGGTCGGTTGCTGTACTTTGCTGCTGTACTTCCGCGCCGGCCGCCGGAGCTGACACGCAGGATGCGCAGGTTGTACAATTTCCTGTACGTCAGCACCCAGGGGGACTTATGCGCACCGTCAGCTACTCGGAGGTTCGGCAGAACCTCGCCAAGGTCCTCGACCAGGTCGTCGACGACGCGGAGGAGGTCGTGGTGACCCGCTCCGGACACGAGGCCGCGGTCATCATCTCCCTGCGCGAGTACGAGTCCTTGAAGGAGACGGCCTACCTGATGGCCAGCCCCGCAAACGCCCGCCGCCTCAACGAGGCGATCGAGGAGCTCCGCGCCGGCGGCGGTGAGGTCCGTGACCTGATCGACCCGGACAGCAGCACGGAAGCGGCGTGAAGGTTCAGTTCGCCTCCCGCGGCTGGGAGGACTACCTGAGCTGGCAGCAGAACCGCCAGATGCTCCGCCGGGTCAACCAGCTGATCGAGGACATTCGCCGCAACGGCCACGAAGGTATCGGCAAGCCCGAGCAACTGCGCGGCAACTGGGCCGGCTTCTGGTCCCGCCGGATCGACCAGGAACACCGCCTCGTGTATCGCATCGTCGACGACGTGGTGCAGATCGCGCAGTGCCGCTACCACTACGAATAAGGCTTCCTTCCAGCCCCTCCGTATACCCGTCGTCCACCCTCCGGGGAACAGGCCGGCGGCGGGGGCTGCCCTCGTGAGTACGGACCGCGACGTCCGCGATCACGCTTGGCGGCCCCCGCCGCCGGCCTGTTGGCTTTGCCTGGACGTCGGGGGCGCGGAGGGGCGCCCACCGGAGCCCTGAGGCCCCCGGCTGGAGGCCCCGCCGGAGGCAAAGACCGTGACCACCGATCAGCTGGCAGGGAGCGAAGCGACCGGTGACTGACGGGAGCAACGGTCGTGCGCCCGACGGACCGGAGTCAAAGGCTGCACCATCGTCGGCCGCAAGTTGGTCGGGCTTCTCTCAAGGGTCCTGTGCGTGCCCGCGGGCGGGTTCCCGGCCGGCGGGCTTCCGGCGCCGGCGCGGAGCGCGGGCGCCGCTTGCCCGCCGAGTCGGTGACCGCCCGCGGGCTGCGCCGAAGGCGCCTTGGCACCGCGCTGGGCCGGTTCGGCTCCCTCGCCGCGAACGTCGCGCACTGCTACATCCCGCCCTCCAGCGCCCCCACCGGCTGGCGGCAGAGGCCGGGGCGGTGCTGTCGGCGATGTTCTAGCCCGTCGCGGTCTTCATCGCGGTCGAAATTCTCGTCCGTACCGTCTGGCCGACCGGCTGGTGGTGGCGCCTAGCCCGGTTCGCCGGCCTGCTGCCCGTGGCGCTCGTCGCCGCCGTCGTGTCCTACCGTCACCTGTCCGGGCTGTTCCGCCACTACGGCGAAGACCCGCTCACGGCCACCCTCGGCCCTCTCGCCGTCGACGGCCTGATGGTCATGGCCGCCGCCGCTCTCCTCACCGCCCAAACCCGACCGGCCGCCGTCGTGGCTGAACCGGAGCCGCAGCCGTTGCCAGTCAACACCATCCGCCTCGAACCCCTGCCCCGCCCCGTCAACGGAGCGATCCCCTCAGGAGTCGTGCGATGAACCGTGAACTCCAGCCCGTTGAGCACTTCCTCACCGGACCAGCCGAGCAGCTCGCGAACATGCTGCGCCGCCGACGCTCGGGGGCATCTCGTCCGCTACGGCCGCCCTTGCCCGCTGTCCGACGGCCACTTCGCCATCAGCGTCACGCTCCTCGAGCCCGTTCCTCGGCCGCGGTGGTACCGGCGCATCACATGGCGGCTCTTCGGCAGAGTCGCCGCGATCGTCGCCGGTCTCGCCGGCATCGTGGCGCTCGGTTGGGGTGTGTGGCTGCTCTTCGCATGGGTGGTCGCGTCGCCCGCCGCTACCTGGTGCCCGGTCTCGGCAAGAAGCGGCTCGACCGTCTCCAGGCGCGCGATGTCCAGCTGTGGCTCAACGAGGTCGGCCGCACCTGTCAGTGCTGCGCGCAGCCTTGTCACAGGCGATCCTCGACGGCTACGCCAGCGTCAACGTCGCCAAGACGGTCCGGCTGCCCGCGATCCGCAAGCACAAGCGCAAGGCGTGGACGAGCGAAGAGGCGCGCCGGTTCCTGGAGTCCGCCAGAGCGGCCGGTGACCGCCTCTACGCCGCGTACGTCCTGGTCCTCGTGCTCGGCCTACGCAAAGGGGAGCTGCTCGGCCTCTGTTGGGATGATCTCGACTTGGAGGCTGGAACGGTGACCATCGACTGGCAGATCCAGCGCGTCGGCAAGGTCCGCGGTATCGAGCGCCGGCGGACCAAGACGGCGTCGTCGGATGCGACGCTCCCGCTTCCGCCGATCTGCGTGGTCGCCCTCAAGGAGCACCGGGAGGCGCAGAAGGCGGCGAAGGCGGCGGCAGGTGACGCGTGGCACGAGAACGGCCTGGTGATCACCACGAAGTTCGGGACCCCGATCGAGCCGCGGAACTTCCTGCGCTTCTGGGCCCGCCGCTGTGACGAGGCCGGCCTTCGGCACATCACCGTGCACGACGCCCGGCGTACCTGTGGGTCGCTGCTGGCGGACCTGGACGTTCACCCGCGGGTGGCGATGCAGATTCTCCGGCACGCGAACTTCAAGATCACGATGGAGATCTACACCCAGGTGACCGATCAGCAGACTCGCGACGCGCTCAAGAAGCTGGGTGAGGGCCTTGGATGAAGTCGGCCGGGTCGTACGGTTTCTGCCCGACCACGCAGTGGTAGCAGTGTGCAACCCCGTCGCCGGCGTTGTACCACTCATGCTCGCCGCAGTCGGTCTTGCCCTTGTCGGCGACGCCGAGGTTGATCAAGAACCAGGGCAGGCGCTTCCGGATGGCGGTTCGGGCCCGGAACCGCCCATGGCGGCCGCCGCTCATCGCTGCTTCAACCCTTACTGCTGTACTTTGCTGCTGTACCGGCCCACTAAAGGCCGCGCAGCGCACAAGGAAATGCCGCTGACCAGGACACACAGTGGGGCGGGCGGGACTCGAACCCGCGACCAAGGGATTATGAGTCCCCAGCTCTAACCTGCTGAGCTACCGCCCCCGAGCGTCGCAAGCTTACCGAGCCTCGCAAGTATCATGTCGCCCCGGAGCGTGGCAGATGTGAAAAATGGCCCCCCAAAGAGGGCCGAAGTTGCTCCCGCGATAGGACTCGAACCTATAACCTGCCGGTTAACAGCCGGCTGCTCTGCCAATTGAGCTACGCGGGATCGTGCCTTGCCGTCCCCCGCTGTTCGAGGGCGACCGGGAAAGAGTACAGCATGACTCGGGGGGTACACGCCAGCGGGTATCCCGAATCGCGGTGGGGGACCACCGGTTCGGGGGGTAACCGGGGACAACCGGTGCATGATCCATGTGTCGAAGCGACGATGGGCGGGTATGCCAACACAGACGGCGCACCAGGCACCGATGACCCGGCGTCGTCAGAAGGAGGTCGTCGCGATGCGCGGCAAGCTACTGTTCCTCGGCGGTCTGGCCGCGGGCTTCGTGCTCGGTGCCCGGGCTGGTCGGGAGAAGTATGAGGAGCTCAAGGCTACTGCTCTGAAGATCAAGGAGAGCCCGACGGTGCAAGAGGCCGCCGGGGTCGTCCAGGAGCAGGCGACGCGGCTCTACAGCGAAGGCAAGACCAAGGTCAGTGACAGGCTGGCCAACAGCCGGTTCGCCGAGACGGATATCGGGCACCGGCTGCTGCACTCGTCGCAGTCGCCCGCGATCGAGCGTGACATGGCGACCAGCGGCGCGCCCACCACTCCGTCGGGGGGCACAAGCTTCTGAGGAACCACTCATACGCGTGAGGCCGGTCCGGATTGGACCGGCCTTTCGCGTATGTGCGCTATCGCCCCGACTGTCCGGGAAATCGGGCGAACGGGATGGCATGTCGGGAACGAGACTCGAGCAGCGGGCCATAGGAGCGGGATCGGTACAGTCCCCACCGCGCAACGTGAAGTGTCCACATCGGACTGACACTGCGAACGCGAGGGGCCCGTCATGGGACGTCTGGCAAAGCTCGGCGCCGTGCTGCTCCTGGCCGGGGCGGCACTGGTCGCGACCGGCGAGGCGGGGCACGCGGCGCCGCCGGGAAACTTCCAGACGTCGCTGGTGCAGGGGACCGATCTCGACGGGCCGTCCGGGTTCGACATCGCGCCCGACGGGCGGATCTTCGTGCTGGAGCGCGGCGGCAAGGTGAAGATCATCAAGGACGGGGTGCTGCTGGCGCAGCCCTTCGCCGAGCTGCCCGCCGAGCCGAGCGGGGACCGCGGGCTGATCGGCATCGCGTTCGACCCCGAGTTCGGCATTTCGAACAATTTCGTGTACTTCTACTACACCGGCCACGACCTGCTGAATCACCTGGTGCGGTACGACGGCGCCGACGACATCGGCACGCAGGGCCCCTACCCGCTGTTCCAGACGTCGTCGCCCTCGCAGCTGCTGCACGTCGGCGGGAGCATAGCCTTCGGCCCCGACGGCAAGCTCTACCTGGCCATCGGCGACAACGGGGTGCCCGGCAACGCCCAGGACCTGAGCAACCCGCACGGCAAGATCCTGCGGATCAACAAGGACGGCTCGGTCCCGGCGGACAACCCCTTCTATGGGCAGCCGGGCAAGCTGGGCGCGATCTGGGCGTACGGCTTCCGCAACCCCTGGCGCTTCCAGTTCGACAGCGCCACCGGCCAGCTGTACGGCGGCGACGTCGGCGACTACACGTGGGAAGAGCTCAACCACATCGTCAAGGGCGGCAACTACGGCTGGCCGCTGCACGAGGGCATGTGCACCGCGAACTGCGCCGGGTTCATCGACCCGATCCACACCTACAACCACAACGGGCAGAGCGCGGCGGTCACCGGCGGCCCCATCTATCGCGGGTCGATGTTCCCCCCGGAGTACCAGGGCAGCTTCTTCTTCGGCGACTACGCCAGCGGCTTCATCAAGCGGGCCCAGCTCGACGCGAACGGGGCCGTCACCGGGGTCTACGACTTCGACAGCCAGGCCGGCGCGGTGGTCGACATGAAGGTCGCCCCGGACGGCTCGCTGTACTACATCACCTACTACCCGGGCGCCCTGTACCACGTCGTCTACAACGCCACCGCCCACGCCCCGGTGGCCAGCGCGAGCGCGAGCGTGACCCGCGGCATCGACCCGCTGACCGTCACCTTCTCCAGCGCCGGCAGCACGGACCCGGACGGCGACGACCTGACGTACCTCTGGAGCTTCGGCGACGGCACGACGAGCACCGAGGCGAACCCGGTCAAGACGTTCACGGAGAAGGGCGTCTACACCGTCCACCTGACCGTGTCCTCCGGCGGCGACCACACGCAGGCCCAGCCGATCGTGATCCAGGTGGGCATCCCGCCCACGCTGACGGTTGCGCTGCCGGTGGAGGGGCAGCTGTACCGCGCCGGCGACACCATCACGTACAACGCCTTCGCCAGCGACGCCGCGGGCTTCGACCTCAACGACGCGAACATCAAGACGGTCGTGCGGCTGCACCACGGCTCGCACTACCACCCCTTCGCCGGCCCGCTGACCGGCCGGGCCGGCTCGTTCACGATCCCGACGGCGGGCGAGGCCTCGGCCGACACGTCCTACGAGCTGACCGTGACGGCGACCGACGGCAACGGGCTGAGCACCACGAAGACGGTGACGATCCGGCCCCGCATCGCGAACCTGACGCTGGCCACCGACCCGCCGGGCCTGGGGCTCACGCTCGACTCCGTGCCGGTGAGCACGCCGATGACGACGGCCGGCGTGGTCGGCTTCCAGCGCCAGATCGCCGCGCCGAGCACGGCGGTCGCCGCCGACGGCACGGTCCTGCAGTTCGCCGGCTGGTCCGACGGGCACAGCATCCGCCACGTCATCACCACCGCCGACGCCGACACCACCTACACGGCGGCGTACCGGCCGGCGGCGCCGTTCGCGGCCGAGTTCTTCGACAACCCGACCCTGTCCGGCGCCCCGGTGCTCACCCGGCAGGACGCGAAGATCGACTTCGACTGGGGCGCCGGCGCGCCCGACCCGGCCGTGCCGGACAACAACTTCTCGGCCCGCTGGAGCACGACGCAGTGGTTCGGGGCCGGCCGCTACCGGTTCACCACGATGGCCGACGACGGCGTGCGGCTCTACATCGACAACAAGCGGGTCATCGACCAGTGGCAGGGCCAGACCGCCACCGCGTACTCCTACGACGCCGACCTCGGCGAGGGCGACCACGAGATCCGGCTGGAGTACTACGAGGGCGGCGGGGGCGCGCTCGTGCGGCTGTCCTGGGACAGCACGAGCGAGCAGCCGGACGAGACCTTCCACGGCGAGTACTGGAACAGCCCTCCCAGCGGCAACGACATCCCCGCCACCGCCCCGGACCTGGTCCGCGCCGACCCGGCGATCGACTTCGACTGGGGCACGGGCTCGCCCGCCCCGAACATCTCGGTCGACCGGTTCACCGCCCGCTGGACGCGGACGCTGAGCCTGGCGCCCGGGCAGTACGAGTTCGCGGCCACCGCCGACGACGGCGTGCGGCTCTTCGTCGACGGCGTGCCGGTCATCGACCGCTGGGTCGACGAGGCGCCGACGACGTACACCGCGACCCTGCCGATGGACGGCGGCCCGCACACGCTGCGGATGGAGTACTTCGAGAACGGCGGCGGCGCGGTGGCCCGGCTGGTGTACCACCGGGTCGGCGACATCCCGGCCACGCCGGCGTACCGGGGCGAGTACTGGAACACCCCGGACGCGGGCCCCACCCCGGCGATCCCGGACCGGCCGGCCGACCTCGAGCGCTCCGATCCCGAGGTGCAGTTCGACTGGTACGACGGTTCGCCCGCCCCCGGCATCGGCGCCGACCACTTCATGGCCCGCTGGACGCGCACCGACGTGCTGTCGGCCGGCGTGTACCGGTTCAGCGGCGCCGCCGACGACGGCATCCGGGTCTACGTCGACGACGTGCCCGTGGTGGACCTGTGGCAGCTGCAGAGCACGACGTTCTCGGTCGACAAGGTGGTGCTCGCCGGGCCGCACGTCATCCGGGTCGAGTACTTCGAGAACGCCAGCGGCGCCCGGGCCATGCTGGACTACCAGCGGGTCGGCGAGGTCGTGCCCACCGCCGACGACTCCTACGCCGCCGAGTACTTCGCCAACCCCGACCTGCAGGGCCCGCCCGTGCTGACCCGCCCCGAGGCGGCCGTCGACTTCAACTGGGGCGCCGGTTCGCCCGCCGCCGCCGTCCCGGCCGACTTCTTCTCCGCCCGCTTCACCCGCACGACGCGGTTCGAGGCCGGGACGTACCGCTTCACCGCCACCGGCGACGACGGCATCCGGGTGCTGCTCGACGGCGCCGTCGTCCTCGACGGCTGGGGCGACCACGCCGCGACCACGTACACCGCCGACGTCGACGTCCCGGCCGGCCCGCACACCGTCGTGGTCGAGTACTACGACCGCACCGGCGGCGCGGTGGCCCGCTTCAGCGTGGCCCGGACCTGAGGCTGCGCGGCAGCCCGAAGACGGGCAGCACGACGTTCTCGAAGCGGGTCAGCCCGCGGATGCGCTCGCCGTCCAGGGTGAGCACGTAGAGCCCGATGCCGTGGCTGAGCCCGTCCGGCCCGCGCAGGTAGGCGCCGAACGCCGGCTGCCCGTTGGCCCGGGTGGGCACCAGGTCGAAGCGCCGCCCGGCGCCGAAGATGCCGGCGCAGAAGCGGGTGACGACCTCGCGCCCCTCGTACTCGAACGGCATCGGCGGCATCGACATGAACACGTCGTCGGTGAGCAGCGCCACGAGCCCGTCGAGGTCGGCCGCCTCCCACGCCCGCACGAACCGGGCCACGACCGCCTCCTCGCCCGGCGACCCGGGCGCCGGCGCCGCGTCCGGCCGGTGCCGCAGCCCGGCGCGGGCCCGCTCGAGGTCGCCCTCGACCGACTCGACGCTCGTGTCGAGCATGTCCGCCACCTCGGCCGCCCGGAACCCGAGAACGTCGCGCAGGACGAGCACGGCGGCCTGCCGCGGCGGCAGCCGCTGCAGGGCGGTCACGAAGGCCAGCGAGATCGCCTCGACCCGCTCCAGCAGGGCGTCGGGGATCGGCTGGAGCCACACGACCTCGCCGAGCCGCGTCGGCTCGGGCGGCTCGACATCGGGCACGTCCTACCCCAACGCCCGCCGGTCGGCCGGCCGACGGGCGTTGCGGCACCGGTTGGTCGCGATCCGGAAGTCCTCCACGCCCGTACCGACACCGACCGCCGCCGGTCCTGGTCGCCGGGCGCGAGCTCAGCGGCGGGAGGTCCGCG
The DNA here is from genome assembly GCF_039532525.1 of Dactylosporangium salmoneum. Classification (NCBI taxonomy): domain Bacteria; kingdom Bacillati; phylum Actinomycetota; class Actinomycetes; order Micromonosporales; family Micromonosporaceae; genus Dactylosporangium; species Dactylosporangium salmoneum. The sequence continues at coordinate 142,447 of NZ_BAAARV010000034.1, forward strand.
GGGCCGGGGGAGTGATGCGGATGCGGCCGGTGCGCGGGCGGGTGTCGATGTCGCCCAGCTGGTCCTGGACGGTGGCGCGCAGTTCGTCGTAGTCGTCGAAGGAGTGCTCGCCGAAGAGGGTGTAGCCGGCCCACATCAGGTTGGCGCAGACCTGCGGCGGGACCTTGCCGGTGGCGGCGCCCATCCCGACCAGGGCCACCGAGGTGATGCTGCCCGGCTCGGCCGCGTTCTGCATGTGCACGGCCTGGAAGGCGGCGGCGCAGGCGAGGGCCACGTTCAGGGTCTCGCGGACGTTCTCGGCGGAGCCGTGCATGGTCGGGGTCGAGATGAGGTACTTCGGGACGGCCGCGCCCGACGGGACGCAGACGGCGCCGCCGATGGGCAGGGTGGCGCCGAATTGGGCGCGGATGGCCTGCTGCACGCGCAGCTGGATGCCGGCGCCGAGGTGGCGCTTGACGACCGCGTCCACGCCGCCGTCCATCCGGCCCAGCGAGTTGGTCGGGCTCACCCAGGCGTCGACCTGCTGGTTGAGGAGGGAGCCCTTGACGATCTCGACCCCCGGGGTGTCGGCGAAGGCGGACAGCCAGGCCTGCACGACCTTGGCGTTGACGTCGCTGAGCACGACCCGGAGCGTCGGCGTTTCCTGCGTGACGGTCATGGGGCGAGAACATACCCGACGGGGTGCTACTGTGCGACGTCCACAGTGGAGCGTGCGGGGGGAGTACGGCGATGAGCGACGACCCATTGAAGCTGGCCGAGCTGTTCACGGGCGGGGGCGAGCCCTGGCTGCCGCTGCTCGGGCCGGTCATCGAGGCCCAGCCGGACGCCGGCACGTTCATCGGGCCGCAGCGCGGGCCGCAGATCGTGCCGGTGCGGGAGCTGACGTTCCAGGCGTTGAAGCCCAACCCGCCGCACAAGTGGAAGGTCGTGGTCTTCGGGCAGAACCCCTATCCGCGGCCGGAGAGCGCCACCGGCATCGCCATGTTCGACAACACCTTCCACGACTGGGCGGACAGCCAGTTCGGCAAGGTCGTCAGCATCCGCTGCATCATCAAGGCGGCGGCGATGTGGAAGTACGGCATCCAGAAGAAGACCCCGATCGCGGACATCCGGAAGCTGCTCAAGGAGCGCGACGCGGTGGCGCCGCCGGAGTGGTTCCAGGCGATGCTCACGCAGGGCGTGCTGCTGCTCAACGCCTCCCTCACGGCGAGCGCGGACGGCGCCATGGGGCCGGATCAGCACACCGCCTTCTGGCGGCCGGTGGTCGAGCGGCTGGTCGAGGAGATCCTGCGGGCCAAGCAGGACGCCGAGGAGCAGGACCGGGGCGTCGTGTTCGCGTGGTGGGGCGCGCACGCCCGCGGCCTGAAGAGCCTGGTGCAGCGCCTGCAGCGGCGGTACCCCGGGGTCGAGGTCCGCCACATCGACCACCCCAACCCGGCGGCCCAGGGCGACATCTTCTGCGACAACGAGCACTTCGCCACCGTCAACGCGGCCCTGGAGTCGCTCGGCGCCGACCCGATCGACTGGCTGCCCAGCAAGGGCTGGAACGAGCTGGCCCCGCGCGAGGGCGCCGAGCGCATGGGGGCGTTCATCGCCTCGACGATGGAGCTGCACCAGCTGTACCTCGAGCGCCTGGCCAGCGTGAAGGACGAGGGCCTGGCGCTGCCGGAGATCACCGGCGTCTTCGCCACGCCGCTGATGGACTTCCGGGCGGCGGCCAAGCCGGTGGCCGACCTGCTGTCCGGGCTGGACTACTACGTCGAGGCCTCGGACACCTTCGGCCGGCGCGTGGACGGCCACGGGCTGAGCGCGGACGAGGTCGCCGCCCTGTACCTCTATACCTGCGAGTCGGCGTTCTACCGGCGCATCAACGCCACCCTGCGCGATCCCGACCGCGGGAAGATCGCGCCTTACCTGCCGTACCTCAGGCTGCTCTTCTCGGCTCTTTCGCGGCTGCCGGTGCGCACCGAGCCGCTGTGGCGCGGGGTCGCCTTGGACCTGCGGGCGCAGTATCCGCTGGGCAAGACGGTCACCTGGTGGGGCGTGTCGTCGTGCACCTCGAAGCTGACCGTGGCCCGGGCCTTCCTCGGCGGGCGCGGCCGGCGCACCCTGTTCGAGGTCACCCCGGCCCGGGCCGTGGGCATTCGCGACTTCTCCGCGTTCACCGGCGAGGAGGAGTTCCTCCTGGCGCCGGGCACGCAGCTGCAGGTGACGGAGGTGACGGCCGAGCGGGGCGGCCTGTGCACCGTGCGGCTGGCCGAGCTCGCCGACCAGCGGATGGTCAGTTAGGCCTTCGTGAAGAGCAGCGACGCGTTCTGGCCGCCGAAGCCGAACGAGTTGCAGATGGCCGCGGTGAGCTCCAGCTTGCGGGGCTCGCCGGTGACCACGTCGAGGGCCACGTCGGGCTCCTTCTGCTCGAGGTTGAGCGTCGGCGGGATGATGCCGTGCACGACCGACAGCAGGGTGAGGATGCCCTCCACCGCGCCGGCCGCGCCGACCAGGTGGCCGAGGCCGGACTTGGGCGCGGTCAGCACGACGTGGTCGCCGAGCGCCCGGCGGATGCCGACGGCCTCGCCGACGTCGCCGGCCTGGGTGGACGTGGCGTGGCAGTTGACGTGCCCGACGTCGGCCTTGCTCAGCCCGGCGTCGGCCACGGCCTTGGTGATGGCCTTGACCTGGCCGTCGCCGGTCGGGTCGGGGCCGGTGATGTGGTAGGCGTCGGAGGTGATGCCGATCCCGGCCAGCCGGCCGTGGACCCGCGCGCCCCGGGCGGCGGCGTGCTCGGCCCGCTCCAGGACGATCACGCCGGCGCCCTCGCCGAGCACGAAGCCGTCCCGGCCGACGTCGAACGGGCGGGAGGCCCGTTCCGGCTCGTCGTTGCGCTTGGACAGGGTGCGGGCCTGGGCGAAGCCGGCCAGGGTGAGCGGCGCGATCGCCGCCTCCGCGCCGCCGGCCACGACGATGTCGGCCTCGCCGAGCCGGATGAGCCGGGCCGCGAGGGCGATCGCCTCGGCCCCGGACGCGCAGGCCGAGACCGGGCAGTAGACGCCGGCCCGGGCGCCGAGCTCGATGCTCACCCAGGCGGCCGGCCCGTTGGGCATGAGCATCGGCACGACCAGCGGGGAGACCCGGCCGGGGCCCTTCTCCTCCAGCACGTCGTCCTGGCCCAGCAGGGTGTTGAGGCCGCCGATGCCGGTGGCGATGACGACGGCGAGGCGGTCCCCGTCGACCTCGGGGGCGCCGGCGTCGGCCCACGCCTGCCGGGCGGCGACCACGGCGGCCTGCTCGCAGCGGTCCATCCGCCGGGCGGTGACCCGGTCGAGCAGGGTGTCGGGGGCGACCGCCATCGGCGCGCCGATGCGCACCGGCATCTCCTCCAGGCGCGGGTGGCCGGCCAGCAGGTCATCGATGCGTCTTACGCCGGAGCGGCCCTGTAGGGCCCCCTCCCACAGTGAGTCCACGTCGGCGCCGATCGGGGTCAGGGCGCCGAGTCCGGTGACAACTACGTCAGCAGTACTTCCCACCACCTAGTTGTATCGCATACAAATATGGAATGTCCATCACCGAGCCCGCCAGGGCCCGCGGCCGGCGCACCCGGGCCCGCATCCTGCAGTGCGCGGCCGAGCTCTTCGCCGCGCGCGGCCCGGCGGCGGTGAGCGTCGCCGAGATCGCCCGGGCGGCCCAGGCGTACCCCCACCAGATCACCTACTACTTCGGCTCGAAGGACGGCCTCTTCGTGCACGCGGCCCTCTCGACCCTGCTGCGCGACGCGGCCCGGCTCGAGGCGGTCGGTATGCGCCGGCGCGACCCCGACGGCTTCCGGGCCGCCGTGGCCCGCACCGCGCTGGCCCTGCCCGCCCTGCCGGGGGCGGTCCAGGCGATGTCGATCACGCGGCTGCGGCCCGAGCTGCAGCCGGTGGCGCAGACGTACCTCGCCGTGCTCTTCCGCCGGGCCGAGACCTACCTCGCGGCGCTGCTGGACCGGCGGGGCTGGACCGTCGACCGCCCGCCGCCGGTGGAGGTGCGCACCTTCTGGAGCGCGGTCCTCGGCGCCCGGCTGATCTCCGAGTCCGGCTACGGCGGCCGCTCCTCCGACGTCGACCTGGCCGGTCTGCTCACGATCCGGGCCCGGCAGGTGCAGGATTAGCGCATGATTTCGGCGGTGCCGGCCAACGAGGCGAGCCGGGAGGACCTGCAGGCGGTCTTCGGCGAGCGGGGCGACCCGCACCGGTGCCAGTGCCAGTACTTCAAGACCACCGGCAGCGGCTGGGCCAAGGGCCCGGTCGAGGAGCGGGCGGCGGCGCTGTACGCGCAGACCCGCTGCGGCGACCCCGGCGCCCCGGCCACCATCGGCCTGGTCGCCTACCTCGACGGCGAGCCGGCCGGCTGGTGCGCGGTCGAGCCGCGGGCCGCCTACCGCCGCCTGCGCACCGCCCGGGTGCCCTGGGCCGGGCGGGACGAGGACCGCGACGACCCCGGCGTGTGGGCCGTCACCTGCTTCGTCACCCGCGCCGGCTTCCGCCGCATGGGGGTGAGCGGGGCCCTCGCCAGGGCCGCGGTCGGCTTCGCCCGGGACCGCGGGGCGGCGGCGGTCGAGGGCTACCCGATGGTGGTCGAGCCCGGTGCGGACGTGCCGTGGCCGGCCGAGCTCTACGTCGGCACCGTCGGCATCTTCGCCGCCGCGGGGTTCGTCGAGGTCAGCCGTCCGACCCAGCGCCGGGCCGTGATGCGGGTGGATTTCGGGGTATCGTCCCGCCCATGACACGCCTCCTGGCCGCCGTCGGGCTCGCCGCCCTGCTCCTGCTGACGGCGTGCGGCGGCAAGGGCACCGCCACGGGCGAGATCGTCTTCTCCGGCGGTCCTTTGCCGAGCGACCAGGCCCGGGCGGGCACCGTCGTCGTCTGGAGCGGAACCGAGCAGATCGTCAGCCGCAAGCTCGTGGACGGGGAGCACTTCCGCTTCGAGCTGGCGCCCGGGAAGTACCGCTTCCAGGCCGTCAGCGGCGACGCGCGGTGCGCCGACGAGCTCGTGCTGGTCGGCGACAACCTGGAGACGGCCGTGCGGCTGGAGTGCCAGGTCAAGTAGCGGGCCAGCTGGACAGTGCCCGGTCGACGGCCGCGAGCACCCCGGCCCAGCTGCGGTCCAGGTCGCGGGCGGCGCGGAAGCCGCCGTCGGTCTCGATGTCGATGAACCCGTGCACCGTGCTGTGCACGAACCGGACCGCGTCCACGCCCCGCTCGCCCTCCAGGTCGTAGCCGCGCAGCAGGGTGGCGCAGCCGGCCACGACCCGCGCCTGGGCCGCCGCGCCCGCCGGGTCGCCCAGTGGCCGCTTGGTCGCCTGGTAGCGCCCCGGGTGGGCGGTGGCCCAGGCCCGCAGCGCCCCCGCGTAGGCCTCCAGGGCGGCGAGCCGGGTCCTCCCGCGAAGCGCCTCGTCGAGCTTGCCGGCGATCTCGTCGGTGGCCCGGCCCGCCGCCCCGTCCAGCAGGTCCTCCATGTTCTTGACGTGCTCGTACAGGCTGGGGATGGCGACACCGAGCCGCCGCGCCAGCGCCGTCATCGTCAGCTGCTTGATCCCCTGCTCGTCGGCGAGGTCCAGCGCGGCGGCGCAGACGAGGGCACGGTTGAGGCCGGCACGAACCATGGCCCCAGCGTATGGCGGGGTCAGCTCGGCGCGAACTTCTGGGCGCCGCGGCCGGTGCACGGCGACGAGCACGCCCGCTCTCTTGCGCTGCACCCGACACTGTCGGACACTGTCCCGTCGGGTCGCCTCGATTGCGAAGGTCATCTACCGTGCAGAGGCACACCTGAGGGAGCAGACGATGAGGCGATCCAAGTCGGTTCCGCTGGGACGAAGCTACCTCGCCCTGGCGGCACTGGCCACCACCGGCGGGCTGGCCGCGTGCGGCCGCGAGCAGCAGACCTACTGCGCGGACCAGAACGGCGTGGTCGTGCCCGACGCACGCTGCGACGACGGCACACCGGGCCACTATTACTACACGGGCAGCTACGGCCGCGGCCGGATGCCCGGCTACCGCCTCAGCGGCGGCAGCCGGGTCTCCTCGACCGACTCGATCGGCCGCTCGAACGCCGGCCTGCCCGCCACCGGGCACGTGAGCAACGGCCACGTGAGCTCGGGGGGCTTCGGCAGCAGCAGCCACGGCAGCTCGGGGAGCTGACGTGCGCCGCATCGCCGACGGGATCGTCCGGCCGGACTGGCGCCAGCAGCTCGCCACGCAGGGGGTCGTCTACAACGACACCCCGACGCCGGACGGCGGCACCATGTCCTACTGGCGCGAGGGCCCGTTCTACGACTTCACGTCGGCCGAGATCGACGCGCTGTCGACCGGGGCGGCGACGCTGTTCGAGATGTGCGTCGCCGCCGGCGACTTCATCGTCGACCACAACATGTTCCAGCTGCTGGGCATCCCCGAGCTCGCCTGGGACCAGATCAAGCGCACCTGGTGGGACGACGAGACCGAGCCGGGCGGCCGCTCCAAGGGCGACTTCTCGCCGAGCGTCTACGGCCGCTTCGACCTGCGCTACGCGGGCGAGTACGCGGGCCGGCCGCAGCTGCTGGAGTTCAACGCCGACACGCCGACGGCGCTTCCCGAGGCGGCCATCTCCCAGTGGTACTGGCACGAGCAGACCGGCCAGGGCAAGGACCAGTGGAACCTCATCCACGAGGGGCTGGTCGAGGCGTGGAAGCGCAACGTCACCCGGCTGCGCCAGGCCCGCACCCACCTGCTGAGCCCGGTCACCATCCACTTCGCGTGCGACCGCGAGGAGGACAGCGGCGAGGACCTGTTCAACACCGAGTACCTCATGGAGACCGCGCGGCAGGCGCTGGAGCCGATGGGGTACCGCACGAAGTTCATCTGGATGGACCAGATCGGGGCCGGCGACGTGCAGGCGGGGGACCGCTTCTACGACCCCGACGGGCAGCACATCGACGTCATCTTCAAGTTGTACCCGTGGGAGTGGATGCTGCAGGAGCAGTTCGCCAAGCAGTGCTTCCGCGACATGGCGGACCCGCGCCGGGACAGCACCGTCTGGATCGAGCCGCCCTACAAGATGCTCTGGAGCAACAAGGGCCTCCTGCCGGTGCTGTGGCACCTGTACGGCGACGACCCCGAGCGCCGCGACCTGTTGCTGCCGGCGTACTTCGAGTCGGAGAAGCCCGGCTGGATGACGTCCTACGTGCGCAAGCCGCTGCTCGGGCGGGAGGGCGCCAACGTCCAGATCGTGGTCGACGGGGTCACGGTGGCCAGCGCCCCCGGCGACTACGGTGGCCCCTACGTGTGCCAGGCCTTCGCCCCGCTACCCGCGTACCCGGATCCGCGGGGTGGCGAGTGGCATCCCGTGCTCGGCGTATGGATGATCGACGGCGAGCCGGCGGGCCTCGGCATCCGGGAGAGCGCGGGCCTCATCACCGACAACCTGAGCCATTTCGTCCCGCACACCATTGATTTCTCGCAGTAACCAAAGACTCGCATTCATTAGGCATAGATTCGTCCCAATGAGGATGTGACGGCATGAACGGTACCGCCGCCCTGATCGCGGTGCTCCAGGTGCTCATCGTGATCTTTGCGCTGGGCGGCGGCTGGTGGCTGCTCAACGCGGCCACCTCGTTCGACGACCACTACGAGCTGTGGCAGCGGGCCAACTGGGGCTACCTGGTCCAGCGGGTCGGCTTCGTCGCCGTGCAGGTCATCGGCGTGTCCAGCCTCGTCGGCCAGGACCTGCACAGCTGGAGCTCGCTGGCCTGGGTCGGCGGCGGCGTCGTCTGGGCCACCCTCCTGGCGATCTTCGGCTTCTGGATCACCGACTGGATGATCCTGCGCACCCGGGCCACCAAGATCGGCGAGCTCAACGCCGTGCCGCTGTCGGTCGGCCTGGTCCGGCTCGGCTTCTACCTCGGCCTGGCCCTGGTCGTGCGGGCCACCTTCATCGGCCACGCGCCCAACCTGCGCACCTCGCTCACGTCGATCGCCGTGTTCACCGTCGCCGGGATCGCCGGCCTGGTCATCGCCTTCTACCTGCACAGCCTGGTCTCGTACGGCAACCTGCGGGCCGAGATGGCGACCGGCGGGGTGACCGAGGGCATGGAGTCGGCGGGCGTGCTCACCGCGGTCGGCCTGATCCTCTACGGGGCCATGGCCGGCGACTTCACCACCTGGCCCGACAGCCTGGCCGGCTTCGGAGTTGCCCTCGGGGTGGCCTACGTGGGGCTGTACGTGGCGCGGTACCTCATCGACTGGTTCGTGCTCACCGGCGCGTGCACCCTGAAGACGATCCACGCTGAGCAGCAGCGCGGGGCCGCCGCCCTCCTGGCCTTCCTCCTGGTGATGCTGGCCCTGCCGATCAGCGCCGTGGTCAACCTGTACATCGAGTGATGGCCGTCCCGCAGACCCCGCGGCTCGTCCTGCGCGAGATGACCCCGGGCGACCTGGACGACCTGTCCGGGCTGCTCGGGGACGCCTCCGTGATGCGGTACTACCCCCGCCCGAAGACCCGGTCGGAGACGCTCGGCTGGATCGAGGTCAACCAGCGCCGCTACCGCCAGGACGGCCATGGCCTGTGGATCATGCACCTGCGCGACGGTGGCGCGTTCGCCGGCGACTGCGGGCTCACCATCCAGCGCGTCGACGGCGTCGACGAGGTCGAGGTCGGCTACCACGTGGCGCCCGGCCTGCAGCGCGGCGGCCTCGCCACCGAGGCCGCCATCGCCTGCCGCGACCACGCCCGCGACGCGCTCGGCGTGCGCCGGCTCATCGCGATCATCCACCCCGACAACGTGGCCTCCCAGCGCGTCGCCCAGAAGACCGGCCTGACCTTGGAGAAGCGCACGCGGGACTACGGATCCGGGGCTCAGGAAGTGATGATTTTCGCAATGTGTTTGTAAGTACCCACAAGGGGTAGCCCCCGTGACATGGACAGCGCTGTGTTCAGCAAGGACGCGAGGGAACAGCAGGTGAGCGTCGAGCCGGAGGACGCCTCGGAGGACCTTTTCTGGCTCCCGGTCGAGGTGGGCCCGGCCGGACCGCTCGCAGACAAGCGATTCATTCTCTAGCCCGGGCCGCCGGTGGTTGACTCATCGGCATGCATGAAAACCGCAGTATTCCGGCCGCTCAGGTGATGCCGGTGCTGACCTACCCGGACGTGCGGGCGGCCGTGGCATGGCTCACGGCGGCCTTCGGTTTCGCCGAGCGCCTGCGCATCGGCGAGGACCACCGCTCGCAGCTGACCTTCGGGGCCGGCGCGGTGATCGTGGCCGACACGGGCAGCGACCGCCGCCCCCCGTCCGGCGAGGGCGTGACCCACGCGGTGATGGTGCGGGTCGACGACGCCCGGGCGCACTGTGAGCTGGCGAGGGCCCACGGCGCGCGCATCGTCATGGAGCCGACCGACTTCGAGTACGGCGAGCGGCAGTACCAGTGCGAGGACCTCGCCGGCCACCGCTGGACCTTCACCGAGACCATCTTCGACGCCGACCCCGCTTCCTGGCTTCATTAGAAGTCTTGTCCGGCCGCCCCCGCGCAGGTCCGTTGATGGCGTGCGTGCGATGGAACTGACCGCCGCCCGCTCCCGCCGCCTCGCCGCGACCTCCCTGCAGGACCGCCCCGTTCCCGGCGCCGGCTTCGTGGGCCACGCTCCGCTGCGCCGGGAACTCACGCAGGGGTAGCGGGAGGTCGCCGAGGCCGCCCGCTGGCTCGACGCCGGCTGCCGGCACCTGCTCTCCCTGTGGTGGCTGGCGTTGGGCGGCCACCTGATCCGGGCCGAGGTCGCCGCCGCCCTGGGTGAGCCCCCGCCTGCTACCTGGCCGCTTCGCGGTGCCGGGTGTGGGCGGGGCATTGACTTTTAGTTAAGTTTCTTTATCGTTGTGCCTCAATGGGTCCTCCTCGATAGACACCTCACATGGGAGGCAGTGCATGGCATCTCGACTCCGGCTCGCGCTTGCGGCCGCGGCGGTGCTGGTGACCGCCGGCGGTATCGCGGCCGTTGCCAACCCGGCGCAGGCCGCCGGCTCGCTCACCGCCACGCTCAGCTACGACTCCGACTGGGGCTCCGGCTACCAGGCCAAGTACACGATCGCGAACGGGACGGCCGCCACCGTCTCCACGTGGAAGGTCGAGTTCGACCTGCCGTCCGGCGCCACGCTCGGCAGCTACTGGGACACCCTGGCCAGCCAGAGCGGCACGCACGTGACCGCGACGAACCGGACGTACAACGGGGACCTCGCGCCCGGCGCGTCGACCACCTTCGGGTTCCTGGTCTCCGGGTCCGGCAAGCCGGCCAACTGCAAGATCAACGGTGCCTCGTGCGCCGGGGTGGTGGACACGCAGGCCCCGACGGCGCCGACGAACCTGGCGGTCACCGGGACCACGTCCAGCAGCGTCAGCCTGTCCTGGGGTGCCTCGACCGACAACGTCGGGGTGGCCGGGTACGACATCTACCGCGCGGGCACGCTCGCGGCGTCGGTGACGGGCACCAGCGGTACCGTCTCCGGCCTTTCCGCGTCGACCGCCTACACCTTCACGGTGAAGGCCCGCGACGCGGCCGGCAACACCTCGGCGGCGAGCAACCAGGTCAGCGCGACCACGCAGGCCGGGGGCGGCGGGGGCGGGGGCGGCGGCGGAACGACCCTCGCGGTCGCGCCGTACGTCGACATGGGCGCCTGGCCCACCCCGACGCTCACCGACATGGCCACCGGCGGCAACCTGAAGAACTTCACGCTCGCGTTCGTCAACAGCGCGGGCTGCAAGGCCTCGTGGTTCAACGCCTACGACCCGCGGGCCGCCTGGGCCAAGGACCAGATCGACGCGATCCGGGCCCGGGGCGGGGACGTGAAGATCTCCTTCGGCGGGGCCAGCGGCATCGAGCTGGCGCAGGCCTGCTCCACGCCGGCCGCGGTCGAGGCGGAGTACCAGGCCGTCGTCGACGCCTACAGCCTGAAGTACATCGACCTCGACATCGAGGGCGCCGCGGTGGCCGACCCGACCACCATCGCCCGCCGGTCGCAGGCGCTGGCCCTGCTGCAGGCGGCCCGGCCGAACGTCAAGATCTCGCTGACCCTGCCGGTGCTGCCCGAGGGGCTGACCAGCGACGGGGTCAACGTGGTGCGCTCGGCGCGGGACGCCGGGGTCAACCTGGACCTGGTCAACGTCATGGCGATGGACTACCAGCGCTCCAGCGGCGACTACGGCAACTTCGCGGTGCAGGCTGCCCAGTCGACCTTCACCCAGCTCAAGGGGCTGTACCCGAGCAAGACCGACGCGCAGGTCTGGCGCATGCTGGGCGTCACGCCGATGCTCGGCAAGAACGACGACGGCGGGACGTACGACCAGAACGACGCCCGCCAGCTGGTCTCCTTCGCCCAGACCAACCACCTGGGCATGCTCTCCTTCTGGGAGGCGACCCGCGACCGCAACGCCTGCAATGGGGCCCTGTACATGTGCACCAACGTGCCGCAGACCCCGTACGAGTTCTCGAAGATCTTCGCCGGCTACACGGGCTGAGCACAAAGAAACGGCGCCCGGCCTCGCAAGAGACCGGGCGCCGCTTCGTGCGATCAGCTGGCCGGGTAGCTGGCCAGGTAGGACGGCACGCCGATCGCGTCGTTGTTCACCGGCGCACCGGTGTCATTGACGATGTGGTCGATCGTGCCCGCGCTCAGGTTGACCGTGAGCACGTCGTGCAGCTTGACGCCCGGCTTGTTGGGAACCTCGAAGCCGTGCGCGGCGTGGATCGTCGGGTCGACGTTGGTGAAGATGTAGCTGCCGCCACCCCACAGCTCGTGGGTCTTCACCTTGTCGCTGACCTTGTACGCGGCCCAGCCGAGCACGCCGTTGTGCTGCCACGCCGCCTGGTTCGGCGGGTCGTAGGGCAGCTCGTTCTGGAAGAAGATGGTCTTGCCGCGCTCACCGTTCCAGATGACGTTGTACTGCTGGTAGTGCTCGACGAACAGCCCCGTCGCGACCACGTTGTCACCGTTGACGATGACGCCGTTGCGCCCGGTGTTGATATCCCAGCCGACCGAGCCCGCCACGCCGTGGTCGGCGCGCCACGCCCAGATGTCGTCCAGGATGACGTTGTCCGAGTTGACCTCGAGGCTCACGTCGGCCTTGCCGACGTGCGGGCCGCCGACGCGGAAGAACACGTCGTGCAGCACGGTCGGATCGTTCGGGTCGCCCAGGTTGAGCGCGCCGCCGAGCTTGGTGCCCACCTGCATCAGCGCGGGCGAGTTGACGGTGCCGGCGTCGATCATCAGGCCGGACACGTCGATGCCCTTGCTGTCGGCCAGCCACATCGGGACCGCGCCGTTGACCGCGGTCAGCGTCGCGATGCCCATGCCGAGCACCACGGTGTCGGGCCGCCAGACCAGGATCGAGCGGTCGACATTGTACACCCCGGGCGTGAAGATCAGGTTCTTGCCCAGGGCCAGCTGGATGTTGATCGCGGTGATCGAGTCGGACGGCTTGGCCAGGTAGAAGTCCGAGATCGGGAGCGACTTGCCGGCGGTCGGGCCGTTCGCCCAGGTCGCCCCGGACGAGTTCTTGCGCACGGAAGGCACGAACACCTTCCACTTGCCCTGCGCGTCGACGTACAGGAACGGCCGTTCCTTGCTCACCGGGGTGGCGTCCACGGTGGTGTACGGCGGGTTCGGGAACTGCTGCGCCGGGGCGCCGACGGTGCCGCTGAACACCTGGTTCCACACCGCGTTGGACCACGACGCGATGTTGCTGTCGCGGACCAGGAACTGCTGCTGCGAGCCGTTGACCAGCGAGCCGGTCACCGAGTCGGACATGAAGCCGCCGCTGGCGTACTGCGGGCCGGCGGTGCAGTAGTCCATGAAGGTCATGTTGCCGTTGACCTTCACCCGGCGCAGCGGCGCCGCCTGCGACACCGCCCAGAACTCACCGGTGGAGCGGCAGCCGGACTCGCCGGCCACGTTGATGGTGAGGTTGGACAGCGAGCGCCAGAAGTTGACCAGCGCGAGGCAGTTGTCGGCCGCGAGGCAGCGGTTGTACACGTCGACGTGGCCGTTGATGACCACGTCGGTGGGGTTGAGCCCGAGGCCGGCGACCTCGGTGTAGTACCCGACCTGGAAGATCAGCGGGTGGTCGGCCGTGCCGTACGTGCCGGGCTTGAACAGCAGCGTGTAGCGCTGCGTGCCCATCTCGTTGTCGACCTGCTCCGAGTGGATGGCGTCGACGGTCGTCTGGATCTGCTCCACCGTCATCGACGGGTCGAAGATCTTGACGTTGGGGCCGAAGTCGGGCTGGCCACTCGACTTCGAGGGGGACGCGGCCGCGGCGCCCGGGGTGGAGACGGCGGCGACTGCGGTCAGCAGGACGGCAGCGCCGAGGGCGAACCACCGGCGGTGCCGGCGCCCCTGCGGTGCTGACCCGGCGGACCTGGCGGGGACCAATGCCATGAAACGCGACCTACTTTCCGATGGTGGGCGCCGTCCCGCCGACAGGTTGCGGGACCGCCGCCTGACCTGGTCCTTGGCCCAGGGCGTCGGCCTCGCGAGACGGGATTTGACGCGCCACGAATGTGAGAGAGCGCTTTCACGGAGGGACGTTACCGTGAACATCACGACTGGTCCACGGGTACAAATCGCCCGGAACTCGCTCTCTCCCTCGGCTTCGGCGGCACCCCGTGGCGGCCGTGTGGCGCGCGCTCGGGAGAATGGCGGCACATGACCCCGTTGCTGACCGCCGACGTCTTCGGCTGGACCGTGCGCCCCGCGCGCCGCCGCCGCGCCCGCGCGTTCCTCGTGGCCGCGGCCGCGATCGCGGCCGTCGCGCTGCACCTGGTCTACGACCCGCCGATCGAGTGCAGCGACGCCGCCCCGTGCGGCCCCGACGACCTCAACGCGGTGCTGCTGGGCCTGATCTGCGCCCTGCCGCTGGTCGCCTTCGTGTCGCTGCCGGTGACCGCCTGGCTGGCCGGGGCGTTCCTCGCCGCCGACGTGCTGTGGCAGGTCGCGCACCCGGACCTGGCCTCCCCGGCCTGGGTCACCGGCGCCGACGCGGCGCTCGTCGTGCTCGCCTTCGTCGCCGCGCGCCTGGCCCCGCCCGGGTTGGGCAGCGGGGCCGAGATGTGGGCGGCCACCACGTCGCACCGGGCGCCCCCGGTGCCTTCCGCTCTGCCGCGGTACGGCACGGGCTGGCGGCTGCTCGCGGTACTGCTGCTACTCGGGGCGCTCGGCGTGACCGCCGGGTCGCTGCGGGCGCAGGAGCGCGCCGATGCCCGCCTGGACGGCGCCGCGCGGGTCACGGCGGAGGTCACCGGCCACCCGGACCCGTACTCGCTCGACGTGCGCCTCCCCGGCGGCACCGCCCGCGTCACCGTCGCCGAGGCCGCCGAGCACCCGGTCGGCTCGCACGTCGCCGTCCTGGTCGCCGGCGACGGGCTCTTCCAGCTCGTCAGCGAGCCCTACGACACCAGCGGCTGGCTGAGCCTCGCGGTGCTGCTGGCCGCCCTGGCCGCCGCCTGCCTGGCCCGCGCCCGCGCCCGCGGCGTCGCCGCCCGCGCCCTGTTCGCGGGGGAGCAGCCGGCGACCGAGGTGTACGTCTGGGCGCTCGGCGGCCGGGTCGCCGTCTACGCCACCGACGCCCGCCCCGGCGAGTCGGCCCTGGTCGAGTTCTTCGCCCTGACCCGCCACGGCTCCGACGACATCCGACCCGGCGTCCTCTTCGGCGTGCCGGCCCAGCGCCAGTGGTGCGCGGTGACGGTCGACGGCGAGCTGCTGGTCCCGCGCGGCCCGGTCCGCAGCGGCCGCTTCGCCCCGATGTTCGGCGGCGCCGACCCGGACGCGTCCGTGGACGCCGCCCGCCTCCCGCTGCGCCCCGAGGAGATCATGGCGCTGCGCCCGCAGGACGTCTCGGCGGACCCGGAGACGGTGCACACCCACCGCCACAACCGGTTCTCCGGCTACGCGGTGATCGTCGGCTCCACCTGGCCGTTCCTCGTGCTGCTGGCGCACCTGCTGCCGCGGCTGTCGTACTGGACCGCGGCCGCCGTCGCCGCCCCCATGGTCGCCGCCGCCTGCCTCGCCGGGTGGCGCCTGTTCCTGCGCCCGCGGGTCAGCTGGAACGGCGCCGGGGTGAGCGTGGTGGGCAGCGTCGGCGCCCGGCTGCTGGTCTGGTCGGACGTGCACGCGGTGCGGGCCGACCACCACGGCGCGGTGACCATCGAGACCGACCACCACGGCACGGGGCTGGTCGTCGCCGCCCGCGGCGAGCACTCGCTCCTGCCGCGGTTCCTCTCCGGCGACGAGCGCACCGGCAGCCAGCTCGCGGGGGCGTTGCGGCTGTCGGCGGAGCGGGCGGCGGCGCGCGCCCGGGCCCGGATCCGCGACGTGGTCTCCCTGCCCCCGGCGCCGGTCACCCCCTCGGCGCCGGCGCTGCTGTACGCGGCCTGGATCGCGGAGTCCCTGCTCTACGCCCTGCTGCTGACCTGATCGGACGAAGCGGCGCAAATCCGGGCGCGCCGCCGCCCGACTTTTCGGGATAAGACGCCGCAGGGTGCGGGTGGGTTGGAAGCGCCCCGTGGTGGGGCATGATGTGCCGATGGGGCGGCACGAAGTGGGGCGGCGAACCGTGTGCGTGGTTCGCGATCCCCGGCGTGCGGCCGGCACGACCTGGTGGGCCTGGCTGGTGCCGCTCGCCGGGCTGGTGCTGTGGCCCATCGCGCCCGTGGCCGGGCTGCTCGTCGCCGCCGGGCTCCTCGCCGGAGTCGGTTGTGTGGTCCGGTACCGGCTGGGGCCCGGCGTCCGGCTCGAAGGGGAGTGGGCGGCGCAGTGGCGCGGGGCGGCCGACCTGCTCGGGGAGATCCGGCAGGGGTGGTCGTCGCTCGGCGCCATGGCGGAGCCGGCCGACATCGGGCCGACGCTCGCGCTGACCGGCTACCACCTGGCCAAGCTGGCCCGGGAGCGGGCCCGGCTGGCCGGGTACCTCGACGAGCTCGACGCGGCCGCCGCCGGGCTGGCCGACGCCGCGCTGCTCGCCGAGGTCGACGAGCGGCGGGCCGCCCTCGGGGAGCGCCGGCGGGAGCTGGACGCGCAGTTCGCGGCCCGGGTCGGTGCGCTACGGCGGCTGTCGCAGTCGGTGCGCGGGCACGAGCGGGTCGAGCGGGTGCGGGCGCTGCTGGCGGCCGGGCTGCCCGGCCCATCCAACTCGCCCGATGCGGCCGGCGGCGGCGCGGACCCCATCGCGGAGGTGGCCGGGCGGACCGAACTCGTCCTCGCGGCCTATCGGGAGCTGTCCGGGACGGCGCCCGTACCGTCCGAAACGCGATCGTTTGGGGGCTCCCCGCCCAACTAGGATGGGGGGCATGTCTGCGGCCTTCGGGCTCGGGATCGACTTCGGAACCTCGAACACCGTGGCCCTCATGCGCTGGCCCGACGGGCGCGTCAGGCCGCTGCTGTTCGACGCCAACCCGTTGCTCCCGTCCGCCGTCTTCGCCCCGACCAAGCCGGGTCCGGCCGCCGCCGCGACCCCGGCGGACACCCCCGTGCCCGGGGACCTCGTGGTCGGCGGGGACGCGCTGCACCACGCGCGGTTCGACCCGGCGGGGCTGGAGCCGAACCCGAAGCAGCACATCGACGAGCAGGCGATCCTGCTCGGCGCGCGCGAGGTGGCGGTCACCGACCTCATCGCGGCGGTGCTGCGGTTCGTCTTCGCCGAGGCGCGGCGGGTGGCCGGGTCCGACGACTTCTCGGTCGCGCTGGCCCACCCGGCCGGGTGGGGCACGGCGCGCAAGGCGGTGCTCGCGGAGGCGGCCAAGCGGGCCGGGCTCGGCGCGGCGCTGCTGGTGCCGGAGCCGGTCGCGGCCGCGCACGCGTTCACCGCGGTGCTCGGCCAGCAGGTGCCGACCGGCAAGGCCCTCGTCGTCTACGACCTCGGCGCCGGCACGTTCGACGCCAGCGTGGTGGTGCGCCGGCCGGTCGGGTTCGAGACGGTGGCCGTCGACGGGCTCACCGACGTCGGCGGGCTCGACATCGACGCGACCATCGTGCGGTGGCTGGGGGAGCGGTACTCCTCGGGCGACCCCGAGCTGTGGGCCAGGATGGCCGACGCGCAGGACGCCGAGTCGCTGCGGCACCGGCGGATGCTCTGGCACGACGCCCGGGTGGCCAAGGAGATGCTGTCCCGGGCGCCCGCGGTGGTCCTGCAGATGCCGGAGCCGCTCAACGTCGACGCCCAGCTGACCCGCGACGAGTTCGAGGCGGCGGCCAAGCCGCTGCTGGAGCGCACGGTGTTCACCACGGCCGCGCTGATCCGACAGGCCGGCGTGGCGCCCGGCGATGTGGCCGGGGTGCTGCTGGTCGGCGGCGGCAGCCGCATCCCGCTGGTGGCGACGATGCTGCACCGCTCGCTCGGGATCGCGCCGACGATCACCGAGCAGCCCGAGATCGTGGTGGCCGAGGGGGCGCTGCTGTCGCTGACGGCGCCCGCGGCGGACGCGCCCGCGGGGGCGGACGGGCCGCTGTGGCCGTCGGCCGCGGCCGC